>JAGAKG010000014.1 GCA_017625755.1 Clostridia bacterium | reverse complement strand
TGTATGTCGGCTCTGTGAGAGACAGATTTACGGGCGCGAAGTCGGGAAGAATACTTTCCGCGTTTGCGCTCTGCGAGGTCGGGAACTCGCCCGATACCGTCATTCCCTGATATACGGGTACCTGCTTTGTGAGCGCGGGCAGAATTACAGCCATAAGTATTCCGAATATAAGCATAAGACTTGCCGCGGCGGAGAGCCAGGCGACGGTAATTTTCTTTTTCTTTTTTCTTCTTTCAGCCATTTTCGTAAAAAGCTCAAAGCGCTTCTTTGAATTTTTTTCGATAATATCGTCGTCGATATTTGAAATTATTTCAATATCAAGCTCTCTTTTTCTCTCACTCATATCTTGTAACCCTCCTTTTCAAGCTTTGCTTTCAGGTCGTCTCTGAGCTTTGCCAACGCCTTTGAGACCGTCTTGGGATTCATATCGAGCATTTTAGCAATATCGGATATGTAGTCCGCATAATAATATCTGCACACGAATATAAACTCCTCCTTATCGGGGAGAGCGCGAAGATAGTCGCTGAGCAGTCTGCTTATCTCCCGTATAAGGAATTCGTCCTCCGCCGACATATCGTAGACCATATACTCGTCCAGCTCGTCTATCGACACTATCATTTCGCTCGGTATGCGCTTGCTTGCAGATTTGTTTCTGTACTTATCAAGAGCTATATTCCTCATTATTTTCGACAAAAAGACCTGAAAAATATTCGGTCGTGTCGGAGGAATAGAGTTCCAGGTTCCGAGATATGTATCGTTCAGGCACTCCTCGCAATCAAGCTCGTCCCTCACAATATTATACGCTATGGTGAACAGATATCTTCCGTATTTATCGTCGGTAGCGGAAATTGCGCGTTCCTCCCTGTTCCAATAAAGCTCAATTATAGCCTCATCGGACAGCTGCGCGGTGGGATTGTTTTTGTCTTTTTTATCCATATGTCTCTCCTGTTATATAAAATTTCGAGTCCCCTCTATTACTAATAGTCGTAAAACAAGAGAGACATCTCCGCGCTTTCGTCAAAAATTTTCAAAATTTTTGACGAAAGCCTATAAATTTTAAGGTCTGCCTGCCTTTCGGCAAGCAGACCTTGTTGTTTTTAGATAGCTTCAGCTTCTGTCTCGTCGGAGTTATCCTCGACCTTCTCGACATCAATATTATGGTAGCATCCCATACCCGTTCCCGCGGGAATGAGCTTACCGATAATGACATTCTCCTTAAGTCCGATAAGGTGGTCGACCTTACCCTTGATAGCCGCATCTGTGAGAACCTTTGTGGTCTCCTGGAAGGATGCCGCAGACAGGAAGGAGTCTGTTGCCAGAGACGCCTTGGTAATTCCAAGGAGAACAGGCGAGCCCTCTGCAAGAGCCAGATTGCTTTCTCCTGCGTCAATTCTTGCCTGGATCTGAGCGTTAGCATCCTCAAACTCGTTCATATCAACGAGCGTGCCAACCATCATATCCGTATCTCCCGTTTCCTCAACGCGAATCTTTCTAGTCATCTGTCTTGCGATGATCTCGATATGCTTATCGTTTACATTAACCGACTGAGAGCGGTATGTCTTCTGGATCTCCTTGATGATATACTCGTATACCGCATCGAGTCCGAGTATCTTCATAATATCCGAAGGAGCCTTATTACCCTCGGTAAGCGCCTGACCCTTGACTACGGTATCACCGTCCGCAACAGCCAATCTCATGCCGTAAGGAATCTGGTACTTTACAAGCTCTCCAGTTTCCTCGCTTCTAACCGAAACATCGTTGGTGTTAGCCACCTCACCGGGATGAACATGAACTACACCGCTATGCTCTGTCATAACAGCGGGCTTCTTGGGAGTTCTTGCCTCAAACAGCTCCTCGACTCTGGGAAGACCCTGTGTGATATCCGATCCTGCGACACCACCCGTGTGGAAGGTTCTCATCGTAAGCTGTGTACCAGGCTCACCGATGGACTGAGCAGCTATGATACCAACTGCCTCACCGACATTGACCTTCTTGCCCGATGCAAGGTCTGCACCGTAACAGTGAGCGCATATACCGTATTTAGCGTGGCACTGAATAGCTGTTCTGATATAGACCTTGTCGATACCGGCTGCAACTATCGCGTTTGCCTGCTCCTCGCTTATCATCTCGTCGTCGCCGACAATCACCTCGCCCGTAGCAGGATGAATAACATCGCCTATCGTGTATCTTCCGACTATTCTGTCCTGAAGCGGCTCAAGCACATTGTTGGACTTTTCGTCGATGATCTGATTTACCCAAGCGCCCTTTGTGGTATCGCACTTATCCTCGCGGATAATAACCTCCTGCGATACATCAACCAGACGCCTTGTGAGGTATCCCGAGTCTGCCGTCTTAAGCGCTGTATCGGAAAGCGACTTACGCGATCCCTTAGCACCCATAAAGTACTCGAGAATGTTAAGACCCTCACGGAAGTTAGACTTAATAGGAAGCTCTATCGTCTTACCGTTGGTCGCGAACATAAGTCCACGCATACCCGCGAGCTGACGCATCTGCGCGATAGATCCGCGGGCTCCCGAATCAGACATTATCTTGATCGGGTTGTAAGCGTCAAAGCTGTGCTGAAGAGCGGCGGTAACATCGTCGGTGGTCTGCTCCCATACCTTGATAACGCTGTTGTAGCGCTCGGTATCAGTGAGCCAACCATCCTGATAGTAGCGGTTTATCTTGTCAACCTTCTTCTGAGCTTCCTCAATATAGGCGCTCTTTTCATTAGGTATAGTCATATCGTATACCGAGATAGAGAAGGATGCCTTTGTTGAATACTTATAGCCCATTTCCTTTATATCGTCAAGCATATTCGCGCAGACTGCCGCGCCGTGCTTCTTGATGCAACGGTCGATAAGCTGTCCGAGCTCCTTCTTCTTAACGACCTTGTTTATCTCGAGCTTGAACATATCTTCTTCTGTCTCTCTGGAGATAAATCCGAGGTCCTGAGGAATGGGATTATTGAATATCATGCGTCCGAGAGTAGCGTCAACGAGCTTCGTGACCTTCTCTCCGTTTATCTCCTTGGTGACTCTTACTCTGATAGGAGCGTGAAGTCCGAGGGTTCCGTTGGTGTAAGCCATCATAGCCTCGTTGAAATCACGGTAAACGCTGCCCTCTCCGGGCTCGCCTGCCTTATCCATAGTCAGGTAGTAAGAACCAAGTATCATATCCTGAGAAGGAACCGCAACGGCGCGTCCGTCGACGGGCTTGAGCAGGTTGTTAGCCGAAAGCATAAGGAATCTCGCCTCTGCCTGAGCCTCTGCCGAAAGCGGAACATGGACAGGCATCTGGTCTCCGTCGAAGTCGGCGTTGAACGCGGTACATACAAGCGGGTGAAGCTTTATAGCGCGTCCCTCAACAAGCACGGGCTCGAACGCCTGAATAGACAGACGGTGAAGCGTCGGCGCACGGTTGAGAAGCACGGGATGCTCCTTGATAACATTCTCGAGTGCGTCCCATACGCAGGGATTTTCGTATGCCTTCTCAATCTTCTTGAGCGCGTCCTTAACACCCGGAACCTTCTGCATCTCCTCAAGTCTCTTAACAACGAAGGGCTTGAAGAGCTCGAGAGCCATCTCACGGGGCAGACCGCACTGGTATATCTTAAGCGAAGGACCAACAACAATAACCGAACGACCCGAATAGTCGACACGCTTTCCGAGCAGGTTCTGACGGAAGCGTCCCTGTTTACCTCTGAGCATCTCGGAGAGAGACTTGAGAGGACGGTTAGAAGGACCTGTTACAGGCTTTCCGCGGCGACCGTTGTCGATAAGTGCGTCAACAGCCTCCTGGAGCATACGCTTCTCATTTCTTATAACTATCTCGGGAGTGCGTATCTCCATCAGCTTTTTAAGTCTGTTATTTCTGCTTATTACTCTACGGTAAAGCTCGTTAAGGTCGGATGACGCAAAGCGTCCGCCGTCAAGCTGTACCATAGGACGGATATCAGGAGGAATAACCGGAATAACATCGAGAACCATCCATTCAAGGCGGTTGCCCGACTTTCTGAAAGCCTCAACGACCTCCAAACGCTTGATTATTCTTGTTTTCTTTTGTCCGCTTGCCTTTACAAGCTCCTCTTTAAGCTCCTCGGAGAGCGCATTGATATCGACCTGAGAAAGAAGCTCCTTAATAGCCTCCGCTCCCATTCCGACTCTGAAATCCTTTCCGTAAAGCTCGAGGTTCTCCTGATACTGTCTCTCGCTGAGAACCATTCCCTTCTGAAGGGGAGTCGTTCCGGGATCGAGGACGACATTCTCCGCAAAGTAAAGCACCTGTTCGAGCTGCTTCGGAGACATATCAAGCACAAGCGCCATTCTCGAGGGAATAGCCTTGAAATACCATATATGAGACACAGGAGAAGCAAGCTCTATATGACCCATTCTCTCACGGCGAACCTTTTTGGTCGTAACATCAACGCCACACTTTTCGCACTTATGAGGCTCTTTGTTGTGGGAATTCTTGTACTTTCCGCACATACAAGCTCCGTCCTTCGTAGGACCAAAGATACGCTCGCAGAAAAGTCCTCCCACCTCAGGCTTGAGTGTTCGGTAGTTTATAGTCTCGGGCTTTGTTACCTCGCCGTAAGACCATTCTCTTATCATATCCGGAGATGCCAGACCAATCTTTATTGAATTAAATTCAGTATTTCCCATAGCAATTCTCCTTCTCTATCACGCATTATCTTCGTCGTCGTAATCGTCGCCGACATCTTCGTAGACTTCTTCTTCGGCTATAATCTCGCCGTCCTCGTCCATAATAAGCGAGGAATCTCCGATATCATCGGTCTCAACGAGTTCTTCTTCCTGACGGAAGTCCTCCATTATTTCCTTCGCCTTGTAGGAATACTGAGGAAGATCATCATCATTACACAGAGTTGAAAGCTGAATTTCCTCTCCGTTCTTATCGAGAACACGGATATCAAGCGCCAGAGACTGAAGCTCCTTAACAAGCACCTTGAAGGACTCGGGAACTCCCGGGGTAGGAATGTTCTGTCCCTTGATGATAGCCTCATATGCCTTGCGGCGTCCGGTGATATCGTCGGACTTGACGGTCAGTATCTCCTGGAGCGTGTAAGCCGCACCGTATGCCTCGAGAGCCCAAACCTCCATTTCTCCGAAACGCTGTCCGCCGAACTGAGCCTTACCTCCGAGAGGCTGCTGAGTTACAAGCGAGTACGGTCCGTTCGCCCGCGCGTGAATCTTATCGTCAACGCGTTGGTGAAGCTGGAGGGAGTACCTTATACCAACGGGTAC
>JAGAKG010000013.1 GCA_017625755.1 Clostridia bacterium | reverse complement strand
AATGGCGGCAAAACAAGATTAAAAAACAAAGGAGAATTTTTTATGGCAATGAAAACAAGAGAACAAATCTACCGACAGGAAGCGGCATCCTTGCTCCGTAACGTCACCACCTACCACTGTGCTAAGGGCGAGCAACTCAAACGGCTCTATCCCGGAAAGGAGAGTAAGATAGAGCATCTTTTGAAATATCTCGTCAAACAGGGACGGATCTTTTACCGTAGCGACAAGGATATTTATTTCGACGATCCGGATGCTGAAATTGACTCTGAACTACTTGCGGCGCTTTGGGTGCTTGCGGACTTTGGAGATAAGTACGAATATCACAGTACAGACGCTTATCCGTCGAAGATCGTATTCTTTGCAGATGATGAAACCTACGAGATTGTTTACGTTCCGATTGGCAGGGAGGTACTGATTCTCCACGCCATCAGAATGCGTAACGACGATGATTGCGGGAAGAAAATACTTATTGTCGAGGATGTTTCGCAGATCGAAAAAATTGACCTTGAGGACACGATCTTTTGTACCGTTGACATGGAAACCGGCGTAATCCAATACTACAAAAAAGAATAAGAAAAGGAGGAAATTTGGATAGACAAATCATAAACAAACGAATAGAGGGGATAACGAGTGATATCGAAAAGCTCCTTAGAACACTTCGTGCTATGGAGAATACAGATATCTCACAATATCCCGAAAACTACGAAATGCTTTCCACCGATGCGGCTCTCCGTGGCGAACTTATTACCTGCCGATTGCGACATTTAATATACGTTTCGTCCAACGTGAAAAAGACGGATTATCTTGCCTCGGCGGGAGTAGTGCAGGGCATTGAAATCCAATGCGAGGATGGTATTTTGGAGATAACGTTGCCTTGCTTGCTCCCCAAAAGGAAGCAGCGCAAGAGTACGGAATTTCTCATTGACCCACTATATTTTACCCTGAGTAGTTACGCTGACAATCATAGTCTGCCACACTTTGAGGAATGTGTCGTATGCTTCTCTCACGTTTACGACAGAGAGCTTTCGAGCCGACGCATAAGGGACTACGACAATCTTGAACTCAAGCAGATTTTGGACGTTGTAAGCACCTTTGTAATGGTGGACGATACCGGGCTTCTGTGTGATGCCTACAACACTACGGAGCTTGGGGAAAGCGACTGTACTCGCATTACTGTGATGGAAAAAGAACGCTTTACAGAGTGGCTAAATAAGAGGAAAAACAGCATCGAATCTATATCGGATTTTTAGCTTTTTTTGAAAAAAATCCCCCAATACCCTCAAAAAGCTGACATATATGTAGGAAATCAAGCATTTTGAGAAAAAAGGGGAGATCTCTTACCCGAATAGAAACGCTACTCGGTAAAAAACAATCAACAAGGAGGTGATACCTATATCACGCAAAAAAACGCTCCCCGGCAAACAAACCAGAGCTTATGAGCTGCTTGAGCTTGCCGCTATATTCGGTGAGTTCCCATCAGAACTGCTTACTCGCCTATCGGGTGGTGCCAGTTACAAAGAAACAATCGTCACTACTCTTAAACGACAAGGACTGATTAAGACTTATTACAAGGACGGACGGCGAGGACTGCGCCCGACGATCACCGCAAAGAAGCTTCTTCTTGCCGACAACCCCGAGCGTTTCTCGTTCTATATGGATGAAAATTCTGATACCAATCACATAAGGAGTGAGCCCCACCGCCGTGATCGTCTATATCGAATTGCCGAGGCAAACTTAACGATGAAAAATGCGGGCGTTTCAATCTTTCGTGATGAGCGTCCCCTGTTATCTGTTCCGGGAAATCTTTCGATAAGCGTTCCGACGTTTTATCCGTCACGTGAGATAAAAGATCTCGGCATCGTATTCGATAAAGTCAAAAGCACACGTTCGGTTGGTCTCTTGCTAACCGAACAGGAAATTTTCGTTGTTTACAATTTTGGCAACTCGCTCATAAGGACTTGGGCGTATAAAACAGAAATGCGAACCAAGGTTCTCGTTGAGAACGAATTTTGCCGCAAGCCCGAGTCCTCTCAATACTCGGTCAAGAACATAAAAGGTCTTATTCTCGGAAACACGATGGAGCTTGCCTATGACGTTCTTGCTAATACCACAAAGCAATATTTTCTTCTCGATGATAATTACGAAAATTTCTATTTCGTAACCAATGACGAGAGGGGAGAGATGCTGTTGAAGCTTTTATGCCGCCCCGAACTCTGTGGTGCACTCGACCGACTTTTAGGGGACGATCTGTGTCCTGCTGATAAAGGTTTTTTGATCGAAAACGATGCTATGACCGAGGACGGACATCCTGTGCTTTTTGCATACAAATGCGACCTCAGACGGATACGAAAATTCGATACTGCCCTTGCAACACAGAAAAGGCGAGGAATCATCTATTGCTTTGATTATCAGGCGGAGGTCTTGAGCCGCTATTGCAGTGATGCGGTGGAGTTTCAAACGCTCGATTACGAAAAAACAGAAAGGAGGTTTTTCAGTTAGACAAGAAAAAAATAATCAAGATAACAGCCGCCCTCGTGCCCCTCCTATTTGCTCTGCTTTACGGCGGTGGGTACGCTGCACAGTTTATCCGTAACTACAACGAATGGCAAAACGCGGGAGGAACAATGGGGGACGGAAGTTCCCCCGCCACACCGAGCTTTGCAATAGGAGAATGCTTCAAAGCTATGTTTACGTTCCCTTATGGAATCATCGGCATACTGCTTTGCATCGGCATCCTTGGTCTGCTGATCTTTATGGTAATGAAGATGGGCTATGGTGACAAGGGAGAGTACGACCGCTCAAGAAATCTTATTTACTCCACCAAGGGTACATACGGCACAGCGGGCTTTATGCCCAAGAAAGAAGTTACAGAGGTGCTTGACCTGGTGGGTGACGTTAAGAAGCACGGCGGTACGATTCTCGGCAAGATGGACGGGAAGGCGGTCTGTGTTCCAAGAGAAACGAGGCTCAACGCCAATATGGCGATATACGGAGCCAGCGGTTCGATGAAAACGAGAGCATTTTGCGTAAATAGAATCTTGCAGAGTGCGGCTCGCGGTGAGTCCCTTGTTATTACGGATCCCAAATCCGAGCTTTATGAAAAGACAAGCGAATATCTGAGATCTCAAGGATATGAGGTCAAAGTGTTCAACCTTGTTACTCCCGAAGCGTCCGACTCGTGGAACTGCCTTTGCGAGATCGAGGGCGAGGAGCTGATGGCGCAGCTTTTCTGCGACGTTATTATTAAGAACACGGGATCGGAGCGCGGGGATCACTTCTGGGACAGTGCAGAAATGAATTTGCTCAAGGCGCTTGTGTTATATGTGGAGCGCGGGTTCAAGCCTGAAGAGAAGAATATAGGAGAGGTGTATAACCTTTTGACTCTCTGCTCTGAAAACAAGCTCAACAATTTGTTTGACGAAATACCGTCCACTCATCCTGCCAAGGCGCCGTACGCAATATTCAGGCAAGCATCAGAAACGGTGAGAAGCGGTGTAATTATCGGGCTTGGTTCAAGATTGCAGGTCTTTCAAAATCAGCAGATACGTAACATCACCGCTTATGATGAAATCGACTTAGAGCTTCCCGGCAAAAAGCCCTGTGCCTATTACTGCATTACGAGCGATCAAGACAGCACCTTTGACTTTCTTTCTTCGTTGTTCCTATCCTTTGTATTCATAAAGCTCGTGCGGTATGCCGATAAGCATTGTCCCGACGGCAAGCTCCCCGTACCCGTTCACGTGCTTGGCGAGGAATTGACCGCCTGCGGTGTT
>JAGAKG010000012.1 GCA_017625755.1 Clostridia bacterium | reverse complement strand
CGTTCAAGGCTACGCCTTTCTCTCAAAAATACAAATTTATTATTATATTGTTTTTACTATCTTTTTTACAAGTGTTGCACTTCGTATTATAACATACCCACCTCCCTTTACACAAGGGAGGCTGAAAACAGTAGCCACATCTGTGGCGGTAGGGCGAGTTTGCAGGTGTTAAATGTTTCGGTGGGCTTTCAGCCCTGCCAGTAACATGCCCTTATAGGGCTGAGCAAGCCACCGGCTTAGCCGGTGGTTATGACTGTTTTTTATTATTTCTTAACGAATACGGCGGTAACCGTTGTGGAAGCCGAAAACTCAAGCCGTCCGCTTCCCTTCTTCACTCCGCCCACATAATATCCGTCGAAAGCATATCCCTCATCGGCAACTGCCTTGACATAAAGCTTGCCGTCGTCCGTGGCGTATCTTTCTATCACGCCGCCCTCACCGCAGCTCACCGTAAACATATAGTTCGTCTGCGGATTCGTTCCCGTACAGTAAGCCTCGATATTTCCGCTCGCGGACTGCAAAACTATCGGAACCGTCTTGTTGTTATAAACACAAGCAATACGGAATGTTCTCTGTCTCTCTCTCATCGACTGACTTCCAAGGAAGGATGCGCCGTAGCAGCTGACTCCGTCAAGATTATGCTTGACATGCGTACCAGATGCGTCAAAGGTGTTATTCTTAAATTCAAGCCCTCTGACCGAGTACATATAAAACAGAGTGTCACTGACAGAATTCTTAACGGTAAAGGTGTTGTCCGAAATACTTATATCGGATACGCAGGTCGTAACCATTTTATATCCCGTAAAGGCATGCGCCTTTGCATTGTAAAAATCGGTCTCGATCAACGACGAGTACGCCTTGGCATCACAGCAGGTAGTTCCCGTGTTGAGCGTCTTTATAAATCCCGCAAGAGCCGAGCTTTCTCCGATAACGAAATCGTTGTCGTGTATTTCGTAATCCCGACAGCCGTCCCTCGCCTCCGAGGTAAATAGATAGACTCCTGACGGAAGCTTTACATCTCCCGAATTGAAATTCATTTCTATCATATATCGCGTCTGATTAGCGACGACAGAATTATCTCTGTCTGATATGAATTTGCAATCGGCTATCTCAACATCGACATAGGCATACGCGCGGATAGCCACGACTCTAGGATTGTCGAATGTGCAACCCAGCACCTTGAAGCCCGTGAGGCTCGCTCCGCCCTGATGTCCGTGGTGACCTATGAAATAGGTAGCCGAGTCGTATTCATCGCTCTTTCCGAAATAGCAGTTCTCTATTCTGACATTTTCGGAGTTATAATACTCGTATTGCTCAAATTGCGCGGGCGCCCACTCGGCAGACCCCGTTGCCCCCGGGTGCGAGGTCTCTATCTGTATAAGCTCGCTGCCCGTGGTATTGCTCACAAAATTATATCCCGCAAAAAGCACATTTCTTATCGTGACATTTTTGCTTCCCGTTATTTGTATCGCGTGGTCATTCGGACAGTCCTTCATTATCACATTCTCGAGAAGAACTCCGTCGGCGCAAGCCCATATAAACGCTCTCGAGCGCCCTTCCATATCGATGACGCCGCCCGTTATCTCAAGATTGTCGGCGCCGTCTCTGCCCGCTCCGAGATTAGGCGTATTGACAAACATATCTCCGCCCGCCGATGCGAGAACCGCGAAGAACTCTCCGCTCGCCAGAAGCGCGGCAATCTCATCGCTATACCCGACATTGTAATCGGGGAGAATACCCTCAAGTCTGAGCGCGACATTGCTCTTAAGCTCGACATATTTCGTGGCATATCTTCCCCGCGGTATGTATACCACGCCGCCGTTCGGCAACGCGTTGATAGCCGCCTGAAGCTGCTCTGCGTTGTCCTCGTTTTCCTCGTCAAGTCCGTAATCCTTTGCGTTGACATAGCTCTGAGGCATCTCGAACTTATCAACCTCGATGCTCTCTATGCTGTAATCAAGCGCCACCTTTACCGTAAGCGTCGCCGCCTCGCCGTAGGTATTTTTCACCTTGATAGCGGTAGTTCCAGGGTTATAGGAGGTAACGGTGATATCTCCGCTCTCCTCGATGACGGCATCAGCTACATAATATTTTTCGGTGCTTACTAGGAATGCGTCAAGTCCAAGCTCTCCCGCCTCAACCGTACGGCTCTCGTGCGGCTCTATTACATCGGGTATCTTTGAATAATCGTATTCGGTGGTTGCGGATGTAGTCGCGGCGGTCGTGGTGGTCGCGACACTCTCCCCCACAGTATTTTCCGTCGTCGCATCGGTTACATCCGCATCGCCACTATCCTTGACACAGGAGCTTAATACGAGCGACAGCGCAATACACAGGCAAAGCATTGCCGTTGTAAATTTTTTCATTTTTTCTCCTTTCGGGAAGAATAACAATTATTTTCTGAAGGTAGCTATAAGCGCAACATCTGTATCGAGCTCACTGTCACCCGCGGCAAAAGTGTAATCGCTGTCAGCAGTCTCCCAGCCCGCGAAGGTATATCCCTCATCGGGAGTTACGGTGACTATTGCGTTTCCTCGCTCGTCGGCGTCTGTCTCAATAGCTCCGCCGTCCTCGCAATAAAGCGCGAATGTCAGCTTCTTAGCGCAGTGAACACGCGCCTCCTCTCCGTCACCGAGAGGAAGAATAATTCGTCTGCCTGCGGCGGTGTCGCCCTCGATATAACGCGCCTTGTCGTCATTACCGACATAACAGTCAACAAGCTTCACCGCCTCGTTGTCGCGGTACCAGTCGGAATAATTTTCGACATTTGATTTTATAACATTACCCGAAAGCTTGAGTCCGCAAACCTTCTCAAAGCGCATAAGATAGTCGGTAACGGCAGGCTTTCTGTTAAGCACGACGATTTCATTGTCGCAAAATTCAAGCTCGGAGATAAGGTCCTTGACCTTTCTGTATCCGTGGAAAACATACGCGCGTCCGCCAAACTCGTCTATCTTGAGCAGGTGAGTCGTGACCTTCATTCCGCGTCTGTAAATACCGTTAGCGTTGATTATTCTGCCGATACGGTCGCCGCCGAGAATAAATTTGTTGCGGCGTATTCTCGAGCCAAGAGAGCCCTCGCAGGCATATCCGGGCTCATAGGTAGCGTGAAGAAAATTACCGTCGTCGTCAACGGCAATAGCGCGCGGATTAGGCTTGCGCAGAAGATATGTTATCATCGCGTCGGACTCCTCAAAGAGTCTCTGCTCGATCGAAATAAAGGTGCAATCCTCAACGACGAGGTCAGAATACGCATACGGGCGAAGCGCCATATAGAGCGGATTATCAAACACGCAATTTCTGATGTAACAGCCTGTTACGCTCGACTTGTACTCCTGTCCGTGGTGTCCTATCGGGATAAGCGGAGCGCCGTAATTCGCGCTCTTACCGAAATAACAGCCCTCAACGGTCACATTCTCGCAGAAGCGATATTCTCCATACGAAACATTCGATGTGGTAAACATCTGCCAACCGATAGCGCCTGAATGCGACTGCTCTATCTGAATCGTCTCGGCATAGAGATTTCCCTTGAAATTATATCCCGCGAACATACAGTTGCGTATCATAACATCACTTGCTCCCGTTACCTGAATAGAGTGGTTGTTGGGGGAGTCGAGGATTATACAGTTTTCAAGCAGGACATTCTCACAGTGAATAAAAATGAAGGCACGCACGCGTCCGACACAATCTATAACGCCACCCGAAAGTCCGTAATTCGATACCGCGTTGCCCGTGGCGAACTGCTCCTTTTCGTGATTTATGAACATATCGCCCTTGCCCATTGAGCGAAGCACGGCAAACTCGCCAGCCTCGATTCTTGCCTGAAGCTCCTCGGTATATCCCGCGGATATATCGTCTGCCTTGCCCTCAAGCAGGTATGTCACGCCCTCGCGGAACGGAACGAAATCCATAAGGTAAACACCTGCGGGAAAATATACTATACCGCCCTCGGTCAGCGAATCCGCCGCCGCGATTATCGCCGCGGTATCATCTGTAACTCCGTCGGCGACGGCTCCGAAATCACGCACATTAACTCTCTTTTTGTCCTCTGAAAGATGCTCAAACATAGCTATTACTCGCTTTCAAATCCTTAGTTTTTGAGAAAAAAGCTTCTCCAAGTTATATCAATGATATAACAAATTTGTTAACTGTTTTTTAACGCGAAAGCAAAAAAATCAAAATAGGTGGAAGCGACAAAAAATCAAGATTTCTTTTGTGGTTCATTCCTAAAGTAATCAACGATTTATATAAAATCGTCGGGCGGATTTGATATATCCGCCCGAGCTTGATTTAGTATGAAATTTTGTAGGTCTGTATGCGCTACTATGTCTTTTTACTTAACACAAGGAAGCGTCCTCTGTGTTACTTCCATATTATGTTACTGCGGTAATTCAAAAACAACTTCTTCCCAATCAAAGCTATTATGCCACCTAACGGTTATCGTATTATCGCTTTCCTGATAAGTGATTTCATACTCGCCGTCCTCAAAAGGACAATACCCGTCGTCTCCGCCACCTGCGTCTCCTAAATAGACCTTTTCCCAACCGTCTTTGAGATATATCTCGGCACCGCTTCCAAGTAACCACTGCCATTCCTCAACGACGATAGTTTTATCAAGTTCGGATATTTCAATACAAAGTGGTTTTTTATACTCCCTTGTAAAGAAGCGTAAGATTGGCAAGATAGCTATCAACAGCAACACACAGATAATGGGAATAAGGGTTTTCCAAAAGCGTTCTTTGCGCCGTATGTGTATAATCAACCGTACCAAGCTTGCGCCAATTACAGCCACAGCCATAATTCCAAACAAAATCCAGAATATCTGCGAAGAAAGCATTTTATCAATAATGTGTCGACTCATTAAGCATCAACCCCCATAACCACTCTGTGAACAGTTCTGTATCACCGCAAGGAAATGTCAAATGTGTTGCACAACCGTTCTCATATTATTGTCATTCCAAATATTCAACCATATATAACGACTTAAAAAACTCATCGTTCAAAATTCTCGCATCACCCGAGAAACTAAACACTACACCGTTTTGGTAGTAAGAAATATATACCTTTAAACATTCGGGATATCTGTATGGATTTATCAAAGCAGTAACCTTTTCTCCGTCCGCCAAGGTCAATTCTTTCTCATACATGTTGGAATTAGTACTCGGGGTTGGCGCAGTCGGCGCCAATATTCCCAGAAGCTCTACATAGGATTTAACATTATTGACCTTTTCGTTATTCAGAACCGATGGATAAGCCACGCGTATGTCAATATCATAACCGTACACATTGTGGTGAGACCAAATATAAGGCAAATTATAGATAAATCCAGACGAGTAAAAAGTTATAATGGGAAACTCCTTGTTGTTTTTTAAAGCAATAGGACTACCGTTACTCATTGGAACATAAACTTTACTTCTCTCTTCTTCAAACGATAGCAATGTTGCTTCATATATATCCACCGACGGTGAAAAGATTGTTTTGGATATTTCGTCGTTTGCACCAATTAGCGCATTATATAGCCCTTTATAAGAATCAAATTGATAGCTACGATAGGGTTCATCCCCATCATTGACAGGAAAACCTGATTCGTCAGTTTCATTTGAAAAAGTTATTTCAAAGGAGGGAATTTCTCCGCTAGTGATTTGGGTGTCGGTACCGTTTTCAGTAGCTTTATCCGAACAAGAAGAAAAAGCAAAAATTATAAATACTGTCATAAATAGACTTATAAATTTTTTCATAAGAGCCTCCACCAAAAAACGCACGCAAAGCGAGGGTATTCCCCGTTTGCGCGCGTTATATTTGCCACTTATCGCGTTAGCCTGTCAATAATATATATCTCGGCATCGTAACGCATCGGTCTTACGCTGTCGGGGATAATTTTTCTGTGGCTTCTTTTCTATGTATTAATAGTAACACATATCTACTTTTTTGTCAAGTTTTATTTACCCGACGGTATTCGTAAGCCTTGTTGGTGCCCTTTTCGCGCTCAAGAAGTCCGAGCGCCGTGAGCAGATTGAGAGTACTGTACAGCTCTCTGCCGCGCAGCTTTTTGCGTGCGCCGTATTCCTTTGCCGAAAATCGCTCGGGGGTGCCGTCAAGCAGAAATTTATAGGACTCGACCCCGCAAAAGCGCTCCTCGGAGAGTATCTCGCGCGGCAGCAGCTCGGAGTCGTATTTGCCCGACCTTCTGTATCTCACCGCCTCGGAATATCTGTACTCGTCAGCGGAAATATAGAGGACGACTATCTCGAGCCGCTCGTTTTTCACAAGCTCAGATATCCAATATATCTCCCGCATTATCTCACCCATCTCGACTCGCTTGGGCGAGCGGCGGCTTCTTATCACCTCTCCGCTCTCGCGCTCGATGCGTACTATCCTTTTTTCCGCGATAACGGGGTGTACGAGTCTTACCGCGTAGTCTGTCTCACAAAGATAATATGCGAGCTTCTCACGAAGCGGATAAAACGAGCCCGTTTGTATTTCGGTTATCCGTCCTTTCTCAAATACATCGGCAACATAATTCCCGACCTTGACCTCGTGCGCACTCATATTCTCACAGGAGAGCAGCTTGAGTATTCTGTGAAGCCGTTTCTCTTTATAGAGCCCGATACTGTCCGCGCAGCTTTCCCCCGCGCTCTCCTCGGCGCAGAGCTTGGCGAATTTTTCTCTGTCAAACATCATGTTGCAATACCCGCAAACTGATTACTGTATAGCTTATGGTACTCTCCGCCGAGCGCGAGAAGCTCCTCGTGGTCACCCGCCTCGACTATCGTTCCGTCCTTGACTACCACTATCTTGTCGGCGTCGCGAATGGTTGAAAGTCGGTGCGCGATAATAAGCGAGGTGCGTTTTTCCATAAGCGCCACCATTGCCTGCTGAATGTGCATTTCTGTTCTCGTATCGACGCTTGATGTCGCCTCGTCGAGTATAAGTATCTTCGGGTCAGCAAGTACGGCGCGGGCTATTGCGAGCAGCTGTCGCTGTCCCGCCGAGAGGTCGCTTCCCGACTCGGCAAGCACGGTATTATAGTCCTCGGGCAGTCTCTCGATAAACTCGTCCGCCTTTGCGTGAGCCGCCGCGCGCTTCATCTCCTCGTCTGTTGCTTCAAGTCTGCCGTACTTTATATTAGCGGCTATCGTATCGGAGAACAGAACCGTATCCTGAAGAACTATCGCGATAGCGCGGCGAAGCGTACTCTTTGGTATCTCGGTGATATCTATGCCGTCTATCGTAATAACTCCGCCGTCAAGCTCGTAAAATCTCGTGAGCAGATTGACTATCGTGGTCTTGCCCGAGCCCGTAGCGCCGACTATCGCTATCTTTTGTCCCTCCTTGACCCAGAGGTCGAGCGATTTCAGCACGGGCTCGCCCTCCTCGTAGGAGAAGTCTATCTTTTCAAATCGGATATTTCCCTTTATCTCCTCGACCCTGATTTCCGACTTACCGTCGTCCACCTCGTCCGCGCTGTCCATTATCTCGAATATTCTCTCAGCGCCCGCGAGAGCCGTAAGTATTGAGGAATACTGGTTAGCGATCTCGTTTACGGGTCGGGTAAATTTCTTTGAATACTGAAGCATCGACTGAATATTTCCGATACTCAGCGTTCTCATAAATCCAACGGGATTAAGCACGAAATATCCTCCGAAAACAGCGATAAGGACATATTGAAGATTTCCGAGGAAATTCATACAGGGTCCCATAATCGAGCCCCACACGCGCGCGCTGATACTACACCGCTTGAACTCCTCGCTTGTAGCCGAGAAATCCTTGACCGCTTTTTTCTCCTTGCCGTAAGCAACCACCGTCTTATACGAGGTGACCATTTCTTCAACCTGACCGTTGAGCTGTCCCATAAGCTTCTGACGGCGCACGAAATATTTTCTCATAAATTTCGCGAGGTTGCCCGAAATGAATATTGTGAGCGGTATTGTAACGCAGGCTATAAGCGCCATTACCCAGCCGTAATAAAGCATCATTGAAAATGCGCCCACAAGAGTCAGAACGCTTGATATGAGCGAGGCTATCGACTGCGAGATTGCGTTTGAGACATTCTCGACATCGTTAGTCATTCTCGACATTATATCTCCGTGCTTGTGAGTGTCGGTATACTTTATCGGGAGCTTTGATATTTTCGCAAAAAGGTCGTTGCGGAGCATATATACCGTGTTCTGCGAAAGCTTTGCCGCGATTATCGCCTGAAAGAAATTCATCACCGCGCTGAATACGAAAAGTATCGCCATAACTCCGAGATATTCGAGCATAGTCTCAAAATTGACTGTAATCGCGCCGTTCTTTATCTTTATCGTGTCGATAGCCGCACCCTGAAGCGCGGGTCCCGCAAGGTCGGAGACGGTCACCGCCACCATTATCGCGATAAGAGCGATAATGAGCAGCTTGCTTCGTCCGATATATTTCAACAGTCGCAGCAGGCTCTTTTTCACATTTTTCGGCTTCTCTCTGTTCACTCTCGCGCCCATGGGACCGCCTGCTCTGCCACCGCCTGGTCTGCCCATCGGGGGCATATTTTGCTCGACTTTTCTCTGATTATTCATTAGCCGCACCTCCGTTCTGCATCTGCGAATTGTAAATATCACGGTAGGTGTTACAGCTCTCCATAAGCTCGCTATGAGGCGCGCAGGCGATTATTGTTCCGCCCTCTATGACCGCGATACGGTCTGCCTCACGCACGCTCGCAATCCTCTGAGCTATCATTATGACGGTAGTATCCTCAAATCTCTCGCGCAAAGCCTGTCGGAGCTTTGCCTCGGTTGCGAGGTCGAGAGCCGAGGTCGAGTCGTCGAGAATAAGTATTTCGGGCTTTCTTATCACCGCTCTCGCAATTGACATTCTTTGCTTCTGTCCACCCGAGAGCGACGCGCCCTTCTCTGTGATAAATGTCTTGTATCCGTCGTTAAATCCGTTGACAAATTCCTCTGCCTGCGCTACTCGCACCGCCTCGCGGATATCCTCCGCGTCGGCGTCGGGCTTACCCCAGAGGATATTGTTTTCTATCGTGTCCGAGAAAAGCTCGCTCTTTTGCATAACGAAGCTTATCTTACCGCGCAGAGCGGTAAGGTCGTATTCCTTTATGTGAAGTCCGTCAACATAGATATCTCCCTCTGTCGCGTCGTAAAATCTCGGGATAAGGTTTACGAAAGAGGTCTTTCCCGAGCCCGTCGCGCCGATAACGGCAAGCGTCTCTCCACGCCTTATATCAAGATTTATATCGTGCAACACGGGGCGTCCGTGTGTGTCGGGGTATCTGAACGAAACTCCCCTGAAGGAGACCGCAATATCTCCGCCCTCGGCGCTCTTTTCTCCGCCCACGATAGCGGGAGCAGAGTCAAGCACCTCGTTTATTCTCTTTGCCGATGCGATAGCTCTCGATATCGACTGCGACATCATCGTTACCATCATTATCGACATAAGCACCTGAGTCACATAGGTGATACCCGCCATAATAGTTCCCGCGGTCATTCCCGTTCCCGCGACATTTTCTATCTTGAAGCCGCCTATGTATATGATAGCGATTATCGCAAGATTCATCACGATATTCATTACGGGGTGCATAAACGCCATAGTTTTCTGCACGCGGTAGTTCGTATCTCTGAGGTCGCGGTTTGCCTCGGTGAAGCGTCCCGTTTCGTATTCCTCTCTGACATATGCCTTGACTACTCTCGCTCCGCTGACATTCTCCTGAACCACGGAATTTACTCTGTCGAGCTTCTTCTGAACTCCCGAGAATATCGGCACGGCTTTCTTCATAACGAAGAAAATGGTGAGCGCCATTACGGGAAGCGCGCAGAGGAGTATCATACCGAAGGATATATCGAGCGTGAGGAGCATTATCGCGCCGCCGATAAAGAAAATGGGCGCGCGGACAAACATACGAAGCACCATTTCGGTGAAATCAACTATCATGGTGATATCGTTGGTCATTCTCGTGACGAGAGAGCCTGTGGTGAACTTGTCGGTCTGCTCTATTGAGAGCGACATAACACGGCTATACGCGTCGCAACGCAGGTCGTGCCCGAGCCCCTGAGAGGCTCTTGCCGCGGTATACGCGCAGGAGATACCGAATGCGCCGCCGATAAGCACGACGACGAGCATAAGCACACCGAATGTGACTATCACCTGCATAGATGTATACTCTCCCTCTCCAAAAAGCAGTCGCATAATCGACGATGCGATCGCCGACTTGGAAACATCTCCGTTCTTACCTATGCCGTAGTCGACGATGATCGACATAAGCTTAGGCAGACAGAGGTCTGCCAGCACCTCGCCCATCATAAGCAGAGGGGATAGCACGGCAAATAATTTATACGGTTTCAGATAGGCAAAAATTTTTCTCATTTATCCTCTTTTTCCTCCTTGCCGTTCTTATCGCAAAGCAGATTATCTCTTATCCGTCCGAGCAGAAGCATAAGCTCTGCCGTCTCCTCAGCCGAAAGCCCCGTGAGCGCAAGAGAATCGACCTGCTTTATCTTGTCTATATTTCTTCTGTCAAGCTCTCTGCCGCTTTCGGTGAGATAGACCCTGAGAGAGCGCATATCTACGCTGTCGCGCCGCCTCTCGACAAATCCGCCGTCCTCAAGATTTTTGAGTATCACGCTGACAGTAGGCGCGCGCAGATGAGTTGCCAGAACAAGCTCCTGCTGTGTAACCCCGTCTCCCGTCGCCAAAAAAGAAAGAACCAGTCTGGTTCCTCTCGGCGCGGCGCTGTCCTCGCTGTCGTTAAGCTCCCTGACTCGCGCCCTCGAAAGATGCGAGATCTCGTGGCACATCATAACGGGATTGTTGCTCAGCTCTGCCCTCTCGGGTGGTCTGGCGGGACATTCATATTTTTTCTTCATATAAATCGAACACCTCACAAGCATTTTAATTAGTTAGCTAACTAATTATATTCCTTTTTTTATTAATTGTCAAGTATTTTACCGCAATTATTACATATAAATATAATTATATGGCGATTGATTTCCACAAAAGCAAAAAATTTGTTTTTTACATCAATCTTTGTTATTAATCAAATCATTTTTTCTGCACAAGATAATATTGCGAACATAAACGATACTTCCACCGTATCATTCGCAAACAACCTAAAAAGAATAAGGAAGACAGACCAATGGCAAAAAATTTTTTCAAAAGCTGCTCTCTCTTTCTTCTGGCGTTTATAATGTTCTCTGTCACCCTCACAGGTGCTTACGAGCTTATCATTCCCGACTCGGTAAGCTGTCTTGCAGAGGCGGATATACCCGAATATCCCCTCGTCAGTTCAGACAGCGCATCTGCCACGGTAAGTGAAAATATAGATTATAAGCTTTACGGTATAATCCCGCTCAAAAGCGTGTCCGTAAGCCGTGAGAAGCCTCAGCTCCTATATCCGGGCGGTATGCCCTTCGGCGTAAAATTCATCACAGAGGGCGTCCTCGTGGTCGGATTTTGCGATGTGGATTGCGAGAGCGGAACAAGAAATCCGTCAACCGAGGCAGGGCTCAGAATAAACGACCTGATAACCAAGATAGACGGCGAAGCTATAAGCGGCGCGGCGGAGCTTTCGCGCATAGTTGAGGAGGGCGGCGGCAAAACGGTGACGCTCACATATATGCGAGCGGATAAGGAATACACCGCCAAGCTCACCCCCGCGTATTCTGCGGCAGAAAGCAAATATAAAACAGGAATATATGTCAGAGACAGCGGAGCGGGTATTGGAACCGTGACCTATATCGTTCCAGAAACCTACGCCTTTGCGGGGCTCGGACACGGAATCTGCGACGCGCAGAGCGGCAAGCTCATACCGATGCAGAGGGGCTCTGTCGTCGGAGTGACTATAAGCGGAGTCGTCAAGGGACTTGCAGGCTCCCCCGGTGAGGTCAAGGGCTATTTCAGCTCGGGCAAGACAGGAACTCTGCTTGAGAACACCGAATGTGGCGTTTACGGAGTTTTTGCGGGCAAGCCCTCGGGAATCCACTCCGAGCCCCTGCCTGTCGGAAAGCGAGACGAGGTAAAGGAAGGCAAGGCGTATATATACTGTACGCTCGACTCGGGCTGTGTCTCGAAATACGACATTGAAATATGCAATATCAACCGTGACGCGCGCGGCAATAAATGCTTCACCGTCAGGGTGACAGACCCTGCCCTGCTCGAAAAAACGGGCGGAATTATTCAGGGTATGTCAGGCTCTCCCATCATCCAAAACGGCAAGCTCGTGGGAGCGGTCACCCATGTGCTGATCAACGATCCCACCACGGGCTACGGGATCTTCATCGAAAATATGTTAAATGCGGCAAATATTCCTATGGCAAAGGCATCATAAATGCAGAATTGAATAAAAATGTTGTCCCTTACGGAACATTCTCCACGAGTGTGTTCAATAAGGGACAACAGTCTTTTGTCCGAAAATATTAAATTTTGTGTGTAAATGTGTTGTCCCTATTATAACACACTACTCTCCCTTGGATGATGCCATATAGTAACAAATATCACTTGCTATTTCGATTTTCTTTTAAATATTCCACAAATGCAAGGTAGTTTTTTCTCATAACTTCATCCAGTTCATCAATTCTCGCAATGGTTGCGAGTGGTAGAGGAATATGCTGATGCTCATAAAAATTATCATCAAACCGATTCTCTCGTATTGCCGGAGAATCAAGCGGTATTACATAAAACTCTTCACCCAATCCGTCACATTTATCATCCCAACAAATTGATACTCCAAATTGTTCCTTTTCTTCATGATCTAAATACTTAATGATAGCATAATCACATGCAAAACAAGGGAATTTCAATTTATCGCATCTGTACGGGCAGATTTCATTGCACTCGGAACAAAGGGTATCTAATTCGCAATCAGATGAGGCTTTGAAATCTGAAATTTCCAAAATTACTTTATTTACTCCCAAAACACATTCAGCATAGACATCTTCATCAAATTTATTTTGTTCAAAAAATATCTTCCGCTTCGTTATTTTATATTTAGTTTTCTCGGTTTCCTTTGCATCGACAGATGCGTATTCTTCATAAAAACGATCAATACACACCAACGCAGCTTTGTAAGATGCGCATATATAGCATTCGTCATGAGAGTCGGGCGTTTCCTTGATGTGCAACTCATAGACAAATCCCGGACTTTCTTCCATAAACCTGTTAAAGTTATTTTTCTCATACTCTATATATGATTTTGCTAACGCCGCAACATTAGCAGAAGCAATCGTCGAAAACTGCTCTAACATAGCCAGTTTTTCATAAAACGTGGGAGCATAGTTATAAATTATTTGGAGCAATTCACTTTCTGTAAATTGGTAATTTGTTGCTTTTATTTTCGCTTTCAAGTCACTCGATGGCAATAAATTAATAATTTCATTTATCATATCAATTTTCCTATCTAAACAATTTCGCAATCCAACAAAAAGTCAATTACGCCAATATTCAGCACACCGTTATCATCATAAAAGCGCTTACCAACATCGTGTCTGACAACGATTTTTGGGAAAGAATCCCCTGTCAGAGAAAACGGTTTTAATTCGCTTTCCTTTTTTTCCTCGCTCAATATCGCATATGCCGATTGGATATAGACCTTATTTCCGCCCTTGGTTGCGATAAAATCAATCTCGCGTGGCACACTAATCTGCTTGCCTTCCTTGTTGCGCTCTCTTGTGGTTATCACACCAATGTCAACCGAATATCCGCGGATAATCAACTCATTATAAATGATATTTTCCATAATATGCGTCATTTCGGGCTGACGGAATCCAATTCGTGCGTTGCGAAGTCCTACGTCCTCGCAATAATATTTATTTGGATAGTTAAAATATGCGCGCCCCTTTACATCGTAGCGTTTACTTTCAGAGAACAAGAAAGAATCGATCAGGTGGTCGATATAGGATTTAACCGTATTTTGCGCTACGTCGATATGCTGAACGGTTTTCAAGGTATCAGCAATTTTAGTAGGATTGGATAACGAGCCAACCGATGAGCAAAGCAGATCAATCGTACAAGCAAGAACGTCCTCGCGTTCCACTTTTTTTCTATCAACAATATCTTTTAAATATACCTCGGCAAAAAGCGAAGAAAGGTATTTCATTTTAGCAGCATCATCGGGGCGAGAAATCACAAGAGGCATACCACCGTAAAAGGCGTATTCGTCAAATGCGTCAT
>JAGAKG010000011.1 GCA_017625755.1 Clostridia bacterium | reverse complement strand
CGTTACGCGCTATGTGCGGATTGCGAAGCAAGGTATAACGCTCTTGTTTGGCATATACCGCGCCCGGAGCGTAAAAATCCGCAGTTCCCGAAAAGGACTCGTCAAGCAATGTGCGGCAAAGCTTGACCGCATCGGGAGATACCATTCTGTACGGCATTATCAAGTTGAGTAAGAACTGCATCAGGTCGCCCGAAAGATAGCGGTTATCTCCCTCTATCAAAAGCTTTCCTACGGCATAATTTTTGAGTAAATTTTCAGTCAACGCATCAAGCTCGTTTGTAAAATATGCTTCGTGTATAAACAAATGGTTCTTTTTGAGTATCTGCGCCATACGGTAGTTCTTACTCTTTTTGCGAAAGCTCCAACGCTCCGCCCGAGAGATAAAATACCGCTGACGAAAATAGTCATTTGCGCAAAGATTGTAATATCTTTCCTCGGTAGCCTTTGTCAGCCACTCGCGTTCTACCTCGGCAGGACTATATTCCCATCCGAAAGGAAGATCGTCGGGGCGAAACAGCTCGGATTTCATAGATACCGTGTTCAAGAACTGATAATTCAGCTCGGTGTATTCTTCGGGTGCATCCTTGGATATACCGGTCACGTACAGCGCGTGACCGTATTTCTCACAGACACGCAGATACTTATACCAATGGTATCCGCTTTCCTCAAGCCATCCAAAACCTTTGAGCTGACTCTTTGTTAATATAAGGTGTACTTCATTGATCGGATGTTCATTGCCCCAAACGTCCTTGATGCTTTGTATGCCGACACCCGTGAGCAACGTGCGAAAATCGACCTCGTGAACCATTCCCTTGATATAGGGCATACGGATCTGAAACGAATGGTGAATGTGCTTGCCGCAAAGCTGCGTATCAATATATTTTGAAAATTCCTTGGAAATAAGACCTTCACCGTCAAACTCGGTGATGGATATTCTGTCTGTTGTTTCGATGCGCTCATATTTACGAACGTTGCCTTCTCCCGTAACATCCTTAACGGTGATGACCTTGGCGTGTGGCTTTGCATCGGTCGGGTTATCAATAACAACAATGCTATGCTCATTCCATAGGAAAGGCGCTTCAATTCTCGTTCCGCTTGAAAACATCAAGCCGTTATATGCGTAGAGCTTGGAGAGCTGACATTCGCGTATTCTCATATCGAGCGTCATACGGGAGTGAACGGCAGAATACATATCCTCACGGATAAAAGCAAGACGGGCGTTACGGCTCATACTTGCGGAACGCTCAAAGGCTACGTAGTTCTGCTGCCCCTTGCCGAAGTCGAGCTTAATGCCTTGACCGCGAAACATCGACTCGGCTTTCTTTTGCCGCAAAGCCACCTTGGGATTGGTATCGTCGCGGTCGAATATCCCCTTGAAATCAACGTATACGATAACATCGTATAAATCCTCAATAACGGTATCCTCGGTCGGCGCGGTATATTCATAATTATGGATAGCGCACATTGCTTGATAAAATATAGCATTATCCGCTTGATAGGTTTCGCCGCCGCGAATGACGGTGCTTTCGGTTTCACGCTTGTTCAGAGCAACCGTATATCTATCGGGAAAGCGCTCGTTGATCTTCGCATAAGCAAGGATTACCTGCGCGGACAAAAGCGGTATTCTGTATCGTATTTCGGGCATTCTCTCACCTCCCGTCAGTAATCGTTACTAACAGTATATCATAAAATCGTGAACTTTTCAAGAGGTTTGTAAAATGAATACTACCCACATAATCCACCCGAAACACCGCCCCTTTGAGCCAAAGTCGAGGGGGTGGTATGTTTACCCTCGGTAAGATTTTACACGCGCCAAAAGGCGAAAAAAGCCCCGTAAAACAAGGGGATATACGCCCCATCTGCGCCCCGATTGCGTGACATCGAGCGTGGAAAGATAGTGGTGTGGTAATATGAATACTACCCCCATAATGTAGTGTCGGCAATTGCAGAAACACTTTCCCATGAGCGCGGAGAGTGTTTTTGTTTGCAAATAAATCTATCGCCATAAGGCAGAAAGGAGATTCAAAAATGAATGAATCCACAACCCAAGCGCCCAAAGAATTGGGCGAGCTTATAGGCATCTACGATACGCCTTATGCGTTAAACAACGGATGTCTGAGCATTGAGCGAGTAACGAAATCGGGAGTCTATTATACCCGACTTTGCAACTTCGCTCCCAAAATCGTCAGCGAGGTCACGGTGGATGACGG
>JAGAKG010000010.1 GCA_017625755.1 Clostridia bacterium | reverse complement strand
TACCTTCTCGCTCTCCCTTCGGCTGAACCTATGCTCCGGAAGACCTTCCGAGTGATACGGAAACTCGACGAGAGGGAGGTCAACGGCAAGACCTTGAACCTCTATCAATACTTCATCGGTTCGTCGAAGTACAACACGCAGATTGTACTTTAGAGCCGCACAAAGAATCGGCGACATTAAACTCGCAAAATATATCCTCTCTCGTGACAGAGACTTCGAGGAAGAAGTTGACACAGAGGGCGAAATCAGTTATAATAAGAGAAAGGGTATCTACATCGACGACAAGCAAGAATATGCGATTCTCGCACAAGAACTTGCAAGTAAAAACGGAGATAAGCCTCGCAGAATTGAGTATGCCTACACGGATAAGAACTTCTATATCGTGGCGGACAATAAACTCGGCAACTTTACTCCGATTCTCCAACTCGATATAGAATCAAACCGCGAACTTATTGAAACCATAAGGAGCGAAATAGACAATGGAACTTACAAGCAAACAAAGACTTTTGCTGAATGGGTTAGACTTGTACAAAGTGGAGAAGGAGGCTATGGTTCTCATCTTGACGGCTCTCCAAGAGGACGAGCAAATGGACGAGTTGATGAAGTATATGACGCAGAATCCGAAGGCGACGGAAGAAGAGTTGCTCGAAAAGACGGCGGAAATCAAGAACAAGTAGACGGAACGCATATCGTTTCCGACGACGGTTCTACGGTTCAGTTTAACCTTGCAACCTACCGAGAGGGCGGTCGTGAGGTTCTCGAAAAGAACCTTCTTGCGAAGGGATTCTCTACAAGCGATGTAGATTCTGCTCTCTCTACTATGGACGAACTCGCTTCGTTTATGGAGGAGTTGGGGACGACCTACAAAGACCTTGCGGATTGGAATAACGCCAAGGTTTATTATGACAACGAAGGTCACGCTATCTATTCGGCTATGGTCACCAACGGAGACTATCCGCTTAACATTGACCTTTCGACGATATGCCGTAAGCGCAAGGCTTTGACGAGAGTTCTCAACGAACTCGTGAAAAGAAACCTCATCGACGATGTCAGCCTCTCTCAAGAGAACATCGTAAAAATCAACGAGATTCTCAAGAAAAACGGCTTTGAGGTCGCTTGTCCTGCTTGCTTTGTTGAAACCAAGCGTTATAGACTTGAGTCGTGGGCGGCGGACTTTGTTTCGGTTTGGAACAAGGTTATTCGTAGTCTCAACATCGCAAGTCCGGAGTCCCTCGATTTTACCAACGGGAAGACCACAGTTTCCAACGGCGAAAGCATTGATGCAACCGAACTCGGCAAAAGAATCGAGGCGAAGGAGTTTGGCGGAAGAGAAAACCAACTTATCGCAAAACTTATCCACGACCACCCGGAACTCCGTGGTTTCCTCAAAAAGAGTGACCTCATCGGTACGGTTGGCTTGGATTCTATCAAGAAGAACGCTCCGGAACTTTATCAGCGTGTACTCAATAAAAAAGGCTCGGCTACGCCGAAACCTATGCAGGAGTTCACGCCTTATAACCACGAACTTGCGGATATATCCGACCTTGCGACTCGTGCTAAAGATGTCGGCGGTGTTCGTATGTTCTCGTTCTCGGACTTCACTATCGACCAAGTGTTCGATTATATGCAAGTTATTGCCGACCTTCACTCGAAGAAGGCGACAATGCACACCTATACCAAGGTTATCTCCTTTGCGAGAATCTTTGGTAAGACGGGTATAAAAATCAATATGTCGATGATACCAAACATCGACAAATCCGTTTCGAGAGAGAACGCCGGTCTCGATTCCGAGGGTAACCTTTTGTGGAGCGAGTTTGGTGTGGATTATGACGAGGCGGTTGCCTTGATGACTCAAGAAGGCTATAGCCAAAATGTCGGAACGACTACTATCGGCGTAAGCGACAACCATATCCGCAAACTCCTTGCAAACGAATATACGAACTATGTTATCCCGTATCATCGTAGCGGTATCAACAAACTCGTTGCGAAGATGAGCGACATAGACTACTACAAAGACTATACTCTTCAGCAAAGAACTCGCTATCGCAAGAACGGCGTGGGTTCGGAAATCAAATACGCTGAAGGTAGGTCTACAATCCACCCTAAAGACGGGCGCGGAAAGGCGGTCTCGAAGACCGAAGAGTTTAACTTCTTCGAGAGCCTTCAAAGACTTGGCGACGCCAAGGCTATGGCTCACGAGTACCTTGAGTGGTGCGACGAGAAAGGCTATATTCCGAAGTTTGAGCAGTTTACCGCCGACGAAAACTATTATAAATTGCTCGTAGATTTTAGAGTCTACGACGCTATCACGGGCGAAGCAGTTCCTCAAGTTCCTGCAACGCTCACTTTTCCGGACAATGTTACCGAGATTATCGAAAGCGAACTCGCAACGCAGGAAGTCGCCAAGGGCAAAGAAGGCGCAGTTTTCGAGGGCGCTCTTACCGAGATTTACGAGGTTATCCGAAAAGGCGGAAAACAAACCGAATCGGAAACGGGTACTTTTGTAAGCGGAGACGAATCGGTACAATGGTCTCTCCGAACCAAAGAACCGCCCAAAAAGACCATAAAGGCATACAAAGTTTTCTTTGCGAAAAACGGCGGTTTATATCCTCCTATGGTGGCGAACCCTAACGGAGAACCTACTCCTATAGGGGTATGGCTTGACGCTGACATTGGTGCTTCGGCAGGCGTATCGAAGACGGGAAGACCTCAAGTAAAAGCAGGCGGTAAAGGAACTCAAGGTGGAAGCGGTTCGCTCGCCTTCCGTCCGGGTTGGCATTTAGGCGAATATCCAAAGGCTACGCAGTTCAACCGACTCAATCCTAAAACGGGGGAAAAGGAATTGTTCCCTAAAGACTTCGTGTGGGCGGAGTGCGAAATTGCAGCCGACATCGACTACCAAGAAGAGGCGATGTCTTACGGGTATACCGAAGGCGGAAAGTTCCGTCACTCTTACGCAGGCTTACCGAAACTTCCTACGGACGGATATTATCAATATCGTACAAATCCCGACCCTTCTACCGTGCCTTGGTATATAACGGGTGCTATGAAGGTGACGAGGATTCTCGATGACAACGATGTCCGAGAAATACTTAAGGAGTTTGGCGTAGAACCTATCGAAAGAGAGGGAGGAGACATCGACCTCTCGAAATATGGGTTGACCCGTGGAGACACGGAGAGCGAAACGCAGTTCAACCTTTCTCTCCCGGAAGACCCTACCGCCAAGCCGTACTTCTACGAACTGACGGACGGGCAAGTAAAAAAACTCCTTGCGAACTACACAAGGAGAAAGGTATATAACAAAGTAGAGGCGGAAGAAATAATCACGACCTTTGGCGACCCTATGACGGTTGTAAGGTATATGGATAGATATTCCGACGGATTCTATACCGAAATGCTCGAATCGCTCCGCAAAGGTGCTATCGGTGCAGGCGTTATGGAAATGGAGATGAGAGAGCCGATTG
>JAGAKG010000009.1 GCA_017625755.1 Clostridia bacterium | reverse complement strand
GGTGCTCACCGTTATCTTGCCTTTGAGCGTTCGGGCAGTATGAGCCGCGCCGCGAAGATCTCATTTGTTCGTGAGGACTTCTATGAGCCGCTTCGTCATCGTATGATGCTCGATATGCACATCGGCAAGTGTCAGCTATCCAAGCTATATGCATATAACGGTCTGATGTTCACAAGCGGACATCGGTTTGAGGATATGAGCATTTGGGACGGTAAGCGCGTGGTTGTTGTAGAGAATCCCAAGTCGCTTGTATATGAAGCAAATATCGTAACCGTTGTGGATGACGGAAGCGACAACAGTATGCGCAAATATACCCGTGTTGAAGACGTTGCGGATATTGAGGTCTTGGAGTTTGACGGCGAAGGACTTATATCCTCATCACTCGCTGATAAGATCGATACCGATTATTGCGGTCAGCATATCCATTCTTCCTTCCAAATCCGTATGCCGTATATAAAGGGCGCGGTTCACGAGGTGGATTTCAAATCTATGCTCTCCGAGCTTGGTGTTCCGTATATCATCGACCTTTGGGGTAATAAGCACAAGGTGCGTGACGTTGACCTTATTCTTACAAAGAGTATGTTCAAAGGCTACGGATGGATGACCGAGAATGGACTGACCTTTGACGAATACCTTGCCCGTTGCCGTAAATACCGCCACGCGCTCTATATCTCGGGAGTCAATCAGACGGACAAGCAGGAATACACCGAGCTGAACTATCAGTTCTTGAATACCGTATCTATGAAAGCCGAGGAGTTCCGTCCTCTTGACTTGCCCGACGGATGGACAACCTCACCCGAAACAGATAGCCGTCATTGGATCACCAAGGCGACCGAAACGCAGTATTACAATTACGTGGCTAATAACCAATACAGAGTGCAGTATTTCATCGATGCGCTCGATAGCTTTGAAAGCTCGGATAAGCAAAAGCAGCTTGCGCGGATCATACAAAAGAACCACCTTTTCGTAAACGAGCCGATCTATACCGCAGAGCTCGACGGCAAGGCGAAGAAGGTGCTTGAAAAATATGCGCTCGGCAGACTCGTCATCTCGGGAGATAACCGTTATCTATCGGGAGATTTGATGCGCTTTATTCAATCTCTCGTCAAGACGGTATCCGAGATTGACGATAAGTATATGGGCGTGGTCGCTCGTATCGGACAAGAGTGCTCATCACAAGCGATAGCATACGCACCGGGAGCCGCTTATCCCGAGGGAGATAAATACACGCTTTTGCGAAATCCCCATATAGCGCGTAATGAAGAAGCGGTGGTATCTCCCATTGAGCCGATTGGCTATCTCCGCAACAAATACCTTTCTCATTTGAACTACGTTGTAATGGTTGACTCTCGCACACTCATTCCCGAGCGCTTGGGCGGCGCGGATTTTGACGGAGATATGGTCAAGACGATTGCCGATCCCTTGCTGAATGAGTGTGTTACCCGAAATTACAAGGAGGACGATTTCGATCCGTTCAGCCATCAGAGCAATATCCCTCTTTTGAAGATACCTTCCGCAGAGCCGATCATCCGTGATGAAAACGATTGGCAAGCGCGTTTTGAAGCGGTCAAGAG
>JAGAKG010000008.1 GCA_017625755.1 Clostridia bacterium | reverse complement strand
TCGGTTGTGCCGCACCGTGTGCGGCACAACCGATATTTTTTTAAGCAAAGAGATAGCCCACCCAAAAAAAGTACATCGAAAAACCGACTCTCAATTCCTACATTTCAAAATCAATCCGCTCACTTTTATCTCTCAATTCACTTGACTTTCCCCTGCTTTGATAGTATAATTGTGTGTAAAGGAAAACATCAAGGAGAGCGAAAAAAGCATTATGATAAAGCTTTATTCTTACGCAGGAAAAGAACCTTATATTTTCATCAGTTACGCCCACAGGGACAAAAGTCTCGTTTATCCCATTATTGCAAAAATGCAAGAGGACGGATACCGCGCTTGGTTTGACGAGGGGATAGACCCAGGAACGGAGTGGGACGAAACTATCGCGCAGAGTATAGACAGGTGCGGATATTTTATAGCCTTCGTTTCAAACAACTACATCAATTCCAACAACTGCAAGGACGAGCTGAAATACGCGAGAGACCTTTCAAAAAAGTGTGTATTGATATATCTCGAGGATGTTGTTCTGAGCAGCGGAATGGCTATGAGAATGAACCGCTTGCAGTCAATATTCAAGCACAATTACAGCGACGAGAGCGAGTTTTACAGAAAGCTCTACCTCTCCGACGGAATATCGAATTTCGCATCAAAGCCAAAGGCTTCGCAAATGACGCAAGCGCCGAAATCGGATAATACAAAAACTATAACATTCAGCAACAGTACCTACATCGGCGAGGTAAACGAGCGCGGAGAAATGCACGGAAAAGGTACTCTGACCTATAATAGCGGCGATATCTACGAGGGCAATTTCAAAAACAACAAATTCAACGGTCGCGGCACTCTGCAATTTTCCAACGGCGATGTATATATCGGCGAATTTCGAGACAACTCAAGAACGGGATATGGAACCTATGTCTTTGCGAGCGGAACAATCTATGAAGGAGAATTCAAGGACGGTAAATTTTGCGGAAAAGGAACCTGGCGTTCTGCCGACGAGGATGTATACGAGGGTGATTTTGTAGACAATAAGTTTTGCGGTCACGGTATATTACATTATGCCAGCGGAACTGTCTATGAAGGCGATTTTCAAGACGACAAGCGAACAGGGCACGGCACTTTGCGTTATGCCGACGGTAATGTTTATGAGGGTGTTTTCAAAGACGATGAGCTACACGGGCAAGGCACTATGCATTTTTCCAACGGTGATGTCTACGACGGCGATTTTCAGAACGGCTCGCGAACAGGATACGGCACTTACCGTTTTGCAAGCGGGGCTTTCTATGAAGGTGAATTTTATTGCGGCAATCTTCACGGAAAAGGTACTTATCGCTCTAATACAGGAACCGTATACAGCGGCACATTCAAAGACGGCAGATTTGTCGGATAAGCTCTGTGCCTGAAAACAGCTTTCAACTTTCAATAAAAAGCAAAATAGCGTAGCTATGAGATTTTTCTCACAGCTACGCTATTTCTATTATTTAAAGGAACTCACAACAACACACTTTTCACTCTCGTCACATCTGCTGCTTGAGCTTTTCTATGCAAGAGAGGCAAACTCTCTTGCCGCTGAAGTAAACAACATCGTCGGCATCGTTGCAGAACACACACGCAGGATGATATTTCTGCAATATTATCTGGTCGTTATCGGTAAATATCTCGATAGCGTCCTTCTCTTTAATATCCAGAACCTTACGGATCTCGATCGGCAACACGATTCTTCCCAATTCGTCAACTTTTCTTACGATACCTGTGGATTTCATAATTTTTCCCCTTTTCCTTATTTTTATTTTTTATTTTTTGTCAAAATTCAAAAAACTCATCAATAAAACGAGCTTTTTTTACTTACGGGTATATTATATCCCATTTTTTTCCATTTGTCAATATATTTTTTGTAAATTTTTGGATTTTTTACAAAAAATTACATTTGCACCCATAGATTAGGGGAATACATCATAAAAAGGAAGCATATAATCCTAATAAAAACCTGATTTTATAAGGGGTGCGGATAATGCTCGGTAAAATTTTCGGAATAATATCTATACTGTCACTTTTTTGCGGAATTATTCTCGGGCACGGCGCAGAGCTTGGCAACGCAGTGCTTGACGGCGCGCACGGAGCGGTATCGCTGACAATATCGCTCTGTGGGATAATGAGTCTTTGGTGCGGTATTATGAAGGTATTCGAGCGGGCAGGACTTATAAATAAGCTATCACGGCTTCTCTCTCCCCTGCTCAAAGTATTTTTCCCCGAGGCAAGCAGGAGCGGCGAGGGGCTTGGCGAGATATCGGCAAATATAAGCGCAAATCTCTTAGGCATAGGTAACGCCGCGACGCCCTTCGCGCTCAAGGCTATGGAAAAGCTTCAAAAAAACAACAAAAACAAGAAAACGGCTACCGCCGATATGATAACTCTCGCGGTACTAAACACCGCAAGCCTAAATCTTATTCCGACCACGATATTCGCTCTGCGTCGGGCGGCAGGCTCTGAATCGCCATACTCTGTCATCATTCCGATATGGATATGCTCTCTGTCCTGCTCTGCGCTCTCCCTGCTTCTCTGCTCGGCTATGCGTTCGGTATCGAAAAAAGGGGCGCGGGGAGATAAAAATGCTTGAATACATATCATCGCTAGCTATCCCCGTAGTCGTCTGTATTGCGGGGGTGTTTATGCTGTCACACAAAAAGCCGTATTTCGAGAGCTTTATTGAGGGAGCGCGTGACGGTCTGCGAACGGCTGTGGGTATTCTCCCCACGCTTATCGCGCTTATGATAGCAATAAATATGCTGAACGCATCGGGAATAACCGACCTTCTCGCCGCGGCAATCTCCCCTGCCGCGGCAAGGCTCGGCATTCCTTCAGAGCTTATACCTCTGCTAATAACTCGCCCCATATCGGGCAGTGCCTCCACTGCAGCCTATTCCTCTCTGCTTGAACGCTACGGGGCCGACAGCTTCGTAGGACTTTGCGCCTCGGTAATTATGGGAAGCTCGGACACGATGCTCTATGTCATAGGCGTATATTTTTCCTCGGTAGGCATTAAAAAAAGCCGTTACGCCATTCCCTGTGCCGTAGCCGTTATGCTATTCTGTGTATTTTTTTCCTGCCTTTTATGCAGAATATGGTTTAAGTGAGTGCTTCGAGGTCATAATATAAAAAAGAGGCTACATATAAGTCAGATATAATCAGAGGTGTAAAAAATGATAAGAGGAATTCAAAGAGAAATGATAATGGTCAAGACCGACAAAAGCAGCATTTTTGAGTCAGCCTGCTTCCTTCTGCGCACAGATATCGCCAATGAGCGTCCGAGGGAGGCGGATATGCTAAGAGAAGCCAACCGCATAATAGAGGAAAATTACTCGCACAAAAGCAGAAAAAAGCAAAAGCTTGGGCGCAGCATCAAGGCAAATATACCCTCTTTTCTCTATGGGAGCGTCACGGGTGTTGCCCTATTCGGGCTTATTTGGCTGATATTCGCGCTGAAATAGCCTTGACAAACAGGGATATATGATGTATAATATTATCAGCTACAACTTAATATGAGTCTCGGAAGTAGCGCAGGGAGCGGGGCTGCGTTATGAAAGGGGCTTGTTTTTCGTGCAATTTTTTTGCCGCGTTTTCATTGCGCAATTTTTACGGTTGCGTTTTATATCTACATTTTTATCTACTTGTATCTGTACTTTAAGATATCAATACTTTAATATTTCAGAAAGGAAAAACAAAAAATTATGCCAAAAAAACCAAAAGGCAAGCTTCGTGTCATTCCCTTGGGCGGTCTGAACGAGATTGGAAAGAACCTGACCGTTCTCGAATACGAGAATGACATTATAATCATAGATTGCGGACTCGGTTTTCCCGACGAGGATATGCTCGGCGTTGACCTCGTCATTCCCGACATATCCTACCTTGAGTCAAACAAGGAAAAGATTCGAGGAGTTCTGCTCACACACGGTCACGAGGACCATATCGGAGCGATTCCCTATCTGCTCCGTCAGATAAATCCCCCGATATACGGAACCAAGCTCACGCTTGGTATAATCGAGAACAAGCTCGAGGAGCATATTCTTCCCTTCGAGCCCAAGCTTGTATGCGTATCGGCGGGAGATGTAGTTAAGCTGGGAGATTTCTCGGTAGAATTCATTCATGTAAATCACTCGATAGCCGATGCCTGCGCGCTCGCGATAACGACACCTCTCGGCGTTGTAGTACACTCGGGAGATTTCAAGCTCGACATAACGCCGATAGACGGCGATATGATGAATATTACGCGTCTGGGCGAGATAGGAAAGAAGGGGACGCTACTTTTGATGTGCGAGTCAACCAATGCGGAACGGGCGGGCTTTACCCCCTCGGAAAAGAAGGTGGGCAAGTCGCTCGAGTCTATCTTCACCGCAAACCGCGATAAGAGAATAGTTATAGCAACATTCTCCTCGAATGTCCACAGAGTTCAACAGATAATCAACACTAGCATCGCTCACGGCAGACGCGTCGCTGTCACGGGACGCAGTATGCTCAACATTCTCGGCGCGGCGGTCGAGCTTGGATATATGACTGTCCCCGAGGGCGTACTCGTTGATGTGAATGAGCTGAAACGCTTCAAGCCCGAGGAAATAACCCTTATCACAACGGGAAGTCAAGGCGAGCCTATGTCGGCACTCTATCGAATGGCTTTCGCCGACCACTCTCAGATAGTTCTCGGTCCGAACGACCTCGTCGTTCTCTCAGCTAGCCCGATACCCGGTAATGAAAAGCTTATCGGAAGAATAATCAACGAGCTAACAAAAAACGGGGTCAGCGTTCTTCACGATGCCGTGGCAGAGGTGCATGTCTCGGGACACGCCTGCCAGGAGGAAATAAAGCTTCTGCAGGCGCTAGTCAAGCCGAAATACTATATGCCCGTTCACGGAGAATACAGACATCTCGCCGCCAACCGAGCGCTAGCTCAGGATATGGGCATCGACGACAGCCGTATATTCCTCTCGGACATCGGAAAGGTGCTCGAGATAGATACCAGGGGCGCAAGATTTGCGGGTACTGTTCCCGCGGGCAAGGTGCTTGTTGACGGATACGGCGTCGGAGATGTAGGAAATATAGTGCTCCGTGACAGACGCCACCTCGCGCAGGACGGACTTATCGTGGTCGTCGCGTCGGTAGACATGGAATCGGGACTTTTACTCTCAGGCCCAGATATAGTTTCCAGAGGATTTGTATATGTCAGAGAGTCCGAGGAGCTTATGGAGGAGGTCAAGCAGGTGGCTCTCGACGCGCTAAACCGCTGTTTGCTTAAGGAACGAGCAGTTGACCGTATGGAATTGAAAAACTCGGTCAAGGACGACCTTTCAAAATTCCTCTATTCCAAAACCAAGCGCAAGCCTATGGTACTCCCCGTTATTATGAATTTATAAAAAAGCTCTGAATTTTTTTAAAAAAATAAACATTTTAACGAAATTTTGAATTTATTCATAATTTGTTCAAGAAATTATCACTCAAAAATAGTATAATATTGAAGTTATATTAAGAGTGAGAGAAATCAAGCTCAATAAACGGCAGAAGCGTCCTGCCGATGCCGTTTTTGTTAACAAACTTAATAAAACAAAGGATAATGGTGAACCCTATGGGAAAATCTAACAGAGTAAGAGCGGAAAGAGCATCTAAAAACCTCGCCGCTCCGGTAAAAATCAAAACAAAGAAAAAGAGCGGAATGCCCCTCTGGCTTAAAACACTTATCGCGGCTGTAATGGCAGTCGTAGTGCTTGGAGTATGCGTGTTCGGTATACTCTCATCCAACGGAGTTATTATGCGTAACAGAACCGCGCTCAAGAGCGAGCATTTCAAAATATCGGGTAATATGATGTCATATTACTACTACACGCAGTATCAGAACTTCCAGAGCCAGTATTCGAGCTATATGTCATATTTCAGCCTTGACACCTCGAAATCTCTCAAGGAGCAGCAGTTTGGCGACTCGGCTTCGGGCAACGCCTACGAGACCTCCTTCCTCGGCGAGTTTGACGGTACCTGGTTCGATTACTTTATGAGCGAAGCTACCGACCAGGCAGAGCAGATACTTATTTACTGTGAGGAAGCATACGAAAGAGACATAACCCTTGACGACGAGGACCTTGAGGAGCTTGACGCAACTCTTGAAACACTCAAGACAACGGCGGCAACATACGGATATTCTCCTAACTCCTACACCGCTAATATGTACGGTAAGGGCGTTAGCGTAAACGACATAAAGAAGGCTATGAAGCTTTCATTGCTCGCTGAAAAGTGTATGCTCGAGCTTCAGGACGAGATTCTTGATGGAATCTCCGACGGAGATATACAGACCAAGTACGACGATAACAAGATAGACTTCAATGTTATCGACTATTCCTACTACACCATAGATGTTAAATACGAGGATATCGCAGAGGAAATTCTCGGAAGCGGATACACCGAGGCTGAGCTGAAGGAGTCCGCCGACAAGGTTCTTGCAGACTACAAGAAGCACATTGAGGAAGCCAAGAAGATAGCCGACGAAATGAAGGCACTCAAATCCACGGCAGACTTCAATAAGTATCTCTACAACTATCTCGCAAACAAGTATTACGACGAGCAGGTAGCAAAGCTCACAGTGGCTGACGATAAGCTTCCCGGAGATCCTGTTAAGGAAACCATAAAAACCGAGCTTGTCAAAGCGGTTGTAAGCGACATTCTCGCAGACCTTGACACTACCGCTAAGGATTCGGTTGTCAAGGACGATAAATACACTCTCTACTCGCAGGAAGTAACTAAGGAATACGCAACGGCTATGGATACCGTAAAGACCAAGGTCTTTGACAGCGTTCTCGCCGATAAGTCCACATACCTCGTAGAGAAGGCTCCCTATACCGAGGACGACGAGTTCTCCGAATGGGCATTTGAGGACGGAAGAAAAGCAAACGATACAAAGACTATTCTCGAGGGCGACGGTGCAGAGGGTGAGGTATCCGACGACGAAGGATTCTTCAGCGCATCGGTTTACTTCCTCACAACCCCCCAGCGCTGCGATGAAACACTCCTGAAGAATATCATCTATATGGTATTCTCCGACAAGGAGCTTGCCGAGGAAGCTATCGAAAAATTTGAAGCCGGAGAGATATCTGTCGAGGCATTCGAGGCGATAGCTCACGACCTTGAGGCAGATGCACACAACGAATACGAGGACTACAAGAAGGGCTCTTTCGGAGTCGACGCCTTTGATAAATGGCTCTTTGACGATGAAACCGCAAAGGGCGATTACACCAAGGAGCCGATTTCGGCTGACGAAAGCTCGTATATAGTTGCTTACTACTACGACGACGGAAATCCCGCATGGAAGATTACCGTTGAGGAGACTATCTTCGGCGAAAGATTCGAAGAAAAGTACAACACCATTAAGGACACATACACCGTCACCGTAAAGGATAAGGTTCTTACCAAGATCGGTGACTGATAATCAACATAAAATGGCATGGAAATATCCGTGCCATTTTATATCCTTGTATATTAAATTGAGGTATTATAATGGTACTTGATTCAAAGCAAACGACGGTAGCCTACCGTTGTCCGCATTGCGGTGCGGGAGTCATGAGCGTAGTCGGATTATTCGCCCTCAGCGCGGATATGATAAAGCTAAAATGCACCTGCGGCGAGAGCGAGATGAGCGTGGTTTATTCAAAGGACGGAAAGCTCAGGCTGACCGTACCCTGTATTCTCTGCCCCAATCCGCATAGCTTTACCGTCAACTCGTCAGTGTTTTTCAAAAACGACCTGTTTCTGCTCCCCTGCCCCTATTCGGACATAAATATATGTATGATAGGCGAGGAAAACAAGGTCAAGGCAGAGCTTGCACGAACCGAGCTTGAGCTTCTCGACCTGCTTGAGGAGCACGGTATAGATAACTTCGATATATTCCATCAGGAGCAGATGCTCAGCGACCCTCAGATACTTGATATAATCCTTTTCGTTATCAACGACCTTGATGCAGAGGGCAAGATATACTGCAAATGTCAGAACAGCGAAACCGACGGCGAGGGTGAATATGAGGTCGAAATGACCGAAAGCGGAATAAAGGTGAGCTGTAAAAAGTGCGGCGCCTCAAAAACTATCCCTTCAGATTCACTTATCAACGCCCACGAATTTCTCAACTGTGAAAGCCTGACGCTTGAATAACTTTAGATAAAAAAGGAACCAAGTCGATAGGGTTGTACCCTAAAGGACAGTTTTCAAAAATACGGTATATCTCGAAAGAGGTGTGCCGTATTTTGCATTTGTGTCCACAAATGCAGTGCTTGTCAGGAAAATTGATAAGTCATAGGCGAACAAAAAAGGCTCCCTTGTGTAAAGGGAGCTCGGTATGTTATAATACGAAGTGCAACACTTGTAAAAAAGATAGTAAAAACAATATAATAATAAATTTGTATTTTTGAGAGAAAGGCGTAGCCTTGAACGAAAAAAATACAAATTTGGGCAAAAGTATAGACTT
>JAGAKG010000001.1 GCA_017625755.1 Clostridia bacterium | reverse complement strand
CACAACAGGAACTTGGGAGCTTAGTAACAACAGCAACGAGGGCGTTGTTACTAATACCAAAGAACACACAAAGGTTTCCACTCTCGCAGGCTTTACCGCTGCGGCTACCGTAGAGGCTTCGGGCAACACCAGCACGACCAAGGCAGTCGGAACACTTGCAACCGCGGGTAAGGCTTACATTCAGTTCGCTGAGGCGGACACAACAAGCGATGTACGCTTCATTCTCGCTCTTGACGAGTCGGCTGTCGCAAATGTTGACGCTATGAACCTTAAGGTTTCTATTGGTGATGTATCGGTTAATTTCGACAATTTCGGTTCTCTTTACAGAAAGCTCTACGCGGCTGACCTTGATATCAAGGGCGGAGACGGCGTTGTCCTCTACGGACTCATTGTTACGGGTGTTCCGAACGATGTATGGAGCGAGATTTCTATCGAGCTCAGCGCAACAGACTCGACAGGTACGGCAATAGACGCTCTCAGCGTTACGGGCACTTATACTAAGTAATTTATCAGGAGGAAATAAAAAATGAAAAAATATACGGCTCCCATCGTGGATGTATTTATGCAGACCTCTGAGGAGATAATGGCAGATGTTATTTCTTCCAGCGGAAATATTAACATGATGTCCTGGGAGGACTTTGTGAATAAATCCGATGTTTCCAACGATAGCGGACTTTAATCCGCAGGTCATTTGAAATATAAAAATGATACGGAGGGTATGCATTTGAAGTTAAAGTTTTTGGCGGCAGTTGTTATTGTTTTCTCCTTACTGCTCTTCGGGTGCATACCCGAAAATAATATGGAGGAAAATTCCGAAACAACAGAGTATACTGTGAATTCTTCTGCCCAGACAGAGGAGACCACAGCGGCAACCACCGATAAAAACGGGGGAGTTTTCGGAAACATAGAGGACGAGGGAGAATTTCCCGAAATTCCTTTTGAAGAATTTAAATAACCCTTTATTGAGGTGAAATATGAAGAAGTTTATATTGTTTTCATTGCTTATCCTCTGTCTTCTGTTCGTAGGCTGCTCTAAGGACGGCGGAGATACTTCCGAAACTACGGGCGGAGATAATGGCGGAGAGCATGTTCACACCTGGGGCGAGCTCGTGATATTTGAGGAAGCCGACTGTGTTTACGACGGAGAAGGCGAGAGAGAATGTACCGAGTGCGGCTTCCGCGAGGCGGTCGTGATACCCAAATTGGGACATAAGTGTGAAAGTTATGTCTTTATTGACAATCCTACTTTTTTGAAGGACGGCAGACAGCAGGGAACCTGCACAAACTGCGGAAAGAATGTCAGAGAGATTGCCAAGGCATTCAAGAAGGAATACAAGAGTGTTGCGGCTAATCTCACAAATGTGAAGAATGTATATTTTAACGGATATTGGAAGGACGGAGAGCTTTCGGGTACAAACGGAGCAATTACCGGTATGCTCGGCTCTGAGGTAGTCGCTAAGGTAACGGGAGCTTCCAAGGTTACATATAATTTCAAGATTGCGGACACCTCGAAATCCGCAACAGTAGCTTACAGCCTTGACGGAGTCAACTGGACTCGTCAGGACCTCAAGGAGAACGCAACCGTTACGGTAACTGTTCCCGCTGAGGAGACGGTAGTTCGCGTAATGTATGTCGGTGAGGAGAGTGCGGAGCAGGCTATTTGCCTGACGGCTGTTGCGGCAGACAAGGGAACCGTTGTTCCTTGCGTTAAGAACGGTGTTACGGCGCTCACTATATCCGATAAGGTCGAGAATATCGAAAAGGATGCTCTCACTCTCGCATCCGAAAGCCTTGGATATACCTCTTGGAGAATGTCCGCGGCTGGCTTGGGATACAATAATTTCGGAGAGATACTCGACGAATATATAGCGGCTACGGGTAAAACGACAGCGGCTCCCGATTATATTCTGCTTGACCTCGGCGCGAACGACGCAAATGTTTCGGCTATGAACTTTACGACGGCTGTCTCTGATATAGTCAATGATCTTACCGAGCTTTATGGCGAGGTTGACATCTATTTCGTCAGACCTCTGAACGGAGCTAAGATAGGTCAGCTTCAGACTATCTCAACCTATCACGGAACAGTATCGATACTCGATACAGCCGAATGGTCGGCAACCGACGCATCGGTTTCTTCCGATAAGCTGAGCGAGTTCCTCGTTACAACCTACGGAGAGACTATGTTCTTTGAAGGTCTGTATGACAAATATACCGATCCCGAAGCTCCTGCTTTCCCGAACAACAAGGGAGAAGAGCCTTCGTTCGGTCCGTTGAATCCGATGAATTGATTGCGGCAAAGGAAAGGAGAAGAATAATATGAAAAAGACTTTATCTATCATATTGGCTCTTGTGCTTTCGCTTCTTATGATTCCTGTCGGAATCATATCGGGCGCTGCCGTAGGTGAGGTTGAGACGGGTTACACTCCCGCCGCGGGCTCGGTTGCCATAAGCTCGGTAGCTGAGTTTGAAAGAATCGGCACAGGAGATTATTATCTTACTCAGGATCTTGATTTTTCGGGTAAAACCTACACGAACAATATTATAGCCAAGCTTATAGGCTCGCTTGACGGATGCGGTCACTCTATTACGGGTATTACTATTTCCTCAACGAACTCTGACGCGGGTATTATCGCTGAGATATCGGGTTCTGTTAAGAATCTCATCGTAGGAACCGCTGCGTCTCCCGCAAAGATTTCATCCACGGGCAGCGGCAAGACCGTTTCGGGTCTGATAGCTGTCGCAAAGACGGCTAATGTCAGCGTTGAAAATGTTAAGCTCTACGCTGAGGTATCCTCTGTTTCAACCTCTGGTGGAGTCATTGGATATCTTGCGGCTTCCACGGCGGTTATCAAGAACTGCGAGATCAACGGAAGTATTAACGCCAACGGAGGAGCTGTTTCGGGCGGAATTGTCGGACGAATCAAAAACAGCGAGAACATATACGCTGAAAATTGCGTGAATAACGCTAATGTTACTCTTTCGACGGGCGGTACCGACTGGGGAGCAGGCGGTATATTCGGTTGCATAGAGAGAGGCGTTACTGCTATAAACTGTGTTAACAGGGGTAATGTAACCACCAATGCAAACTATGCGGGCGGTATTATAGGCTTTATGTCTATGAACGAAGGCGTTGGAACAGTTCTCGTTCAGAAATGCTCCAATTACGGTACAATTTCGGGTATGAATACGGGTAAGCAGAGCGACGGAAGCTACCAGCTTACTCCCGAAACAAGATATGCTGCTATCGGTGGAATTATTGGCGGTGACAAGGACTTCCAGGAAAACCGTGAAAATACGATAACCATAGATAAATGTATGAATTACGGCTTGGTAAAAACCAACGGCACGAGCGCGGGAGCCATAATGGGCAAGGGCACTTTGTGCAGAGACGGCGAGAAGACCCTTAAAATAGTAATCAAGGATACAGGTAACATTGGCAGAGTTGAGTACGGCAAGACTGATGTTGAGGTCGGAACCTTCATCAGCGTTGCTTCCACAAACTCGGCGGGAAGCCTTTCGATATCCAACTGCTATAATATGGGAACGACTAACTCGACCAAGGCGTATGCGGGTGTTTACAATATGGTCGGCGATTCTACAATCGGGGATACGGCTGTGAGTGATTTCTATTTCCTTGACACTGCGTATTTCTGGGCTGCAAACGCGGGCAATGTTGCCATATCTAACGCTGCTGCCTGCACCGCTGAGCAGTTTGCGAGCGGAGAGGTTGCTTACAATCTCGGATTTAATTTCGGTCAGATAATCGGCACACAAAGCTATCCTATACCCGGCGAAATTGCCGTTGTAGCGACAGGCTCCGTATCGGCGCCCTTTGCTAATCTGCGCAGACTTGCCACAAAGGCTAACAGAGCGTCTGCATCTTATGTGCAGACGACAGAAGTCGACACGCAGGGAAAACAGATAGTGAGATTTATTGTCGCGGTTGATTCGGAGGCACTTGAGAGTGCGGCTTCCGCACAGATGGTTATAACCTTCAAAAAGGCGGGTTCGGATGATATTTCCTACACGCTTAAAAATGACGAGATAAAGTTCTTCAAGAGCATAAAAGCGGACGGAGAGCTCTATCTGGCGGACGAGGGGTGCGCTATTCTCGGTGCTGTAGTGACAGGTGTTGGCTCCGAGGTATGGAGCTCGGTTGAAATAACCTTTACGGTAAAGGATGCCGCAGGAGCGGAAATAGCTCTTATGTCAACATCGGGAGCTTATTCTAAATAAAATTTCTGCCGCATTAATATAGCTTTTATTAATGCGGCAGTTGTTTAAAAGGCAGGCATTTAAGGAGTAGCTATGAAAAAAATTACTTGGACTCGCTCCAATATAACTATTATTCAAGCTGATCGAGAGGTAAAACTATCCGATATCAGGGTATTGGAACTCGGTCACAATATAACGACTCAAGACTATCATTTTTCCGATATGAGAAAGGCTTGGGTAATTCATTTCGTTTTTTCCGGCAACGGAAGCGCGTTAGATATTCCGCTAACCGCTCCAAAAGGTTTTTTGCTTACTCCCGATAGGCTACAGAATTTTGATGTTTATATCACGCCTGAGGCTCCGCAATGGGAACATTATTGGGTAATGATAAAGGGCGATAAGGTGGAAGAATATCTTCTGAATGCCAAGTTTCCCACAACGGCGGGTGTTTTTGAAATAAAGAACCCTACCGCTATAAGAAATCTTTTTTCCCGTATGTTTTTAAAGGATTATAAAGAGAATATAAACGGAGATTTTCTGCTGGATTCGTTTTTATTTGAATTGTTTCACATTAACTATAATTCTCATCTGGATGTTCATAAAAAAACAGACTCCAAGCTTCAATATGTCGAAAGTGCTGTTGCTTTTATAAAGCAGAACTATTCAACGAATATCAATGAAAACGATATTGCTCTTGAGGTCAACCTGTCGGCAAAGTATCTGTATAAGCTATTTAAAAAATACAAGGGAGTATCGCCTATCGAATATTTGAATGGCTACCGAATAAGCAGAGCACAGGCTTTGTTGAAGGAGACATCGCTGTCAATCTCCGATATTGCCGATGCCGTTGGATACAATGATCCGTCATATTTTATCAGAGTTTTTAAAAAATACTCTGTGGTGACTCCCTCTAAATTCAGAAGTCAATACAAGAGAGAAAAACAGTAAGCTGTAAAATTTTATAAATTCGCTTAACTGAATAGAAAGGGCTGTCGCATTTAGCGTATAATAAAAATACACATAAAAATTGAAATTCGTAAGAATTTCTACCTAAAAACCGCTCCCACCATCGAATTTCTAACGGTGAGAGCGGTATCTTTACTTTTTATTTATTCGTGTATTTTTGTTATGCGCTAAATGCGACAGCCCCTTTTATCTGTATATGTTATTTAATGTGGCTTTTTTGGCGTAAAAATTAAAGATTTTTTTATCCGATATCGGTTGATTTTCAAGGGAATAAATGGTATACTTGATAAAAGGACAGTATCGGAAAATTAAGTCCTTAAAAGATTCATTTGAACAAACGGAGGAAACCCAAAATGAAGAAAGAAAGCTGTCTTGTATATTCGCAGCTCTGTGAGCGCGGTATTCAGAATTATGGACTCGCACCCGCGTATGACGGTGCGGGGGTTGAGGAGCTTGTCTTTTCGCTTGACGCATACAAGTCCTATTATGTTCTTGAACACGGAGCGTCGGTAAAGGACTACGAGGATTATTGCGATAAGCTCCTGAAGAATGGATTTTCCCTCTATTCGTCAAAAAGCTCAAACGGCAATTCATTTGCCACATATACCGACGGAGAGAATATAGTCAATGTTTCGCATATAAGCTACAAGGATGTTGACAGATATGTAGTAAGAGATATTTCTTATATGTCTATCGCGGTTGACAGCACGAAAAATTCTGCGCTTCCTCCAAAGGGAGAGAATTTTGAGGAGATAACGACGCTTCAGGTCAGTATGATTGACGGATTTGTGATAAGACTTACTGATGGAAGATTTCTCGTTATAGACAGCGGACTCAACAGAGAGCATATCATAGAGGCGATATATGGCGAGCTTTGCCGCCAGAATGTGCGAGAGGGCAAGCCTGTTGTTGCCGCTTGGATGTTCAGTCACGCGCATTGCGACCATGTCGACGCCTTTATCGAGATACTCAAGCGCTACGGCGATAAGATAGAGGTTCAGACGGTTATCCACGGATTTCCCGCGCACGATACCTATTCGGGCAAGAACTATATGGAATACTATATGGATAAGGAAAGCGAGGCTATGACCGCCCGTAGCAACGAGATAAAGCGCCTTATGGATGAGACAATGCCTGAGGGCAGATTTGTTATCGCGCATACGGGACAGATATTTGAGTACCCTGGCGTCAGACTTGAGATAGTATTCACGGCGGAAAATCTTTACCGTCAGCAGATGTTTGATACAAATGCTTCATCTGTCGTCTATATGCTCACTATGGCGGGAGGAAAAATGCTCGCCCTCGGAGACGCCGTTGATATCGCCTCGAAGGCGATAAGAAGAATACACGGCAAGGAGCTTAGCTGCGACCTCGTCGTTCTCGCGCACCACGCGTATAACGGCGGAGACGAGGAGATGTATCACAATACGGGCGCGAAGGTAGCTATATGGCCTAATCTTCTTGAGGATATAGAGGAGAAGGGACTTGTCGGAGACCTCGCAAATCACTTTGATGTTTACAGCGTTAAGCATAATCTTATTATGTCACGCAACGAGCCTGTAATGACACTTCGCGAGGGAATGACGGAGAGCGAGCTTGCACCGTTTGCGCGTAAGCTTGAGGCAAACCGCTGGGATGCGGTCGATTACGACGCAAGACAAAATCCGAAGAACTTTATCACCGAGGCTCAGCTCGAGGCGGGGCTCGGTATAGCTCCGAGATATTACGGAAAGGGCGAGGAGACAGAGACGCTCGAGATAAACGATGCGGATAAGACATATACGATTACGCTCGACGGAGTTACCGAATACAATTTTGATTATTACTGCAACACTCTCAAGCGCGACGGCTATCAGCGCAAGGATAAGAGGGAAGAGGACGGAAAGACGAGCGTTATTTACGCCTGTCCCCGCAACTCTGTTTATGTTGACTTTATTCCCACAGACGCGAGAATTGTTATAAAGGTCGGTCCCGCGGGTGTCAACACACTCGAGTATTAATGTTCTGCAATTTTAAATTTAATACAAGGAGAAAAGAAATGAATAAAGAAAATTGTTTGGCATACGCGCAGCTGAAAGAGCGCGGCTTGGAAAACTACGGTGTTGCCCCCGCATACGACGGAGAGGGCGTTGAGGAGCTGGTATTTTCCTTCGACCGTTCTAAGTCGTACTATGTTTACGAGCACGGAGCGTCCGAGAAGGATTACCGTGATTACTGCGATAAGCTGAAGGAGAGCGGCTTTGAGCTTTATTCCTCAAATGCGGCAAACGGAAATTCCTTTGCGACCTATTTTGACGGAGAAAATATCGTAAATGTTTCCTATATAAGCTATAAGGATGTCGATAAGTATATAGTGCGTGAGGTATCATATCTGCTTATCTCGGTTGACAGCATAAAGAACTCGGCGCTTCCTTGCATTGGAGAAAAATACGAGGAGATAACGACTGTCAAGGTCAGCCTTGCGGGAATCACCGCACTTACCGTCAGACTTACCGACGGAAGATTTCTCGTTATAGACGGAGGAATGGACAGAGAGCGCATATACAACACTCTTTGCAAGCAGAATGTTCTCGGCGGAAAGCCTGTCGTTGCGGCTTGGATGTTCAGCCACGCTCACGGCGACCATATGAACGGATTTTACCATACGCTCGAGGACCACGCCGAGGATATCGTAATAGAGAGAATAATCCACGGATTCCCGGGGGAGTCGCTTTATCTGCCCTATAAGAACTATATGGAGGGCGTTCCGAATATCGAGGGCGAGTGGATGAGCCGCAGAGTCAATAAGATGTATGATTATATCGCGGAGAAGATGCCCGAGTGCAAGTATACGATAGCTCACGCGGGACAGATTTTTGAGTATGCGGGAGTTAAGCTCGAGGTGCTTCAGACGAGCGAAAATCTCTATAAAAAGAATATGCTCGACTCGAACATGTCCTCTGTAATATATATGCTTACGATGCCGAACGGAAAGCTTCTCGCGCTTGGCGACGGAGTTGATGCCGCTTCCAAGATACTCAGAAAGATATACGGGAAGGCACTGAGGTGCGACGCGGTCGTTCTCGCGCACCACGCGTTCAACGGAGGCGACGAGGAGATGTATTACTGCGCGGGAGCAACGGCGGCTATATGGCCTCTTACTCTTGAGGGACTTGTCGATAAAAAGCTTGTGGGAAACTTTACCAATCATTTTGATTATAATAGCGCGAAATACAATTTCATAATGTCCAAAGACGATGAGAGTATGACGCTTTATCACGGTATGTCCGAGGAGGAGATCAAGCATTTCACGCCCAAATTCGATGTGAAGCCCGCGGCAGAGGTATGCTACGAGGACAGAAAAAATCCGAAGCATTATCTTACCGAAGCTCAGGCGGCAGAGGGCTACGGAGACGCTCCCAGATATTACGGCAGAGGAGAGGAAACCGAGACCTTCGTTGTAAATCCCGAGGATAAGACATACGAGATAACGATAAGCGGAGTAGGACGCTACGAGTATGACTACTATTGGAATTCCTTCAAGCGCGACGGATATGTCAGAATGGAGGAAAGCGCAGATGGGGAGTCGCGTTATGTGACCTTTGCGGACCTTGTCAACGAGGCGAAGCTTTCCTTTGTTGACGGAGTTATCACCGTCAAGGTTGGTCCCGCGGGTAAGAATGTCCTTGACCTCGACACAATGACTGTCAAGGGTGGTAAGAGAGAAATTCCCGAGGAATAAAACATAAAAAACGGGACTGATTCATTTAGCGCATAACAAAAATACACGAATAAATGTATAAATACACAAAGAAAAGACCGCTTTGTCCGTCGAAAATATGATGGATAAAGCGGTTTTTATGTAGAAATCCTTGTGGATTTCGATTTTTATGTGTGTTTTTTAGCCGCGCTTCTGCCCTCTGGCGTACCTTTGTACGCCGACGAAGGCAAAATCACGACTTCTGTATCTTAATGACTCAGCCCTTTTTTATCTCACGCCGAGCGTTTGGCTTCCTGACGGTCTATTTCAGCCTGAATTTTTTCCTTTACATAGGCGCAGACTGCGGGTGCCTTCATATCCGCGTATTCCTCGTAGGGAATGGGCGGGAGGAATATCACCTTGGTTTTGACTCGGCGCAGTGAATTCAGCCCAAAGGGCTTGTAGGAATCAATCAGAACGACGGGAACTATCGGACATTTGGCTTTAAGCGCACAGTAGAAGCAGCCGTACTTGAATTCTCCAAGTGAGTTGTCGTGCTTCTTGCCGTATCCTCCCTCAGGGAAGATCAGATAATTTCTGCCCGCCTTTACCTCGTCCACGATAGCCGCAAGCACACGCATTTGCTGACGGGGCGCGTTCCTCTCTATTCGCTGACCGCCGAGCAGATCTACGAACTGCTTTGCTATAAACATATTTGAGCGCTTCTTGTCCATAAGAACCGAGCAGGGCTTTGCGTGTCCCGCAAGAATTCCGAGCGCGTCGTATTTACCCTGATGGTTTGCGAACATAATATATCCGCTTTCCTCGGGAAGATTTTCCGTTCCGTAATACTCGGTAGTCGTGCGAGCAGTCCTTCTTACGCGGTCAATGACATCCTGAGCCAGCCTGTAACACTCCTCCTCCGAATATTTTTCGGGGTGCTTTGCATAATAAGACATCTTCGGAACGAAGTACATTATTGAAAAAACTCTGAAAACTATAACATAAACAAAACGAATCATTTTACTATATTCCTAAGTTGCTTTAGTGATGCGACCATAATAAAGAGTCTGATAATATTTTATCACAAAAAAAGTCGATTGTTGTTTTTATATTTTACAAATTTGAAAACTTTTTATAAACATTGCACTTTGGTTGACAAATATTGAGGAAAATGTTAAAATTAATATGTTTGAAAGAGAGGTACAATTTATGGAAAAAAGAATAAAAATGAAAATACGCTCCTTGCGCTACGATGTTGACGATTCGCTTTTTTCAAAGCTTGCAGATGAAGCCGAGGACGATATGGATATAGAGTTTTTTGAGGATGATCTGCCCGAGCTTGATGAGGAGATTATCGAGATTGCCACAGAGGCGTTTATGCGGATAGACGACGAGAGGGTGACTATGTGGTATGAGGAGTCCGAGCTTACGGGAATGGGGGGCTCGATTACACTTATTACCTTTGAGCGCGGAGATCCCGGGCTTGTGAGTATGAACAGGGAGGGAGCTGTCTCCACATCTCTCGTATTTGAGCGTGGAAAGCGTCACCATTGTGTTTACGACACCCCTGTGATGCCCTTTGAAATATGCGTTAAAACGATTAAGGTTGAAAATAATATACTTAGCGAAGGAACGCTTTTCCTCGACTATATAATCGAGATAAGAGGCGCTAAGGCTGAGAGGACTAAGTTTGAAATTTCTGTTTTTGATTTACAGGAGGTAACGGTAGCTAATGAAGCTTCTGTTTGAGGTTCTGAAGCCATATAAATGGTTTATTTTCTTGACTCTTACGATAAAATCGGCGGCAACCCTCGTTGAGCTTGCCATTCCGTACATACTCAGCTATATCCTTGACGATGTCGTGCCCACGAAAAATGTCCGCAGCATCCTACTGTGGGGAGTTATGATGGTCATATGTTCCGCGCTTGCTCTGATAGGAAATGTTGTAGCTAACAGAATGACGGCGCGTACGACCCGCAATACCTCGCGGAGAATACGGCACCGTCTTTTTGAGCGTACACTCACGCTCAGCTCAGCGCAGATAGACCGCTTTACCGTGCCGAGTCTTGAATCCCGACTCACATCAGACACATACCATGTCCACAGCTTTCTCGGAATGAGTATGCGAATGGGGGTAAGAGCGCCGCTTCTGCTTATAGGCGGAGTTATCGTCACGGCAACACTTGACCCTGTGCTTACGCTTATAATGCTGATAGTTATGCCGCTTATCTCGCTTTCCGTTTGGGTTATAACCAAAAAGGGAATACCGCTTTTCAAGCGAAGCCAACGCTCGGTCGACTCTATGATACGCGTCGTGCGCGAGGATTCTCAGGGAATAAGAGTTATAAAGGCACTCTCGAAGACCGACTACGAGCGCAGAAGATACGATGCGGCTAATAAAAAGCTCGTGGGCGACGAAACCCGCGCGAGCGCAACTATGTCGGCGTCAAATCCGCTCGTCACATTTATTCTGAATTTCGGACTTGTTATGGTCGTTCTCGTGGGAGCCTTCCGCGTTAACGACGCGTTAACTCAGCCCGGTAAGATCATCGCGTTTATACAGTATTTTACCATCATTTCAAACGCGATGATAGGTATAACGAGAATTTTCGTTCACTCCTCAAAGGGTATTGCCTCAATGCAGAGAATCGCAGAGGTGGTCAATACCGAGGAGGATATCTGCACGGAGAGCGAGGAGAAATATCCGCCTCGCCGCGACGGGTCACATATACTATTCGACGATGTATCCTTTTCCTATATCGGAAAAACCGATAATCTTTCGCATATAAGCTTCTCTCTCAAAAAAGGTCAGACGCTCGGAATTATAGGCGCGACGGGAAGCGGAAAGACAACGCTTACCCAGCTCCTTATGCGCTTTTACGATGTGGGAGAGGGGGCTATATATATCGACGGCAGGGACATCAGAACGGTGTCCCCAGACGAGCTGCGCGCAAAATTCGGCGTCGTTATGCAGAATGATTTTATCTACCACGGAACGGTGGCGGACAATATAGATTTCGGACGCAACCTTACCCCCGAGCAGATAAAACGGGCGGCAGAGCTTGCTCAGGCGGAGGAGTTTATAGAATTATTTCCCGAGAAATATGAGCGAGTGCTCACCTCAAAGGGAACTAACATCAGCGGAGGGCAGAAGCAGAGAATACTTATCGCTCGCGCCCTTGCCGCAGATCCCGAGATACTCGTTCTCGACGATTCCTCGTCGGCTCTCGACTATAAAACCGACTCGCTTCTGCGTAGAAGCATACGCGAGAATCTTGTAGGCACCACCACGGTGGTCGTCGCTCAGCGCGTAAGCTCGATTATGAACGCCGACCTTATACTCGTGCTTGACGAGGGGCGGATAATCGGCGCGGGTAAGCACGAGGAGCTTCTCGTAAGCTGTGATATATACCGTGAGATAAGCGAGTCGCAGATAGGGGGTGCTTTCGTTGAATAATTCAAAATCCCCTCAGACAAAAAAAGACAGGAGCGCGTCATACGCGCCGCAGAGCAAGGCTTCCCGAAGCCGCGTGCTGAAGCGGGTGGCGAAGTATCTTCTGGCGCATAAGCCGACGGTCATTCTTTGCTTTATAATGATGCTCGTATCGAATATCCTCGCGCTCGCCGCGCCTAAGCTCTCGCAAAAGGCGATAGACGCAATAGAGCCGGGTGTGGGCGCGGTAATGTTTGATAAGGTCTTTCTCTATTGCTCTCTGATGATAGCATTTTACCTTGTATCGGGAATACTTTCGTATCTTCTCGCGATAACTATGGTAAGGCTCAGTCAAAAGATAGTTTACACTATGCGCCGTCAGCTTTTTGACCACCTCACGGAGCTTCCCGTCGGATATTTTGACACACACGCCACGGGAGAAATAATAAGCAGGATATCCTATGATATCGACACTGTGAACGCTTCTCTCTCTCACGACCTGCTTCAGATATGCGCAAGCACCGTAACGGTTCTCGGCTCGCTTGCTATGATGATATCAATATCCCCCGTGCTTCTTTCGGTGTTCGTTATAACTGTTCCTATGTCTATAATCTACACCAAGCACCGTTCGGGCAAGGCGAGACCGCTATTCAAGCGCCGTTCGCAAAAGCTCGGAGAGCTTAACGGCTATGCCGAGGAAATGCTCTCGGGTCAGAAAACGATAAAGGCTTATGGTAAGGAGAGCGTTATAACCGAGCGGTTTGACGAGCGAAATCTCGAGGCTGTGAACGCATATTACGCGTCAGAGCATCATACAGCCGTGGTCGGACCTACCGTAAACTTTATCAATAACTTCTCGCTCTCGCTCGTCACAATGCTTGGCGGAATTTTCTATCTGTTTTACATTTTGAATACCACGGGAGAGATGTCGGTGCTTCCTATGTTCACCATCACTCTCGGCGGTGTTTCGGCGTTCGTTCAGTATTCAAGAAAATTTGCGGGGCCGATAAACGAGTTTGCGAATATTATAAGTGAGCTTCAATCGGCGTGCGCGGCGGCAGAAAAGGTCTTTGCTGTAATCGACGAAACTCCCGAACCTCCCGACGCGGAGGGAGCGGAGGAGCTGCTGACGGTCAGCGGCGAGGTCGAGCTTCAAAATGTGCGATTCGGATATGACGAGAGCCGCGTGATAATCAAGGATCTGTCTCTCAGGGCAGAAAAGGGAAATATTATCGCCATAGTCGGACCGACGGGCGCGGGTAAGACCACTATTATAAATCTGCTTATGCGCTTTTACGATATAGACGGGGGAAGTATCACGGTTGACGGCAAGGAAATAAAGAGTATCACGCGCGACAGCCTCAGACGCGCCTATACGATGGTGCTTCAGGAAACCTGGCTTTTCCACGGAACGATATTTGAAAATATCACATACGGTAAGGAGGGCGCTACAAGAGAGGACGCGATAAGAGCCGCGAAGATGGCTCATATCCACACATATATAGAGTCTTTGCCCGACGGATACGATACCGTGCTTTCCGACGACGGAGTCAATATATCAAAGGGACATAAGCAGCTTATCACCATAGCCCGCGCAATGCTTGCCGATGCGCCTATGCTCATTCTCGACGAGGCTACCTCGAATGTCGACTCGCGAACCGAGCAGAGAATACAGGCGGCGATGTATAAGCTTATGGAGGGGCGTACCTGCTTCGTCATAGCGCACAGACTTTCGACGATACAGAATGCAGATACTATACTCGTGGTAAAGGAAGGAAATGTTATCGAGCAAGGAAATCACGACGCCCTTATGGCGCAAAAAGGATTTTACTTCTCGCTTTATAACTCTCAGTTTGATGCCTGAAATGCCAAAAATAAAGAAAATGGACTGATTTTACAGAAAATAAAGCCAAATTTACATTGTTAAGATGCTACATATTATGGTATAATCTTTAAGTGATATCTAATCAAAATGCTAAATATTTGGATTTGTTACGCTTGAAATCGGAGGTATTATATGAAAAAGTTGCAATTTTCACTCAGAATAGTATTGGCGGCGTTGTTGCTGCTTACCTGCTTTTTGGTATTTGCGGCGTGCGCCGATACCGAAAACGAGGGCGGCGAAACTACTGCAACGACGGTAAAGGCGATTGGAGATAACGGTCAGTATTCGGGGCCGATAATCCTCGCGGAGGACGGGGAGCCTAAAATATCCATAGTATATCAGTCAGCGACGAATACTGCTGTTGTTGATACTATCGACTACATAAAGAACGAAGTTATGGATATGAGCGGAGCCGAGATAACAAGTCTTCCCGACTCGCTTCACGATAGGGCAGACGATGCCTTTGAGATACTCATAGGCACTACAAAGTACGCCTCGTCAACAGAAATGCTCGGCACCCTTGACGATAATAGCTTCGCAATTTCGGTAAAGGGAACCAAGATAATCGTGGTGGCAAGCAATACATATCTCTATCCCGTAGCGGCTGAGTATCTTGTATCAGCGCTCAGCATTGAGGACGGAAAGGTATATCTTGCGAACGACTATTCCTTCAATAGCGAGCCCTATGACGCGGTATCGCTCGGAACTGACGGCGACACCGACTATACGATAGTTTACGAGAGCGACAACGATGTTGCGTATAACAAGGCGCTTGAGCTTAAGACCGCATTCCGAGATGTCGGTATAAGTATAGAAATGATAGATGCCACTCATAGCACCTATAATAAAGAGATACTTATAGGAGATACGGGAAGACCTCTTTCGAATAAAAATGAGGCTTACTATAAGGGAACCTGGATAGGCAAGGGATACACGGGAAATATAGCAATCGCCGGCAATATTGAGTACGGCACCGATATATTTATCGACTATGTTTACAACCTCGGAACGAGCGGTGGAGATATCGCTATGATAGATACGATGTTCGGAAACTTCGCTCCCTCCGGTATAGGTGACGCGCCTCTTTACGATTTCGGCGGAACTCCCGAGCTGTTCGACAGCTTTGAGCTTTCAAAGTCCTACTACATAATAGTTCACGGCGCAAGTCGGAACGATTACAAGGATTATACTAATCTGCTTGGCGAGGAAGGCTTTGAGCGCTACTGTACCTCGGAGGTGAACGGAAATCTTTTCGAGACCTGGACTGACGGATATACGATACTCACTATGTCGCATATAGCATACCTCGACCCCAGAACCACAGATAAGTATATGCAGACTGCAAGTCTTGGCAATATATCCTATATTTCGATAGCTGTTGACTGCATTGAAAACTCGGCGCTTCCTATGAAGCAGACCAATATTGCCGAGACCGATATCGTGCAGATAAGCACGGTTGGAACGCAGTGCGCCTATGTTCTCAGACTCTCTGACGGAAGATTCGTCGTATTTGACGGAGGAATGCCAAAGGACGCGGTAGAGGTTTACGATACGCTCGTATCACAGAACACACGCAAGGGTAAGCCCGTTATCGCTGCGTGGTTCCTCACTCACGGACATGTGGATCACATCGGAGCACTTCTCAGTTTTGTTTCGAGCTACTCAAATAAGGTCGAGATAGAAGCTTTTGTTCACAATCTCCCGGGGTATAATATTTATAACGGAAAGAATACCATAGAGCTGGATCCCAAAAAGGAATCGACAAATCTTCTGAATTACAGCAAGCAGTATTACAACAAGATCGAAGCCTTCTATCCCGAGGCGAAGATTATAGTTGCTCACGCGGGACAGCGCTTTGAGTTTGGTGATATAGACATAGATGTTCTGTTCACCACAGAAAACATATACCGTAAGCAGATGCTCGATACGAATATGTCCTCGGTGGTATATTCGATTACAGGTGAGTCGGGAAGAATGATAATTCTCGGTGACGCGGTGGATATCGAGTGTCCTATGCTCAACGCGATCTACGAGGATACGCTCAAGTGCGACCTCGTGCAGGTTCACCATCACGGCTATAACGGCGGAAACGCGGAGATGTACGCAAGTATGAACGCGGATTACGCGATATGGACGAATTCTCGTGAGATAGTCGTAAACGAAAGGCTTCATATACAGTCTGTCAATACGAGAAACAGATTTGACTATAAGAGCGTTGACTATAACTTCATTCCCAGCGACGGCGGAGAGCCGATAATTCTCTTTGAGGGAATGACAAAAGAAGAGCTTGCGAAGTTTGACGCAGGTCTTAAGGGTTAATATAAAAATTTATCTGCAATATGAAAAAGGAGAGCTATATGAAAAAAGCATTGTCCCTTTTCCTCACGGCAGTTATGATTGCCTTGATGATACCCATATCGGCGTTCATAGTGAACGGAGCGGAGAATACGGTTCTGACAGACAGCGACCGTATCCTCGAATCTGCAACCGAAATCTATTCGCTGGATTTTTCAAGCATTGCTTCCGAAACCGAGCTTAATGCCGCAGGCTGGCACCTGATTGCCAACTCAGGCTCATCGCCTACCGCTCCTACTTACGGGGCAGCGTCGGGAACAGGACTGAAATATGTTTTAGACAGTAACGGTAATTTTGTTTTTGACGGAGTGAAATTCAACTCGGAGGATAGCTTCGTGGTTGATTATACCTTCAAGTGGAACAATAGCGCTTGGGTGGCTTATAACAGCTTTTCCTTTAAGGATACCACAACATATATGGCGCCGACGGGAACGCTGAATACCACATCATATAAGTTCCGCGCTAACGAAAGTAATTATGCGGGAAAGTTTGACGGAGCTACCGTTTATAAGGACGCCGCCTGCACGACTCTTGCAAACTCAAATGATGGCGAAAGGTTTGACGCCGCGGGTGTGACCGATGCCTTCTCGAACTTCGTCGATTGCCGTATCCAGATATTCCTCGAAGCGGGCAAAACGCAGAGTCTTATCTATACCATCGGCACTCAGAAATATTATGTAAAGCTTGATTCGGCGCTATCGGTCAGCGATAACAGCCTGTTCGGCTTTGCTCACGCGGGCGGAAACGGCGGCGGAAACCGCGCGATACTCCTCAAGGAGTTTTCGGTTCTGAAATACTCCTCGCAGACGCCCGTTTATTCGGTTGACTTTGCGAAGATAGATTCCGACGAGGAGCTTCGCGACGCTGGCTGGTACTATCCCGCAAAGTCGGGAACGGAACCAAAGGCGCTTGAATATACCGACGAGGGACTGAAATACGGACTCACACAGAACGCAAGCCTTATTTTCGGCGATATGGCGTTTAATACCACCGATAATTATGTCATAGACTATACATTCAAGTGGGATAGGAACGCGTGGATAGTTCACAATCATTTTATGTGCCGTGACACCGAGACCCATGTGAACACAGCCACGGGTACGAATAGCGACAAGTGGCTATACAGAGGTAACGAGGAAAACAGTAAAATGTCGTGGGATTCCGCAACATTTTATACGGATGATACATATACTGTGACGACTACTAACGGCTTGAGCGACGATGATGTAACGGCGGCGTTCACCGATTTCGTCGATGTCAGAATACGCATTTTAGTGGAGAAGGGAGTTTCCCAGTACGTCACGGTAAATGTAAACGGCTCTTGCTATTACATAAAGAAAAATACTCCTCTTTCGGTCTCGGACGGAAGCTATTTCGGCTTTATGTCGGGCGCGAGCGACTCCGCCACTCGCGGAATGTTGCTTAAAAGATTCTCAATATGGGAATACGGTACGAACGCGGCAGAGCCCTATGAGCTTGCCTGCATCAAGACAGACGCGGTAAAGAGATATGTTGCGGGAGGTTCTACCGTTAAGGTGTCTGATTACACCTCTCTGCCTCTCGGAGTTAAAACGGCTTCGGGCTATCTATATTCCGAGGATTTCACCGCGGCAGCGGGAAACGAGTACGAGATACTCACAAAGGATTGCGTTTCGGATATAAAGCTTACCTCGGGCGAAGCAACGCTCAGACTTGCTTCAAACGCGGGTATAAGATACACGACTGTTTTTGATTCCGCCGATATTTCATTTATAAACTCGCTTGTAAATAAGAATATTATCGTCGACTGGAAGATGGGAACCGTCGTTACAACAAAGTCGCACGCCTCAAAGGTCAGCGAGCTTACCAAGGAAGCACTTTCCGAATACGGAGCGTCTGTGGGTAAGAAGGTATATATGGATATCGTAGCCGACGCGGGCGCGCTTTACGCCGCGAATACCTTTGCTGGCTCGATACTCGGAGTTAAATCCTACGGAGTGGAATATCTCGGTATGGGTTACATCACTATTATGTTTTCAGACGGAACTACGACCACGGTTTATTCAGACCCCAATGAGGCCACGGTTGCGGGACTGGCAGAGGATATAGTCAACGATACGACCGCATTCTCAAAGTATACCGCCAAGGAGAAAACGGCTCTCACATATCTTGCAGACCATGTGCCTTACGGCTACGCACCGCTCTATGACGGCAGCGGAGAGGTTGAGTTCATTGATAGCTTCGCGCCCTCTGAGTCGCATTATATAATCGTTCACAATGCAACTCAGGCAGACTTCAATGAATATACCGAAAAGCTCTCGACGAGAGGATTCAGATGTTACGCCGCAACCACAGCGAACGGAAATCTGTTCGAGACCTGGACTGACGGATATGCGATACTTACTCTGTCGCATATCGCATACACAGACCCCGCCACCACCGATAGCGCACAGAAATCACCGAGCGTCGGTGAGGTCGAATATATCTCTATCGCGGTTGATTGTGTAGATAATTCGGCGCTTCCGACGAAGGAAGCGGATATCGAGAAGATAACGAGGGTTCAGCTCACTACGATAGGAACTCAGTGCGGCTATGTCATTCGTCTTTGCGACGGAAGATTTATCGTCTTTGACGGAGGTCTTTCCGAGAACGCGGCGAATGTATACGATATAGTCGTTGACCAGAATGTGCTTGACGGTAAGCCCGTTATCGCGGCTTGGTTCATAACGCACTTCCACACCGACCATATCGGGGCTGCTAACCAGTTTATGCTTTCCTACTCGAATAAGGTAGAGGTTCAGAGCTTTGTCTATAATATCCCCGGCGACGAGCTTTATATAGACAAGAACACCGCAGAGGGTATTCCGAACGACGAGGATGTCAATATGCGGGGCAGAGGATATACCTTCTACGAGAGAGCCGAGAAATATTATCCCGACGCAACTATCATAGTTGCTCACGCGGGACAGAGCTTCGTATACGGGGATATCTGTGTTGATGTGCTGTGGACTACCGAGAACCATTACGGTAAGGATATAATCGACACCAACCAGACCTCTGTTATGTATTCCGTCACGGGTAATTCGGGAAGAATGATAATACTCGGCGACCAGCAGGAGCGCGGCTGCGCTATGCTCGACGCGATTTACGGAAGCTCGCTCAAGTGCGACCTCGTTCAGGTATCGCACCACGGCTATAACGGCGGTGACGAGGCGATGTACGCAAATATGAATGCAGACTACGCAATATGGTCGGCGTCGGAGGAGGAGATAAAGGCTGATAAGCGTCATTCGCAGAATTCGCGTAACCTCTTTGATTTTAAAACGGTTACATACAATATCGCTCCTTCCGAAAGCGGAAGCCCCGTTATTCTCTACGACGGTATGACTAAGGCAGAGCTTGCGGCGTACGATATAGGACTTAAATAATAAAATCAAGATTTTTAAATGGGCTGTCGCATTTAGCGCATAACAAAAATACACGAATAAATAAAAAGTAAAGATACCGCTCTCACCGTTAGAAATTCGATGGTGGGAGCGGTTTTTAGGTAGAAATTCTTAGGAATTTCGATTTTTATGTGTATTTTTTAGCCGCGTTTTGGCTCTCTGGCGTACCTTTGTACGCCGACGAGAGCCAAACCACGACTTCTGCATCTAAATGCGACAGCCCCTTTTTCGGTATTATATTTCAGAAATATTTCTGTATATTATTGAAAAAAATCTCGGAATGATGTATAATATATCGTAATTGATTTTTCTCGGAGGCAGTATGACAGAGGTGTGCCTTTTATCGGTACTTGATATCGGTGTTGACGGAAAAAGCGAATATGTGTTGCGCGACCTCGATTATACCTTTGGTGAGGGTGAGAGGGAGAGAATAGAGCGAATGAGCAACGGGAGCGCAAGGGAGCTGTCGTTGTGCGGACTCTGTGCGCTCAAATGCCTGACAGACGCGCTCGTCGGCGCGGGTGAGCGCATTTTGATTGCGCGTGACGAATTCGGAAAGCCCTATTTCCCCGAGTGTGAGAATCTGCGTTTCAACATCTCTCACTCCGCGCAGCTTGCTACAGCGGCACTGTCGTTCGACGGCTCGAATTCGGTGGGAATAGATATCGAAAAAATAGCAGACGGGCGGGATATAAAAAAGATAACGCAACGCTTCTTCGGGGAGCGAGAGAGGGCGTTTCTTGAAGCCGAGGAATATTCGGCAAAGGCTTTTTTTCTTGTGTGGACGGCAAAGGAAGCCTATGCGAAATTTGTCGGACGCGGACTTAGCGCGGCGCTCTCGGGAGCGGATACATTTGAGTTGAGTGAGAGCCGAGAGGTGCAATTTGTGCGATTTGCCGTGCGGTATGCGGGGAATGACTATATAATGACCCTGTGTACCTCACACGATGAGCATATAAAAATAAATTCTAACGGAGATATAGAGGTTTATGAAATTTCGGACAGAGCATGACTCTATGGGCGAGGTAAGCGTCGAAGCGGATAAATACTGGGGCGCGCAGACAGAGCGAAGCAGAAATAATTTCAGAATAGGCGTCGGCGAGGAGACTATGCCGCGCGAGATAATTCACGCCTTTGGAATACTCAAGCTTGCGGCGGCAAGAGCGAACGCCTCTCTTTTGCCCGAACGAATGACAGAGGAGAAGCTCTCCTTGATATCGGCGGCTTGCGAGGAGATAATCGACGGCAAGCTCGGGGAGCATTTTCCGCTTGTAGTATGGCAGACTGGCTCGGGAACGCAGTCGAATATGAACGCAAACGAGGTTATAGCAAACAGGGCAAACGAGCTTGCGGGCAAGCGTCTGCTTCACCCTAATGACGATATAAATATGTCACAGTCCTCAAACGACACATTTCCGACGGCTATGCATATAAGTGCGGTGCTTTCGATAGAGGACCGACTTCTGCCCGCGCTTGATAAACTGATAGCTGCCTTTTTGAAGCTTGAGGCAGAGAACGAGGGAGTAGTCAAGAGCGGAAGAACTCACCTTCAGGACGCAACACCGATAAAATTCTCGCAGGAGATATCGGGCTGGCGCGCATCTATTGAACGCGACAGAAAAATGATAGCCGCGTCGGCAGCCGAGCTTTACGGACTTGCGCTCGGCGGAACTGCCGTCGGAACGGGACTTAACGCCCCTGAGGGCTTTGATACTGCGGTAGCAAAAGAGATTTCCGCGATTACGGGTAAGCCCTTTGTCACAGCAGAGAATAAATTCCACGCCCTGACCTCGCGAGACGAGCTTGTTTTCGCTCACGGTGCGCTCAAAGCGCTCGCGGCGGATATGATGAAGATAGCCAATGATATTCGCTGGCTCGCGTCGGGCCCCCGAAACGGTCTTGGTGAGATACACATTCCCGAGAACGAGCCCGGCTCGTCGATTATGCCGGGGAAGGTCAATCCCACCCAGTGCGAGGCGGTTACGATGGTCGCTGTGCAGGTTATGGGAAATGATGTCGCTGTCGGAATGGCGGCGTCGCAGGGCAATTTTGAGCTGAATGTATTTATGCCCGTATGCGCGTATAATTTTTTGCAGTCGGTAAGACTTCTCGCCGATTCGATAAGCTCGTTTTGCGAAAGATGCGTATGCGGTATCGTGGCAGACAGAGAAAAAATGAGTTATAATCTTAATAACTCTCTTATGCTCGTGACCGCGCTTAATCCCTATATAGGATACGAAAACGCGGCAAAAACGGCGAAATTCGCATACGAAAACAATATAAGCCTCAGAGAGGCTTGCCTGCGTCTCGGCTACCTTGACGCCGAGAAATTTGACGAGATATTCAAGCCCGAGGAAATGGTCTGAGCAAAGGGATTTGAAAAAAGGAGAAAGCAAAATGGATATAACGAATATTTTGAACGAATATAAATTCAGAACCGAGCTTCACGCGCACACAAGCCCCGTGAGCCGTTGCGGAAAGATATCTCCCGAGGAGATGGTCGAGAGATATTCCGAGGCGGGAGCCGACTGTGTTGTGGTCACAAACCACCTCAACCCCGATTGGCTTGCAAAGAGCGCGGATACACGCGTTGAGGAATATCTGAGCGATTATTACAGAGCGCTCGAGACAGGGAAGCGCTTTGGCGTTCATGTCATACTCGGAGTCGAGGTTCGTTTTTGCGAGAACGATAACGACTATCTTGTTTACGGAGTTGAGCCGTCGGATATCGAAAAGATAATTTCGTATATAGACAAGGGAATTTCCGAATTTTACCGCGGATTTAAAAACGATAAAAACATCATTCTTCAGGCTCACCCATTCCGAAAGAATATGGTGCTCGCTCCGCTCGATTCGATAGACGGCGTCGAGACCTTCAATTGCCACCCCGTGCATAATTCAAAGGTTGCGGTCGCGGCAAGATACGCGAGAGATAATCGCTTGACGGTGAGCGGCGGAACCGACTACCACGACCCCGGTGACCACGGACTTTGTATGATGCGCTCGAAGAAAAAGCCCGAAACCTCCTACGACATCGCCGAGATACTCAAATCTCACGATTACCTCTTTGACATCGCGGGAAGCATAGTCTTTCCTTACGGATATTGAAGCTTTGAATAAATCAAGTCACGGCTACCGATTTCGGTAGCCGTTTTGTCTTGCTTGACTTTTTGTTCAAAGACAGTCGGGACGCCGACCCCTATCGGGTTTGATTAAAAGTTTTCGTTCATTTGTATCCTACCCCGCGTTATCATTCTACTCCGCTACGCTCCTTGATGAGATTCTTCGCTTCGCGAGAACGAGGTGAAAATTGTTTTAAAAATCTTTCGACGACGCGATATTAAAACTTGACAAAATTGTGTATTTGTATTATAATAATATATTGAGATTTTGTCGGCTTTCGGCGCTTTTCGGCGAGCCGACGAAAGGAGAAACCTTATTTTGGCAGAAAAGAAAAATAACATATTGCCGCCCGACGAGATGCGGCGACAGTATGAATATATCGAAAAAATAAAAAAAGAAAATGATAAATATGCAGAATCCCACGGAGCGCGTAAGCGGGCTTTCGTGATGACCTTCGGCTGTCAGCAAAACGAGGCGGACAGCGAGAAGATTGCGGGAATGGCAGAGGCTATGGGATATGAGGTCACAAGCGCGCCCGCTGAGGCGTCGCTTATCGTTGTAAACACCTGCGCGATTCGCGAGCACGCCGAGCAGAAGGCTCTCTCTGTTATAGGGCAGTATAAGCACCTCAAAAACAAAAATCCCGAGCTTATAATCGCCGTATGCGGCTGTATGGTCACGCAGGAGCATCGCGTGAACGAGATAAAGCATAGCTATCCCTATGTCGATTTCGTTTTCGGAACATCCTCTATCCACCGCCTGCCTCAGCTTATTGCCGAGCGGATCGAGCGAGGACGGAGAATATATTGCCCCGAGGAGAGCGAGTATCTCGTTGCCGAGGGCGTTCCGATAAAGAGAGGCGACGGAGTGAGAGCTTGGGTGTCGGTTATGTACGGCTGCAACAATTTCTGCTCCTACTGCATAGTGCCTTATGTCAGAGGGCGAGAGAGAAGCCGCACGCGTGAGGCGGTATACGCCGAGGTAGCCGAGCTTGTTGCGAACGGATATAAGGACATAACCCTGCTCGGACAGAATGTGAATTCCTACGGCAAGGACAGCGGCTATGATTACGATTTCGCCGACCTGCTAGAGCAGCTCGATACGATAGAGGGAGATTATATGCTCCACTTTATGACGAGCCACCCGAAGGACGCGACGCATAAGCTGATTGATGTTATGTCGCGCGGGAAGCACATAGCGAGGCATTTTCATCTGCCTATGCAGGCGGGAAGTGACAAGGTGCTTCGTGAGATGAACCGCCGATATACCTTTGAAAAATATATCTCGACGGTCGGTTATATAAGAGAAAAAATGCCCGACGCGGTCATAACCTCTGATATAATGGTCGGATTTCCGGGCGAGAGCGAATCGGATTTTGAGGATACACTTTCGGCTCTCGAGCGCGCAAAATTCGATATGATATACTCCTTTATCTACTCGCCGAGAAAGGGAACACCCGCGGCTGAGTGCGAGGAGCAGATTCCCGACGCCGTTAAGAGCGCGAGATTTGAGAGACTTCTCGCAACGCAGAACGCCATCTCGCTTGAGAAAAACAAGCCGCTTGAGGGCAGGACGCTCCGAGTGCTTTGCGACGGACGAAGCAAGAACAATTCCGAGGTGTTCAGCGGAAGGACGGAGGGGAACAAGATAGTTTTCTTTGACGGAGAGGATACCGACTCAGGAGAATTTTTGAATGTATATATCGAAAGGGCGGATACTTTCGCACTTTACGGAAAAATAATAAGATAAAAAGAATTGAAAGGATAAAGAAAAAATGGAAATTATGGAACTTGCAGCAGCGCTCGGAAAAGCGCTCAAGGAGGACGAAAGACTCAAGAGACTTGAGGAGGCGAAGAACGCCTACACATCTGATGCCGAGCTTCAGAAGAAGCTTCTTGAATATGAGGTACAGCAGACGGCACTTCAGGGCGAGATAACAAAGCCCGAAAGAGATACCTCCTTTATCGACATAATTCAGAACAGAATAGACGAGCTTTACCGCGAGATAACCGAGAACCCCGTATTTATCAGACTCAACGAGGTACAGGCAGAGGTCAACGAGCTTATGAATTCCGTAAACGCAACTATAACCGCCAATATCACGGGAGAGCAGCCCTCGGCTTGCACTCATAATTGCTCGACCTGCGGCGGCTGCCACTGATAACGGCGGATAATTTGATTTCACTCGCCGCGACACCCAGAGGGTGTCATCTGAGTCGAACCTCGCGTTGACGAGACAATTCCGCAGGGATTGAGATTTCGGCGGGGAAAGCCTATAACAAATTTTATTGAAAGAGTGCCACGGCACTGCGGAGGAGATTTGCTATGACTCCAATGATGGAGCAGTATTTTGAGATAAAAAATCAATATAAGGATTATTTGCTGTTCTACCGTCTCGGAGACTTCTACGAGATGTTCTTTGACGACGCCATTCTAGCGTCCCGTGTGCTTGAGCTGACTCTCACGGGCAGAGATTGCGGCGAGGAAGAGAGAGCGCCTATGTGCGGCGTTCCGTTCCACAGCGCAGAGAAGTATATCGGAACTCTTATAGAGAAGGGATATAAGGTCGCTATATGCGAGCAGACCGAGGCCCCCGCGCTTGCCAAGGGACTTGTGAAGCGTGAGGTTATCAGGGTCATCACTCCGGGAACGCTTATCGAGACAGACCTGCTCACCGAGACGAAGAACAACTATCTCTGCTCGGTATATATCAACGATTATGAGTGCGGACTCAGCTTTGCCGATATATCGACGGCACAGATATATGCCACCTCGTTTTACGGAGATGAAATGATAAACCGTCTTTGCAACGAGCTTGGCACATACCAGCCGCGCGAGGTGATCACAAATGTGTCGGCGTCTGCTCTCGGAGAGGCGGAAACGCTTATCCGTGACAGACTTTCGGCAATGCTCGGCGACAGGCAGAGCGCGAGATATTCCTATGACGACGCTAAGGCGAGAGTAAAGGAGCAGTTCTCCGAGACCATTCATAACGACACGCTCTCCGACAGGGCGCTCATATGCTCACTCGGCGCGCTTCTTTCCTATGTTGACGATACTCAGAAAAGCGATATTTCCTATATCAAGGAGCTTAACATATACACCAACGGTCAGTATCTTGAAATGGATATCAACACCCGCAGAAATCTTGAAATAACTCAGACTATGCGAAACAAGGATAAGCGAGGCTCACTCCTTTGGGTGCTTGACAGAACGAGAACTGCGGCGGGCGCGAGACTTCTGCGCCAGTGGATAGAGCATCCTCTGCTCAACACCTCGCGTATTGCGGCGCGTCAGAGGGCGGTCGGGGAATTTGCCGAGGACTATATGCTCCGCGAGGAGCTTTCGGTGCTTCTTGACGGTGTGCTTGACCTTGAACGCCTTATGACCAAGGTGGTCTACGGAAGCGCAAACGGCAGAGACCTGCGCGCGATAGCTTCGACGATATCAATACTGCCCGAGCTTCGCGAAAGACTCTCTGCTTGCAGGAGCGACGAGCTTTCCGAGATATATAAAAATCTCGATACGCTTGAGGATATCTATGAGAAGATAAATACCGCAATCGCAGAGGAACCGCCTTTTTCGGTTCGCGAGGGCGGAATTATCGCCGAGGGATACAGCCGAGATGTCGACGAGCTGCGCTCAATTATGAACGACGGAAAGAGCTGGCTTGAAAAGATAGCCGCCGAGGAGAGGGAAGCAACGGGCATAAAAACTCTCAAAATCGGCTATAACAAGGTGTTTGGATACTATATCGAGGTATCCCGCTCCTTTGTTGACCAGGTCCCCGACAGATACATAAGAAAACAGACCTTGACGAACGGCGAGAGATATATCACGCAGGAGCTTAAGGATATGGAGGCGAGAATCCTCGGCGCGGCAGACAAGGTATGCGCGCTTGAATACGAGCTTTTCTGCGAGATAAGAGAATTTGTTGCCGAGAATAATTTCAGAATAAGAAAGACCGCGGCGGATATGGCGCAGATAGATGTTTATCTGAGCCTTGCCAATGTTGCGGTCAGAAACAAATATGTATGTCCAGAGGTGGACGAGAGCGATGTTATCTACATCAAGGACGGCAGACACCCCGTTGTCGAGCAGTTCGTGAAGGATACATATTTCGTCCCGAACGACGCCGAGCTTGACACGGCGAATAACCGAGTTATGCTTATCACGGGACCTAATATGGCGGGTAAATCCACATATATGCGTCAGGTAGCGATAATCGCGCTTATGGCTCAGGTGGGCTCTTATGTTCCCGCGGCTGAGGCGAGAATAGGCGTTATAGACAAGCTGTTCACACGCGTGGGCGCGTCTGACGACTTGGCTTCGGGGCAGTCGACCTTTATGCTTGAGATGAACGAGGTCGCGTATATACTCAGAAACGCAACCAAGCGAAGCCTTATCATTTACGACGAGGTGGGCAGAGGAACATCTACCTTTGACGGAATGAGTATAGCTAGGGCGATAGTAGAATACACGGCAAGCCGCAAGATAGGCGCAAAGACCCTCTTTGCGACGCACTATCACGAGCTTACCTCGCTTGAGGGCGAGATAGACGGAGTGGTTAATTATAACATCGCCGCAAAGAAGCGCGGAGATAATATAACCTTCCTTCGCAAGATAATCAGAGGCTCGACCGACGATAGCTACGGAATAGAGGTAGCTAAGCTCGCGGGTCTTCCGAACGAGGTCATAAAGAGAGCCAAGGAGGTGCTCGCATCTGTCGAGGCGACCGCGAGAGCGGTGTCTGCATCGGACGCAAAGCCCGAGGAGGAGAGAGACGATACGCTCATCAGCTTTGACGACTGCATAAACGAGCAGGTCATAGAGGAGCTGAAGGCGGTCGATATCAACACGCTCTCGCCGTATGAGGCAATGAGCTTCCTTTTTGGCTTGCAGAAAAGGTTAAAATAACAGAAATAACAGAAAAGGAGGAAAGCTATGGGAAAGATAAATGTACTTTCGTTTGCGGTGGCAAACCTTATAGCGGCGGGCGAGGTCGTCGACAGACCTGCATCGGTAATCAAGGAGCTGCTTGAAAACGCAATAGATTCGGGAGCTGACAGAATAACCGTTGAAATACAGAACGGCGGCGTCACCTTTATGCGTGTTTCCGATAACGGATGCGGCATTGAGCCTGAGGACCTTCCCGTGGCTATCCGCCGACACGCGACGAGTAAGATACGCGACGCCGAGGACCTTGACGGCATTGTGACGCTTGGCTTCCGAGGCGAGGCGCTCGCGGCGATAGCGTCGGTGTCACATATGAGGATAATTTCCAAAACCGCGGACGCCGAGACGGGCGCTATGCTCGACTCGCTCGGAGGGGAGATACTCGGAGTATACGAGCGGGCGGCGTCAAACGGAACGACGGTTATCGTCGAGGACTTGTTTGCGAATGTCCCCGCGAGAAGAAAATTTCTCAAAAAGGATGTTACCGAAGCAACCGCCATCTGCGCCGCCGTTGAGAAGATAGCGCTTTCAAAGCCGAATATCGCATTCAAGCTTATCGTCGACGGAAATATCCGACTTGAGACCGTGGGTGACGGAAATCTCAGAAACGCCGTATATTCAATATTCGGCCGTGAATTTGCCTCGAAGCTTATCGCTGTCGAGAGCGAGGGAGAGGGAATATCGGTGAGCGGATTTATCGGACGCTCGGACAATGTTCGCCCCAACCGCAATTATCAGAATTTCTTTATAAACGGACGATATGTAAAGAGCAAAACGGCGTGCGCCGCAATCGAGCAGGCGTACACATCTTATATACCGCCCGAAAAATTCCCCTGTTGCGTGCTTTACATAAATGTGAACCCCGCGACGGTCGATGTTAATGTCCACCCCGCGAAGCTCGAGGTCAAATTCTCTAATGAAAAGCTGGTTTTCGAGGCGATATACTACGCCGTCAGAAACGCGCTTGAGGAGAATAAAACAAGACCTGATTTCAATGTGTCGCAAACGCAAAAGAGCGCGGGCGGATTTAGCGGACGGGTGTCGGATATGCGAGTGCCCGTTGGGGACACACGCGCCGAGTCGCTCAAAAAGCGGCAGCTCGAGGCAGACCTTTGCTCGGTTTCCGAGCCGCCCAAGGGAGCATCTGCAGACAAGTTCGTACATATGACCGCTGAGGAATACGCGAGAGAATATGTCGGAGCAAATGCAACCGATACCGCCAAGGCTGCGTCTAAGCAGGAAGAGAAGCAAGAGCAAAAACAGGAGCAAAGGCACAGCGAAGTCAAGGCTGAGGAAAGCCCGATATCGCGAGAGATAGAGAGGGTTGAGCACTCTGTATCGCAGTATTCGACAGATGGCGGCAACGCCCCCGCGGAGCAGGGTGCGGCTGAGCCTATTCGGAACGAAGCTGTGCGTGAAGCGCCGCAAGCGACGAAATCTCTTAGTTACAGGATAGTCGGCGAGCTGTTCAATTCTTATGTCGTTGTTGAACTTGGTGAGAAAATGCTGCTTATCGACAAGCACGCGGCTCACGAGAGGGTGATATTTGAGCGGCTTAAGGCAGGTATGAGAGACAAGCAACACGCATCTCAGCTGCTTATGCTTCCAATTGAGGTAATGATGACGACCGACGAGGTTGCGGTACTGTCCGAATACCGCGCCGAGATAGAGGCGGTGGGCTTTGATTTCACTTGCGGACGGAACACGGTAAGCGTGAGCGCCGTTCCCGAGGGAATATCGCTTGACGCCGTTGCCGATATGCTCGCAATCATTGCCGAGCGGATAATGAGCAATACGGGTACTGCTATGCTTACCCGCGATATAATCTTTGAAAAGGCGCTCTATCAGGCGTCCTGCAAGGCTGCCATAAAGGCGGGTAGGGAATATCCCCCAGAGTATGTGGCGTGGCTTGTGGACAAGCTTATGGAGCTTCCTGACATCACATTCTGCCCCCACGGCAGACCTGTGGCTATGGAGCTTTCAAAGAAGAAAATAGACCATCAATTTGAACGGACTTGAGTTACTTTTCTTTTGCAAAAGAAAAGTAACCAAAAGAAAACACTGGCTGGTTTAACTTATCTTTTAGCCCCGCTTTCGATTTAGAATTAAGTATAACTTTATTGCAAAAGAAAAGTAACCAAAAGAAAACACGCACTGGTAATACTTTTGATTTTGCTCTGCTTTCGATTTAAAATCAAGTATAACTTCGTTACAAAAGAAAAGTAACCAAAAGAAAACACCGGCTGGTCTAACTTATTTTTTCGCTCTGCTTTCAATTTTAAAAAACTGATAAAAATATAAGGAACACAAAAATGTTTGAGATTTTAGCAACCGACGGTCGTGCGCGCAGAGGCGTTCTGCACACCGTTCACGGAGATATACAGACTCCTGTATTTATGAATGTCGGAACCTGCGCCGCAATCAAGGGCGGAGTTTCCTCGCGTGAGCTTATCGACCTCGACTGTCAGGTCGAGCTTTCCAACACATATCACCTTCATATCCGTCCGGGTGACAAGCTTATATACGAAATGGGCGGACTTCACAAGTTTATGAATTGGGAGAGACCTATCCTCACAGATAGCGGCGGATTTCAGGTATTTTCTCTCTCCTCTCTGCGTAAAATAACCGAGGAGGGTGTTCGCTTCGCTTCTCACATTGACGGAAAGAGAATATTTATGGGGCCCGAGGAGAGTATGCAGATACAGTCAAATCTTGCGTCGACAATTGCGATGGCGTTTGATGAGTGCATAGAAAATCCCGCGCCGTACGAGTATGTCAAGGCGTCCTGTGAGAGAACGGCGAGATGGCTCGTGCGTTGTAAAAATGAGATGGACAGACTCAACTCGCTCCCCGAGACGATAAACAAAAGTCAGCTTCTGTTTGGCATAAATCAGGGCGGAACATACGAGGATCTGAGAATAAATCACATGCAGCAGATAGCCGAGCTTGACCTTGCGGGATATGCTATCGGCGGACTTGCCGTAGGCGAGGCTACCGAGGAGATGTACCGCATAATCGACGCGGTCGAGCCATATATGCCAAAGGCTAAACCAAGATATCTTATGGGAGTCGGAACCCCCTGCAACATACTCGAGGCGGTACACATGGGAGTTGACTTTTTCGACTGCGTAATGCCCAGCCGAAATGCGCGCCACGGAAATCTTTTCACCTGGCACGGCAAGATGAATCTTCTCAACGAGAAATACGCGAAGGACCCCCGCCCGTTTGATGAAAACTGCGGTTGTCCCGCCTGCCGCAATTACAGCCGTTCCTATGTCCGTCACCTTATAAAGGCGAAGGAATCGCTTGGAATGAGACTTGCGGTGGCGCATAATTTGTATTTTTACAATAATCTCACCAGAAAGATAAGAGAAGCGCTCGAGGGAGGCTATTTTGAGAGCTTCTATCAGAAATACAGACTTATTTTGGGCGAGCGTTCGCAAAACTGATAAATAACACGGAGGCAAGTATGTTTGATAAAAAGCTGCTGGAGGAGGTCCTCGGCGCGGCAATGGCAAGCGGCGCGGATTTTGCGGAGATATACGCGGAGAGAACGAGGAATAACAGTATCCGCTTTATCGATGGCAAGATAGACCGCATAAACGATAATTTTCTGTCGGGCGTGGGAATACGCGCGTTCAGCGGAACACGCACTATTTACGCGTCTACCACCGACATAAGCCGAGAGGGACTTTTGCGCTGCGCGCGCTCGGTGTCCGACGCTATGGGAGAGGGGAACGCACAAATATCAGTCGTGCTGAATCCCACATCGGTTGTCGATAACCATCCCGTCAGGGTAAATCCCTGCGACGCCGAGACTAAAATGAAAAGCGATATTCTCAAGCAGGCGTGCTTCGCGGCGAGAGATTATGACGAAAAGATCGTTCAGGTTCAGGGAACTCTCGGCGGTGTTGACCACTCGATAATGGTGGCAAACAGCGAGGGGCTTCTGGTCGAGGACAGACACATCAGAACGAGAATAGTCGTCGGCGCTGTCGCCTCGGACGGTGGAGAGAACCAGTCGGGTAACTGCTCCCCCGGGCGCGGAATGGGACTTGAAATGTTTGAGCTTTTCAATCCCACTGAGATTGGCACACACGCGGCAAAGCAGGCGCTTGTGAATCTCAGCGCGGGATATTGTAAGGCAGGTCAGATGCCCGTTGCGATAGAGAACGGCTTCGGCGGAGTTATATTCCACGAGGCGTGCGGACACTCGCTTGAGGCAACCTCTGTGGCGGTCGGTATGTCGGAAATGTGCGGAAAGCTCGGTCAGAAAATAGCTAACGAGAAGATAACCGCGATAGACGACGGAACGATAGCGGGCGCTTGGGGCTCGGTGAATATAGACGACGAGGGAAATCCCACACAGAGAAATGTTCTTATCGAGAACGGAATACTGAAAAGCTATATGATAGACCGTCTCGGCTCAAGACGAATGGGTATGCCTATGACGGGAAACAGCCGCAGACAGGGCTATACCTATGAGCCAACATCGAGAATGACGAATACCTTTATCGACAACGGACCCGATAAAAACGAGGACATCATATCCTCTATTGAGTACGGACTTTACGCCAAGGAAATGGGCGGCGGCTCGGTGAATCCCCTCACGGGAGCATTTAATTTCGCGGTTCGCGAGGGATATATGATAAGAAACGGCAAAATATGCGAGCCTGTCAGAGGTGCGTCGCTTATCGGAACCGGCTCACAGATACTTCAGGATATAGATATTGTCGGACAGAACCTTGCCACGGGGCAGGGTGTGTGCGGCTCGTCGAGCGGAAGCGTTCCGACAGATGTTGGACAGCCGCTGATAAGAGTTAAAAATATTACCGTGGGAGGCAGATAAGCTATGGATTTTGAAAATTTGAAGAAATCTCTTTTTGATGCCGCAAAATCCGCGGGACTTGAAGAATACGAGATATTTTATACCGCCGATTCCTCTGTGTCGGCAGAGACGCTGAAGGACGAGATATCTGCGTTTGCGTACGGTGTTTCGGGAGGCGTTTGCTTCAGATGTGTAGTTGACGGAAGAATGGGAGCGGCTTCAAGTGAGCTGCTTACCGAGGAGGAAATGCAGGCGCTCGTCGCGAGAGCTGTCTCAAACGCAAAAAATATCGAGAGCGACGACCCCGCGGTTATATTTGAGGGCTCGGAGAGCTACGGTAAGACCGATATGCCCGAGTTTTCAATGCCCGACGCCGCGAAGGTCAAAAAGGGAGCGCTTGAGCTTCAGAGAAGAACTTACGCCGAGAGTGAGCTTGTCACAGAGGGAACGCAGAGCTATATCTTTGCGGGCGAATCCGAGATGCGACTCGTCAATTCGCACGGACTTGACCTCTCGAACAAATACGGCGTTCACGGCGCATATGTTCAGGCGGTAGTCAACCGCGACGGAGAATCCGAGGAGAACTTCGAGGCGTGCGGAGAGATAGAGCCCGATAAGCTCTCGGAGCTTCCCGCGGTGGCTGTCAAGGGAGCTATCGCGAAATTCGGCGCGCAGGGAGTTGAAACGGGAAAATATGATGTGATTTTCTCGGCGAAGCAGACAAGAGCCCTGCTTTCAACCTTCTCGCCCATATTCTCGGCGAGAAACGCACAGCTCGGACTCTCTCTGCTCAGAGGCAAAGAGGGCGAGATGATAGCGGCGGACTGCATAAGCCTTGTCGACGATCCGATGCGAGAGGGCTGTATGGCTCAGACCTCGTTCGACGGAGAGGGCGTCGCGACATATAAAAAGAGCGTTATCGAGGGCGGTGTTCTCAAAACCCTGCTTTACGATATAGCAACGGCAAAAAAAGCGGGAGTTGAGCCTACGGGCAACGGACAGCGTTCAAGCTACGCCGAGCCTGTTAATATCGCGCCGTACAGCTTCTATCTCGAAGCGGGAGATAAGACTCTTGATGAGCTTGCGGCAACTGTCGGAAACGGCATTTATATCACGGCTATGAAGGGGCTTCACGCGGGAGCTGACGCGGTCACGGGAGATTTTTCAATAGACAGCGAGGGCTTCAGAATACGCGACGGCAGGATATGCGAGGCGGTGAAGTCGTTTACAGTCGCGGGTAACTTCTTTGAGCTTCTGAAAAATATAGAGGCGGTGTCGAGTGGACTTTCCTTTGGTCTGCCCTCGGGCTTTACCACATTTGGCGCGCCCGAAATACTCGTGAGAGATATGAGCATTGCGGGAAAATAAAGTAATATCGGGGCAGAGCTGCTTGAAAACGGCAAACTCTGCCCCGAATTCTGTCTTTTTGCGATAAAGACGATGTAATTTCGCTAAAAAACTTGACAATAGACGGCAGATGTGATAAAATAAAATTTATTGAAATATTAAGTATATTCAGCAAGAAAGGTGTTATTTTGACTATGAAAAATTCAGAAAAAACAATGGATAAAATCGTCGCTCTCTGTAAGAACCGCGGATTTATTTTCCCAGGCTCCGAGATATACGGCGGACTTGCAAACTCTTGGGACTACGGACCTCTCGGCGTTGAGTTCAAGAATAATGTAAAGAAGGCTTGGTGGAAAAAGTTCGTTCAGGAGTGCAAGTACAATGTCGGTCTTGACAGCGCAATAATTATGAACTCCGAGACCTGGGTCGCATCGGGCCATGTAGGCGGATTTTCAGACCCCCTTATGGACTGTAAGTCCTGTAAGGTTCGTCACCGCGCGGACAAGCTTATCGAGGAATACGCTTTCCAGAACGGTCTTGACGATAACCCCGCAGGCTGGACCTTTGAGCAGATGGCAGAATACATCAAGGAAAAGGGAATAGTCTGCCCCGATTGCGGAAGCGCAGAGTTCACCGATATAAAGAAATTCAACCTTATGTTCAAAACATATCAGGGCGTTACCGAGGATTCCTCGACTCAGCTCTATCTCCGTCCCGAGACGGCGCAGGGAATTTTCGTAAACTTCCCCGCAATCCAGCGCTCGGCTCGTAAGAAGCTCCCCTTCGGAGTTTGCCAGATAGGTAAGTCCTTCAGAAATGAGATAACCCCCGGAAACTTCACCTTCCGTACAAGAGAGTTCGAGCAGATGGAGCTTGAATTCTTCTGTAAGCCCGGAACCGACCTCGAGTGGTTCAACTTCTGGAAGGATTACTGCAAGCAGTGGCTTCTCGACCTCGGAATGAGAGAGGAGAACCTCAAGCTTCGCGACCATAGCCCCGAGGAGCTTTGCTTCTATTCCAAGGCTACGACAGACTTTGAGTTCCTTTTCCCGTTTGGCTGGGGCGAGCTTTGGGGTGTTGCCGACAGAACCGACTACGACCTCACGCAGCACGCTGAGCATAGCGGCAAGGATATGCAGTATTTTGACCCCGAGACTAACGAGAAATATACACCCTATGTTGTCGAGCCCTCGCTCGGCGCAGACCGTGTCGCTCTCGCATTCCTTATAGACGCTTATGACGAGGAGGTTATCGACGCAGAGAAGAATGATGTCCGCGTTGTGCTTCACCTCCATCCGTTCCTCGCGCCCGTTAAGGCGGCTGTCCTTCCTCTCTCCAAGAAGCTTTCCGAGAAGGCAGGAGAGGTATACGACGAGCTTGCAAAGTATTTTGCGGTTGATTTTGACGAGGCAGGCTCTATCGGTAAGAGATACCGCCGTCAGGACGAGATAGGAACACCTCTTTGCATCACATACGACTTTGATTCCGAGACCGACGGTTGCGTTACCGTTCGTGACAGAGACACAATGGAGCAGGTTCGTATCCCGATAGCAGAGCTTAAGGACTATATCGAAAAGGCTATATTCTTTTAATTGAAATCACTATCATAATGGATTTGGGCTGAGATCCCAAACGCGAATCCTCGCGTTTGATCCTTCTTTGTCGGATTTCGACTCGTCCCCCGCGTTATTCTGAGCGAAGCGTAGCGCAGTCGAACTGCGTAGCAGCACAGAGCGGAGCGAGAGTGGAATCTCGGGGGACATCGCTCAGGATGACACACCCCAAATCCGAGTTTGAAAATTAAGGAGTAGTTATGGCAGCATCTAAAAATAAGGTTACAAGAGTTCTCATAAGTATAATCTTTATCGCGATAAGCGTCGGCGCCGTTATCGGTGCGATTCAGGAGCTTCTGACACTCGATATTCAGGGCGTCGTTTCATACGCCTTGATGATACTGATGTTCGTCACGGGTATTATCGGACTGTTCGACTCTAAGATAAAGGTCTGCCGCGTTCTGGGCGTGATTATCTGCGTCCTTTCGGGATTCAACTTTATCGTGGCTCTCGCGGGCGGAAGATTTGATACTATGTCGCTCGTTCAGGCGCTTCTCGCCTGGATATACTTTGACTGTACCTGATAGCTACTGACATAATAAACTTGTGGAGGAATATGATGTTAAACTTTACCGTAGGACCTGTGCAGTCCTGTGACGCCGTAAGAGCAATCGGCGCGGAGCAGGTTCCTTATTTCCGCACCCCCGAGTTTTCGGAGGTAATGCTTGAAAATGAAAGACTCATAAAGACTTTCGCAAAGGCGTCCGACGATTCCAGAGTCGTGTTTATAACAGGCTCGGGAACTGCTTCAATGGAAGCTACTATAATGAATACGCTTACCTCAAAGGATAAGGCTATCGTTGTCAACGGCGGTAGCTTCGGCGAGAGATTCGTTCAACTTCTCGGTATTCACGAGATAGAATATTCCGAGATAAAGCTTCCCGTGGGTAAGGCGCTGACCGCCCAGATGCTCTCCGAGTATGAAAACGGCGGATATACCGCTTTCGTGGTCAATGTTCACGAAACATCTACGGGTGTTCATTACGACATTGATATGATAAGCGAATTTTGCAAGAGAAACGGTCTGTTTCTGATAGTCGACGCTATCAGCTCATTCCTCGCAGATCCGCTCGATGTCGAAAGACTTGGCGTTGATGTGATGATAACGGGCTCTCAAAAGGCGCTTGCGTGCCCTCCTGGTATATCGGTTATAGTGCTTTCTCCTAGGGCTGTGGCGCGTGTTAATGAAAGTCAGACTAAATGTATGTATCTTGACCTCAAGAGCGCACTCAAAAACGGAGAGCGCGGACAGACTCCCTTTACTCCCGCAGTAGGAATTCTGCTTCAGATCCACGCAAGACTTAAGGAAATAGAAGCGGCGGGCGGAGTCGAGAGTGAAATAAGAAATATTGCCGAGATAGCTAACGATTTCAGAGAGAAGATAAAGGAATTTCCCTTTGATATCGTGTCTGAGTCGATGTCTAACGCGGTTACTCCCCTCGCTCCCAGAGGCGCGTCTGCGTATAAGATATTTACCGTTCTCAAGGACGAGTATAATATTTGGGTATGCCCCAACGGCGGCGAGATGAGCGAGAAGATTTTCCGTGTAGGTCATATCGGAGCGCTCACCAAGGAGGACAACGACACTCTTATCGCGGCGCTTCGCGATATGCAGAAAAGAGGACTCTTTTAATATCTGATAAGGAGATTGATATGGTCAAGGTTATCACTTACGGAACATACGACCTTTTGCACTACGGTCATATAAGACTGCTTGAAAGAGCAAAGGCACTCGGGGACTACCTGATAGTCGGTGTTACCGCAGACGATTTTGACAAGTCCCGAGGAAAGCTCAATGTTCAGCAATCCCTGATGGAGCGAGTTCTGGCAGTTCAGGCGACGGGTATTGCCGACGAGATAATCGTCGAGGAATACGAGGGACAGAAGATAGACGATATCCAAAGGTATAATGTTGATATATTTACTGTCGGCTCCGACTGGGTTGGTACCTTTGATTACCTTAACGAATACTGCAAGGTCGTGTATCTCGACAGAACGCAGGGAATTTCAAGCAGCGAGATAAGAGCTAAGGAAAACACGCGCTTTGGCGTTGTGGGATATTCCAATATGGCGAGAAAGTTCGTTGCCGAATGTAATTTTGTCAACGGCGTCAGCGCTACCGATATCTTCGCGCCCGAAGGGTGTGACGAGGACGAGCTTCGCTCAAACGGGCTCAATATATGCCATAGCTACGACGAGTTGCTTGATAATGTCGAGGCGATTTATGTCATTTCCGCACCCGATAAGCATTACGAGCAGGTAAAGCTCGCGCTCAGCCGAGGAAAGCATGTTATATGCGAGTCTCCTATCTCTCTCTCCGCGGAGCAGACGAAGGAGCTTCTCACCATTGCGGCTGAGAACAAATGTGTGCTTTACGAGGGAATAAAAACGGCGTACGCAACTGCTTTTTCGAGACTTATAGCTATCGCAAAGAGTGGAGCGGTCGGAGATATAAAGTCGGTAGAGGCTACCTGCACGAGTCTGCGTACCGAGGAGGAAATAGAGAAGGGAGAGGTTCTCGGCGCACTTGACGAGTGGGGACCGATAGCGATGCTTCCCGTGCTTGAGCTTCTCGGAACAGAATATACCAGCAAGGAGCTTATAACCTTCAAAAACGAAAAGTCAGGACTTGACACATTCACAAAAGTCAATTTCCGTTATCCTCAGGCAGTGGCGAGTATTAAGGTAGGCGTCGGAGTGAAATCCGAGGGTGAGCTTATAATCTCGGGCACAAAGGGATATATATATGTTCCCGCGCCGTGGTGGAAAACCGAGTATTTCGAGACCAGATTTGAGAACGCCGAGGCTAACAGAAGATATTTCTATTCTCTCGAGGGAGAGGGAATAAGATACGAGATATCGGCGTTTATGAGGGCTATGAAAAACCTTCCCAACCTTTATGTATCGAGAAAAGTCAGCGTTGCGATAAGTACTGTGTTTGAGGACTTCCACGCAGGTCGTGATGTGGTTTGTATGTAACAGAAAAAGGTTTCCTGTATGGGAAGCCTTTTTCTGTTTTTATAGATAATCACTAAAACCAAATATTCAAAAATGTTCAAAGCGTAGAAAATGAAAAAAGTTGAAAAAACCTCTTGACGGTCACTTGACCGTGTGATATAATCATAGTGTACTAAATGAGATAGGAGGTGAGCGTATGTCAACAACATTTCCGGGAACGACGATAGAGGTCAAAGCTTTGGAAAAGGGAAGCTCAAAATTGCTTTTTGATGGCATTTTCGCCACTGGTGGAATAACGCTCTCCCAAATATCGGTGATGACAGGTCTTGAACCTTATCTGATACAGAATTGGGTAAAGCGAGGCTTTGTTACCTCGCCGAAAAAAAGGGTTTATTCAAGAGAGCAGTTCGCGCGTATCATTATAATAAATATGCTCAGAGAGGCGTTGCAGATAGACCGTATATGCGGTCTTATCCGAATTATCGGCGGAGTGCTTGACGACCCCGACGACGACCTTATAGGCGACGATGAGCTTTATCACAAATATGTAGATATGCTCGCGTCGGGAGAGCTTGATATGACAGATAAGGAGACGGTACGGCAGGCGGCGGAGGACGCTATACTCGATTTCGAGGAGAGACGCCCCGATACCAAAAAACAGCTTGTGAAGATATTGCAGGTAATGCTTTACGCACACGCGGCGTCGGAGCTGAGAAAATCGGCAGAGGATATCCTCGCCACATTGGAGTGATAAAATGACTGAAATCTTTTTACCTGATGATGTAAAGCGGTGGGTGAGAAAAAGAATGATTTTTTCCGCTCTTGTCTTCGCTTTGCTTGAAATAGTGATTATAATTCTGCTTGTGCTTGTGGGAGAGAGACTCTTTTCGGCACTTGGTGATGTCGGGCAGATGCTTTGCTACATTGTTTTGCTGGCTTTGCCTGTTGCCATAACGAGATTTCCGATAAAGCTTATCGACAAAACCTGGAGCGGCGAGGTAACAAAGGTAGATGTCCAGACTGTGAGCGCCTTCACAAATGAAGGGAAGCCTCGAAGATATACGCAAAACGAGGTCTATCTCACGGTGCAGAGAACAGATGGCAGGATTGTGAGTCACAAGGTAGAGGTGTTTGGAGCAAAGACAGACAGAGCTGCCGCAATTGCGATGGACTCGTATACGGCGGTGAAGCCTGAGCATTTCCTTGATAAATACAAGGTCGGCTGCACGGTATATCACTTTTACGGAATTAAACGCCTTTTCATCATCAATCCCGAGCAAAAGGATATCACAATGTGTATCGTCTGCGGACGGGAAAACCGCGCCGACGCTGATGTTTGCTGGGATTGCGGATATTCTCTCATAAAAGATACTGACAAATAATTATAATACCCAGAAAGGACAAATATTATGTTTATAGTTGATTGGTGGAATTCACTCAGTACGGCATCGCAGGTCTTTGCTTGCTTTGCGATACCTGCCACACTCGTTCTCCTGATACAGACGGTGCTTTTGCTTATAGGTTTGGGTAATAGCGACGGAATGGGAGACGGTGTAGACGATATCCCCGACGACATTCCCGACGATATCCCGGACGATATTCCGGACGATATTCCCGATGCGGATACCCCCGACGGAGTTTTCGGCGGAGATATGGAAGCCGAGGCTCCCGATACTTTCGGACTTGACGGACTTCGCATATTTACCCTCAGAGGAATTATCGCGTTCTTCGTGGTGTTCGGCTGGGTGGGCGTCGTGATGGACGGAGTCGAGCTTTGGATAACACTTCTTGTGGCAACCCTGTCGGGCTTTGCTATGATGCTGGCTCTCGCATTCCTTTTCAGATGGGTTATGAAGCTCAGGAACGACGGCAATGCTGATAACAGAAACGCAATCGGAACCTCGGGTAAGGTATATCTCACAGTTCCCCCCGCAAGAACGGGAGAGGGAAAGGTGTCTGTAATGCTTCAGGGCACTTATGTCGAGAGAGGAGCGGTCACAGACGACGAGGAAGCTATTCCCACGGGAAGTGAGATAGTCGTTGTGGGCGTCAGCGGACAGACCAATCTCGTCGTCAGAAAAAAATGAAAGGTCAGAAAAAAATGAAAGCGAGAATAAAAGCGATTTTCTCGCGTGAAAATCTTCCGCAGCTGCTCAGAATTGTGGGGGCGGTCACCGTTATATATATGCTTTATTCGGTGGTAGCCTCGATAGTTACGGTCAATATTTTCACTCAAAACGATTCGAGACTTGGCTATGATGCCGATGTGCTCAGCGCAACGCTCAGGAGCGTTATATCGCTCGCCTATTCGCTTTTTGCGCTCTCCTGCTTTATGAACGCATATCTCTTTTTTGAGAGAGGGGAGCTTGAGCGATTTCTCTCGGACGAAAAAAATCAAGGTCGGTTTTATAAAAGATATCTGTTCGTGCTTCGCTCGGATTTCTTTTGGATAAGCTTCGCTATTCTCGGATTCTGGTCTCTTGTGCTTCCCATAAGGGATATAATACTCGAGCTTGAGGTGGCAATCTTTAACGACGCCTATTTCTCCTTAAACTATCTGCTCGTGCTTCTCAATCCGCTCCTCATTTTTCTTACCATAATTGTCACATACGCGTCGGCGCTTGGCTGGGTTGAGATAAAATGCGCAAAAGGGGGACTGCCCGAGCGAAAAAAGCTTGGCGGGCTGATATGGCAGCTTACCTATACCTCGGTCGGTTTTATTGTAACGGCGGCATTTCTTCCTGTTGTTCTCGTCGTTATTATCTCTGTGTTCTATATTCTCGGAGTATTTTCCGTAGCGCTCCCCGTGGCGGCTGTCATTCTGTTGCTTGGATATCTCGCGCTCAAATACGGACGCGGAATTATCTCACGCCGCCGCTTTATGAAAGGCTTGAAACGGGTGTGCAGGGAGAATAAGTACAGACTTACGAATGTAAAAAAGATATATTCCTCGCTCTTTTTCGGGCAGGAGGGAAGTAATTTTACCGTCGAGGCTGACGGTACGGCGTATACCTGCAAGATTTTGGGTATCCCGCATAGAAAAACACCGATATTCCTTGACGAGGAGGGCAACGCAACCTATACTCACAGAGTCCTTTTCGTCGCAGAGCATATATCCACGCTGAATTACTTCTTTGAAGCCGACAAAAAGCTTAATCAGGAGTCGGTAAAGATAATAGTGGTAGCTCCGAGCGACCAGAAGGTCTATGCCGATGACGGTCGCTCAAGGCGTAAGATAGAGCTTGGGGATAAGGTTATGGACTATCGAGTCTATCACGCATCGAGCTTTGTGAATGCGCTTGAAAGACAGTGCATACTTAAATAGTAGTTCTAAAATTTTTATATACTTTGGAGGAAAAATTTATGGAAACCATCATTTTAATCTGCGCCATAGTGCTTGTCGCGCTGTCGTTTGTTGCCTGGTTATTTTCCAGATACAAGAAATGTCCTTCCGACAAGATAATGGTAATTTACGGTTCTATCGGTAAGAATAAGGACGGAACCAACAGAAGCGCCAAGTGTATTCACGGCGGCGCGGAGTTTGTTGTTCCCGTGTTCCAGTCCTATTCATATCTCGACCTGACACCTATTTCAATTCAGGTCGACCTGAAGAACGCCCTTTCAAGACAGAACATCAGAATTGATGTTCCCTCGAGATTTACCGTCGGTATCTCGACAGAGCCCGGTGTTATGCAGAACGCCGCAGAGCGACTTCTCGGACTTCAGCTTTCCGAGATACAGGAGCTTTCCAAGGATATCATTTTCGGTCAGCTTCGTCTGATAATCGCGACGATGGATATCGAGGAGATAAACACCGACAGAGACAAGTTCCTTGCGGCAGTAAGCAGCAATGTTGAAACAGAGCTTAAAAAGATAGGTCTGCGCCTAATAAATGTCAATGTAACGGATATCAGCGACGAGTCGGGATACATAGCGGCTCTCGGTAAAGAGGCTGCGGCTAAGGCTATAAACGACGCTAAAAAGAGCGTTGCCGAGCAGGACAGAGAGGGTTCTATCGGTGAGGCAAACGCAAGAATGGAGCAGAGAATAAAGGTCTCCGAGGCAGAGTCTGTGGCTATTCAAGGTGAAAATGAAGCCAAGATGAAGATAGCGATGTCCGAGGCGGCGCTCAAGGAAAAGGAAGCCGAGGCTATGAAGATAGCTACCACCGCCGAGAAGATTCAGGCGGCAAAGGCTCGCGAGGAATCCTATGCGGCTGAGCAGGCGGCAGAGGAAGCAAGACGCGCTAAGGAAAAGGCAACTCTTGAGGCTGACATTATCGTTCGCGCCGAGGCTAAGAAAAAGGAAATGGAGCTTGCGGCTGAGGCAGAGGCAGAGCAGATGCGTAGACGCGCGCAGGGTGAAGCTGACGCAATCTATGCTAAGATGGAAGCCGAGGCTCGAGGCGTTGAGGAGATACTCAAGAAGCAGGCGGCGGGCTTTGCGGAGATAGTAAACGCGGCAGGCGGAGATGCCGAAGCTGCGCTCAAGCTTCTCATAGCAGATAAGCTCGAGGACCTTATGAGAGTTCAGGTTGACGCGGTCAAGAATATCAAGATCGATAAGGTCACAGTCTGGGACGGCGGACAGAACGCCGACGGAAAGACTTCAACGGCAAACTTTATTTCGGGTATGATGAAGTCGGTTCCCCCTCTTGACGAGGTGTTTGCGATGGCAGGTATGCAGCTGCCATCACTCCTCGGCAAGAAGATAGATGAGCCGAAGACAGATACGACAGAGACTGCTGAATGATCTATAAAAAATATGGCTATCGCATTTGCGATAGCCATATTTTTGGTTTGTTATTCTTTTGTAAGTATACAGTATGTGCTGCCCTCGTCGGTGACAGAGCAGAGAAGCACAGAGGTGTGTTCGTGGGACACTGCAAGTGATGCAAGCTTGCTCTTGGAAACCAGAATATTCTCTCCAAGCTCGTTGTAGTAGTAATACTGAGCATCAGAGTCCTTGATTATATAGAAATTATCGTAAGCCTCGGAATAGAAGGCGGTCTTGTCGCCGTTTGTGTATGTAAATACAGTCTCCGATGTGCCGTCGAGAAGCTTGATTACCTCATAGCCCGACTCGGTGGTCTCCTTTATGAGAATGGCACGGTTGGTCGTTGAGATAACCTTCGCGTCGTTTTCGTAGAGGTCGTAAGCCTTCTCTAAGTCAAGATTGTATATAGCTCTCTCTCCGACGAAATAATCGCCGCAAAACTCAAGGGCGCGGTTCATTGTGTTAAGAACCTTGCCGTTTGACTTGATAATCGTTGCACCGCCGTCAAGCGTTCTGACAAGATACTTGTCGTCACCTATCTTGGTTGCCCAGGATGCAATCTGGTTATCCACCATCTTGAGCGACTTTTTAGCCTTTGCGTTGTTGTTCATAAGAACCATATCAACATCGGCATCGGAAACCATAAGCTTTTTGTCCTCAATGGGGTAGATGATAGCGATATTGTCAAATTTATCGGTAAAGATATTCTCGTTCTCGCTCTTGTCGTTATCGTAAAGCGCGTTGTTTGTAAAAATACTAGCGACGATATAGTCAAGCTTGATGTCCTTTGCCTTTCCGTTCTTGACAGAAATAAGCTTGGATACGAGGTTGGATTTGTATGTAACACCGTCCTCAACATAGGAGAGGTCGTAGCGCTGCGCGTCCTCGTCCTGAGTCAGGGTATACTGGAGCAGGATGTCGCCGTTGTTGAGAATGTTGTAGTTGTATATACCGTCCTCGACGCTGTCATCTCCGTGCTTGGGCGCGATGTAGGTGAATTTGTGATTGAATGAACGGTCGTATACCGTGAGCTTGTTGTTATTCACCATATAGAAATACTCATCGTTATATGCGTTACATTCGTTGATATCGAGATATTCGGGGACCTCAACAGCCTTGACAAGTGTTCCCGCGTCCTCGTTTATGTCGTATGCAATACCGTTGAATATTATCATATCGGCATAAGCGCGAGAATCCTTCGCTCTGCTCGAGAGAGCGACCTCAACGCCCGTGGAATCGTAAAGCGTGTATGTCATCTCAATATATCCCTCAAGAGAAGCAATAACATCGTCGTCTATGTCAAGCTCACCGTTTGCGACCTTGGTTACGATATTAAGCAGTTCAGCTTTTTTTGTATCGTCTGTCAGTACATCGATAGCGTTGGTGTTTATAACAGCCTTTGACACGAGGAAGGCGGGAGTATCCTCAATGAACTCAAAGCTACGGAATGTATCCTTGTCTGATACGAATGTTCCTACCACCGTTCCGCTTCTCAGGCTAAGCACCTTGTAGGTCGTCGTGACGGTTTCAATATCGAGCTTATAAAAAAGCGCGAATTCCTCTGATGTCAAGCTGTCGTAAAAACTGTAATCCTTCAGCTCTGCGAGGTCTTTTGCGGTCTTGTATAGCTCGGGGGTGAGGTCAAAATCCTTGTTGATGACCTTTCCGACCGACGAAATGCTTCCGCAGGAGACCAATACGGTGCATAGCACCAGAATAGCAGAGAGCAGGGCAATTAACTTTCTTTTCATAATAATACCTCCTAAGAAATAGCTGTACTTACATTATATATCATATTTTCCAAAATGTCAATAAATTTGCTCTCTTTAAGTGTTTTGTGACTCTTTTTTGCGGTATTCCTTTGGCGTACAGCCGTATATACGCTTAAATGAGGTTATAAAGAGACTTGAGGACGAAAAGCCTACCATATCGGCTATTTCCTCTACCGAGAGATTGCTTGATTTAAGAAAATAGGCGCTTGTCAGTATGCGATAGTTGTTCAGATACTTGTGGGGAGTGATGCCCATATCCTTTTTGAACACCCTTATCAGATGATTTTCCGAAACAAAAAGTGAGTCTGCAATCTCTTTGACCGATATTTTCTCTCCGTAATGCTCCTTTATATATTTTACAGCGGCATCGGAAAGCGAATGCGGTGAGTGCGGCGAGATAAGATTTTTAGCGACAAGGTGAAGGATCTCGCTCACGGTGTTTGATATGTCAATTTCATTGTCGTCCGAATCGTTGAGAGAAAGCGATAAAAGCTTTTCCATAAGATTTGAGTAATCGTTTGCCTTTGTTGAATAAAAGATACCTTTTTCAGCTACGGTGTCGAGAAAAAGCTCGGAGAGGGGACCGTCGGGGTGAATCCAATAAAACTCCCAAAGTCCACCCTCGGGGGTTTTATATGCGTGTTTGGTGTTTCTTGGAATAAGAGCGATGCTTCCTTTCGGAAGATTATATTCCTTTCCGTTCACAGACATCCAGCCACAGCCGCCTACTGTGGCGATAATAAGATGACATTGGTCTCCATCAGGTCTTGTGATTCCGTAAAGCTCGTTGCATTTGTGCCAACCCACGCTGCTGACTCGGAAATATGACGGCTTTTCTTTGTTTGAGACCTTATGAGCGAGACGAACCTCGCCAAACGCGCCGTTTACACTATACATAACATCACCTCAAAATATCAAAAAATAAACATTATATTTTCAAAAATAAACCATATGTCTTTTAGTGATTTACTTTATTACAGATTTATAGTAACATATTTTGCGTGATATTTCAATAGGAGAGAAGAAATTTTCTTCTTTTTTGAAAAATCAACAATATAAAAATATTGATATTGGAGGAACTGAAAATGACATCTTACGAGAGACTTAAGCGCACATACGAGCGAAAGGAGACCGACCGCGTACCGATAATAGATAAACCGTGGGCGGGAACGATAAAGCGTTGGGAGCGAGAGGGAATGCCCAAGGGAATGGACTGGAGAGACTATTTCGGAGTAGATAAGCACGAGCTGATATGGATAGATATCACTCCGCGATATCCCTCAAAAATTATTGAGGAGACAGATAAATACATTATTTCCACAACGCCGTGGGGAGCTACCGAGAAGCGACTCAAGGAGATGGACGCTACCGCAGAGGTGCTTGATTTCAAGGTGACCGATGCCGAAGCCTGGGCGGACGCAAAGGCGAGAATGACTCTTGACGACGACAGAATACCGTGGAAGCGTCTTGCTGAAAACTATGAAAAATGGCGCACAGAGGGCAGATGGATATCTGCTTACTTCTGGTTTGGCTTCGATGTTGCTCATTCCCGTATGACAGGAACCGATACTATGCTTGTCACTCTGCTTGATGAGCCCGAGCTTGCGCAGGATATTTTTGACACATACCTCAGGAGCTGCGAGTCTCTCTTCCAGAGAGTATGGGACGCGGGATACCATTTTGACGAGGTATATTGGCCCGACGATATGGGATACAAGGGAACGGCATTTTTCTCGCCCGAAACTTATAGAGAGGTGCTTAAGCCCTATCACACCCGTGCGGTACAGTGGGCGCACGACCACGGCGCGGTAGCCCGTCTGCATTCCTGCGGAGATATTACGAGGCTGTTGCCCGATATCGTAGACACGGGAATAGACGCCCTCAATCCCCTTGAGGTAAAGTCGGGACTCGATGCCTATGCTGTCAAGCAAAAATACGGAGACAAGATAGTTCTTCACGGTGGAATGAACGCTCAGCTCTGGAGCGATACCGAGGCGGCGGTAGCCGAGGTCAGAGAGAAGCTTCCTTACCTGAAGGAGGGCGGAGGATATATCTTCGCATCTGACCATACTATCCCCAACAATGTAAGCCTTGAGACTATGAAGGCTATAATAGAGGAAGCAAAGCGACTTGGAAGCTTCAACTAAGCGCTGAAATATGGTTTTGTTGCAAAAAAATATATTGAAAAGCACGATTTCCATATTTACGAATTGATAAAAGTCTGCTATAATGGATATGTATGGTTCGAGGTTTGCCCATGTGAGCCGAGAGCTTCTCAAAACGCATTAAGGAGACGCTATGACTGTCAATGATACAAAGCCATTGAGAATAGCTGCCGACGATACCGAAAAATATCCGCGCATCTCACAGGAGACTGCGGTGTTTAAAAGGGTATACGACGGTGACAGTCCTTTCCGTGGCTTACATACTAACGATATTATTGAAATAGGGCTCGTGGTGTCGGGTAGCGGTATACTCAGGATCCTCGACAATGCTATTCCTTGTAAGGAGGGCGACATCTTTGTTATTCGCCCGGATTCTCCTCACGGATTTTTTACCTCGGAGATAGGAGATGTTCTCACCGTCAGACGCCTGTGGTTTGATGCCCACGATTGGTTCGACGGGGCATTTTCAGACCCCGATGATCCCCGTTTTTGCTACGGCGTTTTCTCTGATAACTCGCTTATGACATACGCGGTGCTTACCGCAAGTATCCAAAACGAGATAAACCAATTCTGTAATGCGATAGCGCTGGAAACAGAGGAGCAAAAAAGCGAGTGGAGGGAAGCGGTAAGAGCAAATCTCTCGATGATGCTGATTACTATCGGACGCTATGTGGGCAGAGCTATCAAAAATCTTCCGACGGCACTGCCTAAAAAATGGAGCGTCGTTTCAGAGGTTATGAGGCAGGTAAATGAGCGGATTGGAGATAGCGAGCTGACGCTCAATACTATCGCAAGCTCTCTGTATATCAGTGCCTCTCATCTGAGCCGCCTATTCAAGGAGTGTACGGGGGAAACATTTGCCGAATATCTGCGACGGACGCGCCTGTCCCACGCGTGTGCTCTCTTGAAGGAGACCGACCTCACCGTTGAGGAGATAGCAAGACAGTGCGGAAAGAAGGATATCCCTTCGTTTTATCAATCGTTTTTCGTCTATAAAGGCGTGACGCCTAATCAATATAGAATACAAAAAAATAAAGAAAAGAAAAAAGGAGACACACACATGAGTATTTTGAATGAAATTTCCGAAAATCTGCAGAAGGGTAAAGCTAAAATAGTTAAGGAGCTTGTTCAGCAGGCTCTCGACGAGGGCGTTTCCGCAGAGCTGATCCTTAACGACGGACTTATGCACGGTATGAATATTATCGGCGAGAAGTTCAAGAACAACGAGATATATGTCCCCGAGGTGCTTGTTGCCGCGCGTGCTATGAATATGGGTGCGCAGATACTCAAGCCCCACCTTGCCGCAAGCGGAGTAAAGGCAACTGGTAGGGTTTGTATCGGTACCGTTCAGGGCGACCTTCACGATATCGGAAAGAACCTTGTAAAAATGATGCTTGAGGGTAAGGGACTTGAGGTTGTTGACCTCGGAACCGATGTTTCTGCCGAGACCTTTGTAAAGACAGCGATAGAGCAGGAATGTCAGGTAATCTGTTGCTCGGCTCTGCTTACGACCACTATGGGCGTTATGGCAGATGTTGTTAAGGAAGCAGAGAAGGCAGGTATCCGCGATAAGGTTAAGATAATGATTGGCGGCGCGCCTGTAAACGAGGAATTCTGCCGTGAGATAGGAGCAGACTGCTATACTGTTGACGCGGCAAGCGCGGCAGACGCGGCAGTTGCATTTTGCAAGGCTTGATTTGATTTTTTAACACGGATTGGAGATTAAAAAATGAATAACCTCACGCGTGCAATAAGATTTGAAAAGCCTGATTATATTCCAATGAGATTCAGCATAAATCACTCTTGCTGGCATCATTATCCCAAGGAGGCACTTTGGGATCTGATGGAGGAGCATAAGCTTCTCTTTCCCGATTTTGTGCGTCCGAGCGCAGACTGGATGCCCGAATATAAGCTTGTTGCCATAAAGGATAAGCCCTATACAGATGTTATGGGCTGTACCTGGGTCACCTCTGACGACGGAATTACGGGAACGGTAAATTATCACCCGCTTGAGGATTGGAGTGCTTTTGAGACTACATGGAAGATGCCAAATCCCAATACCACCGACGGTCTTTACGAGGTCGATTGGAGCGCGCGCAAGGCAGAGTGGGCTAAGAAAAAGGCGAGAGGAGAGAGCTTTGACGGTTTTTTGCGTCACGGTCATACCTTCCTTCAGCTGTGTGACCTTCGCGGATATGAAAATCTTATTCTGGATATGGTTGACGAGGAGCCGCTTCTCGATGAGCTTATAGCGCAGCTTGAGGATTTCAATCTCAATATAGTGCATCATTTTGTGGATAGCGGCTGCGCTACTATGGCATATCCCGAGGATCTCGGTATGCAGGTAGGTCCTATGATACCGCCGGAGCTTTTCAGAAAATACATAAAGCCTTCATACGAAAGGCTTATGAAGCCCGCGCGTGATGCAGGAATACCGATACATATGCATTCCGACGGAGATATCAGATCATTGGTCGACGATATTGTTGATAGCGGTGTTGAGGTAATAAATCTTCAGGATCTTGTGAACGGAATTGATTGGATAGCGGAGCGCTTCAGGGGTAAGGTCTGTGTTGACCTTGATATTGACCGTCAGCACATTACTCCGAAAGGAACGCCCGAGCAGATAGATGCGCTGATTTTGGAGGAGGTTTCCAAGATAGCGACTCCCCAGGGCGGTCTGTGTATGACATACGGACTTTATCCCGGCGTACCGCTTGAAAATGTAAAAGTAATTATGGATGCGATGGAGAAATACGCGTTCTATTTTTCATAAAAAGGATTAAAGGATATGAAACAAAATATAATTAATTTGCTTACCGATGCGGCGAAAGCCGAGCAGAGGAAAGCACTTCCGATACTTTCATTTCCCGCAACGCAGAAGCTTGGTGTCAGCGTTGAGGAGCTTGTGAAGGATTCGGAGCTTCAGGCAAGGGCAATAGAAACGGTTGCCCGAGAGACAGATACGATAGCGGCAATAAGTCTTATGGACCTCTCTGTTGAGGCAGAGGCGTTCGGTGCGGATGTTCGCTTCGCGCCCGACGAGATCCCCGCTGTTGTAGGACAGCTTGTGTCCGACGAGGACGAAGCAAACGCACTCACCGTTCCCACCCTCGAGGCGGGCAGAGCGTCTGTTTGCGTTGAGGGAATAAGACTCGCTGCCGAGAGAATTAAGGATAAGCCTGTTCTCGCGGGTATGATAGGTCCGTATTCACTTGCGGGCAGACTTATGGATGTCACCGAGATAATGTATCTCTGCTATGACGAGCCCGAGACGGTTCATACCGTTCTCGCAAAGGCTACCGAATATCTTATAGCGTATGCAAAAGCCTTCAAGGCGGCGGGTGCGAGCGGTATAATGATGGCAGAGCCGCTTGCGGGAATTATGAGCCCCGCAATGGCAGAGGAGTTTTCGGTACCTTATGTAAAGCAGATAATCGATGCGGTTCAGGACTCTGAATTTGCCGTTATCTACCACAACTGCGGAAACGCTGTGGCTAGTATGACAGATGAAATATTCTCTCAGGGAGCTGCTGCGTACCATTTCGGAAACGCGGTAGATATGGCGGATATCCTTTCAAAGGCTCCGTCTGATATTCTGTGTATGGGTAATATCGACCCCGTGTCGCAGTTTGCGGAGGGAACTCCCGAATCTATGAGAGCGGCGGTTGTTGACCTGCTCGACAGATGCGGAAAATATTCCAACTTCGTTATTTCCTCGGGCTGTGATATTCCTCATCACGCAAGCTGGGAGAATATCAACGCTTTCTTTGAAGCGGTGTCGGAATGGAAGAACTGAAGTATAAAAAAATGATATCTGCGGCGCTCGAGCTTGGTTTATCGGGCGCCGAGGTGATATCTGTTGACAGTATAGTCACATCGGCAGAGTTCAGGGAAGCCTGCGAGGCAAACCGTTGCGGAGTTTACGGAAAATGCTGGATGTGTCCGCCCGATGTCGGGGATATATACGAGCTTATGGAGTGCGTACGCGGATATTCTCACGCGCTTCTGTATCAGCTTATCTCTCCTCTTGAGGATAGCTATGACATAGAGGGAATGACAGCGGCAAGGAAGGCGCACTCAAAAATAGGCAGAGAGCTTTATAGGGCGCTTGCCGACGAGCTTCCGCAAAAATCGCTGCACCTTAGCTGCGGCGGATGCGGAGTCTGTAAAAAATGCTCGAAGATTGACGGCGAGCCCTGTAGGTTTCCAAATGAAGCCACGGCATCGCTCGAGGCTTACGGAATAAATGTCTATGAGACTGTAAAAAATACAAGCCTCAAATATATTAACGGACAGAATACGGTAACATATTTTGGCTTGATCTTGTTTTTGGAGGACTGAAATGCCGACGCTTACGGTGGTACAAAACGGAATTGTCAAAAAAATAGAATTTGAGGGCGATACGCCGTTGAGTAAGCTGCTCGGAGAGTCTGAGCTGTATGTCGAGCATCCCTGCGGAGGACGCGGAGCCTGCAAAAAATGCGAGGTTACGGTAGACGGAAAAAAGGAGCTTTCCTGTCAGTATATCGCGCGTAATGACGCCACGGTCATTCTTCCCGATAACGATAATATTCTGTCGGTAACGGGGGCGGTGGAAAGCGGAAGGCTTACCGAAAATATCTGCCTTTGCCTCGATATCGGAACAACGACACTCGCACTCGCGCTTGTATCGCTTGACGAGAGCCGTGTGATAAAAACACTTACCGCGAAAAATCCGCAAAGAAGATTTGGCGCGGATGTGATTTCGAGAATAGACTACTGCTCCAAAAACGGCGTTGCCGAATTGCAGAGCTGTCTCGTTGAAAGTCTCAATGATATGATATCCGAGCTTTTCGGAGCTTATGGATTGGAGAGCGTTGATAAAATGTATACAGCGGGGAACACTACGATGCTTCACCTGCTTTTCGGGGAGGATTGCTCCTCTATCGGCGTCGCTCCGTATACTCCGAAATTCCTTGAATCAAGATGCGAGAGGGGCGACTCACTCGGACTTGAGGGTGTTTCTGAGGTCATATCTCTGCCGAATATCGCAGCCTTTGTGGGAGCGGATATAGTGGCGGGACTTGGATTTGTCGGAGCGCCGAGCGAGGGCAGATATTCGCTTCTCGTCGACCTCGGAACTAACGCCGAGATAGTTTTGTTTGGCAAGGGTAAATATATATGCGCCACCGCGGCGGCAGGACCTTGCTTTGAGGGCGCGAATATTTCCTGCGGAATGAGCGCTACCGAGGGAGCAATTTACGAATATCTGGCGGATGGAAGCTATTCGGTCATAGGCGGCGGTATTCCGACGGGGCTTTGCGCCACGGGGCTTATCGACCTTATCTCCGAGCTTTGCAGAAGGGAAGAAATAGACGAGAGCGGATATATGGAAAACGGAGAATTTTCGATATCCGACGCGGTTTCACTCACCCCCGACGATGTGAGAGAATTTCAGCTCGCAAAATCGGCGGTTTTGTCTGCGATACAGTGTCTTGTCAAGCGAGCGGGTATCTCCTTTGAGGATATCGAAGCAATGTTCGTAGCGGGCGGATTTTCGGCGAAACTGAATATCGCCAACGCCGCGTATCTCGGACTGCTTCCGCAGGAGCTTGCGGATAAATTCGTTCCGATAAATAACGCAAGCCTACTCGGAACTCAAAAATATGCCTGCGAGGGTAATTCGCTCACCGAGATTACCGAAAGAGCCGAATTTATTGACATCGGCGCGGATAGCCTTTTCTCGGAGTTCTTCTTTGAGAATATGGGATTTTAATATTATAAAACGGCTCAAACGCAATCTGCGTTTGAGCCGTTTTGATATTTATCTAAAAATTATTATTTTTTCTTTCTGGAAAGCGTTACCTTGTACGACTTAGTGGTTTGAGGAACAACAGGCGCTTCAGCCTCATTCTTTTCAAGCTCCTCGGTGGATATCTTGGGAATGAAGCAGGTGTTGCTTCCGAGAGCAAGCGCGGCAAGACCAAGCTCCTTACGGGCAAGGGCTCTGTACGCGTTGAACTTTTCAGCGGTGCGGGAGGCTTCGTTGAATATAATGTCTGCAAACGCTATGACAAGCTCCTTGTTGTCGCAGTTGGTGTATAACTCATTGTAGCACTCGCGCGCCATCTTGGTAAGCTCAAGAGTTGTGGTGCGCTCTCTTACGGGCTTGTTTTCCTCGTCTGTCGAGAGCCAGGAAAAATAAAGGTCGAGGAAATTGAGCGACTTCTGAACAGCAATAAGCTTTGTGTTGTATACATTGTCGTTTGTGAAGTGCCTGAATGCCATATCGTGGCGTCTTATAAGCCTCTTTCTTCTGATGTGAGCCACACAGCAACAGATTATCAGCAAAACTATACATACTCCCGCAGTTACCAGCGCTATCGTGGCAAAAAGCAGGGGATTTATGTCGGCTTGATTTTCAAGATAAAAGTTCCATATATCAGCTGCAAAATTCATATCGATTACCTCTTTATTTGATTTATTGAAGCTATCTCTTTGAACTATTTTATCATAACCGAGAGAGAATTGCAAGACAATTTTGAAAAATTAAAAATTGATATTTGCGAAAGGGCTAACATTTGTTAGTCTTTAAAATTAATTTTTTGGATATGGAACATTATCAACAAGCTTCCAATCATTTTTATAGTATACATTATTGCGACTATTGTTATAGGAATAACCGTATGATGAATAGAACCATAAACTATTCCAAGTTGAAGGAATATCAGATGAATTTTCAAAGCTCATATACAAATTAGAATAACCATATCCGCTTGTATATATTGCATTAGCCTCCATAACGGTTATTGAGGAAGGAATTACAAATATATATCTATTCGTAGTGGAGGTTGAAGCAGATGGGTTAAAGCAATTTGAGCGTATGCCATAAACTGTTTTTCCGTTAATTTTTTCTGGGATAATAATGGGTGTATTTGTAGAAATCGGTTGTAGATATTTTGTTAAATAGAGATTATTTTCAACGAATTCATAGAGATAGGCTCCATCCGAGGTATATTTTGCCTGCGAATTTAATTTGTGCGCATATATGCTGTAATACCAATTAGAGTCCCAATCAACTGGAATTTCATCCGCTTTTATGTGAACTGTACAGTTACTTAAGGAATAAAATCCTCTATAGTTAACCGCATCTATGCTGTTAGGTACATTTACAATTACTAAGTTGGAAGAGGAATAAAATGCCTGTGTTGAAATTTTATCAATGCCGTCAGAAATGTGTACTAATTTTGTAAGAGTATCTTCATAAAGTGCGTAGGTGTTAATTCGGGAAACTGGGAGCCCGTCTATACTTGCCGGAATTGTTATGCTACCTGCTAAATTTTTGATAGTAACAACTTCATAGGAAAGTGTCTTTTTTAAATATACGCAATATTCGTCGTCTATAATATCATTCGGTTTAATACCTGTTACATATTTATCGAGAGATAGTTGTTCGGGGGAAGTGATACCGTTTGGATAGTCAAAAGTGGTTGCTTCAAAGAAAACAGTGGTGTTTTCAAAGCCGTACGATTGTTTGGTTGTAAGATTTTTAAATTCTCCACAATCTTCAACTGATTCAGGAACAAAAACACCATAAAGATTTTTGCAAAGATAGAAAGTATTTTTGCCTATTGTTTTTACAGAACTTGGAATCTCAACGCGCTTTATAAACGGATTAACATAAAATGCATAATCTGAAAGTGCTACAACGGGCTTATTATCGATGATTTTTGGAATTACTATTGATGTGTCGGAACCATCATAATTTACGATGGTTATACTTGTTTTGTCATCTAAATAGTAGTATCCGGTATCTGTTTTCTTTATATTCGTATAAAGTATTTCGCTAGTAAAGGTTGAAGAAGATCCAGCGTAATATACTGCCAAGTCGCTATCAAATGCATTTGCACCAATTGATAGTACATTTTCGGGAATATAAACAAAGAGCTTAGGAAGTATACGGGTTAAATCGTAATCTGTTATATTACAATTGTAGAAAGCATATGAGCCGATAGATGTTACATTTGAAAAATCAAAATTAATAATTTTTGTCCCATAAAAGGCGTAATTTGGTATAACCTGAATGTTGTTGTAATTTTCAACAGTTTCAAGGTTTGAACAATCACGAAAAATATTATTTGGCAAGGAATTAATCGGCGCATTGTTGAAATCGAATTTAGTAAGATTGGTGTAATCTTCAAAGTCAGGAAGAAATTCAGTGTTGTTACTTATAGAAATAGATGTAGTTTTGGTGGGTAGAGCATCGGCTAAAATAGAAATGACAGGTTTATCAAAAATATAGTTTGGAATAATAATATCGGTTTCTGTTCCAATGTAATCTGAAACTTCATAACCTGCGATACCGTTACGAATAGTCATTTGAAAAATCAAGCCGTCGGTTCCTATTCTGTCCATGTTATCGGTAGTTGCTTTTATGCCGGTATCTTCTTCGCCAACCCACCAGTTACCGTTTGTACCAATGTAAGGGGTGTTTCCGTCGCGACCGTTTGTGACAGAGAAGGATGATGAGGAACCGTCAGAAAATACGATTTCATAAGTGTCAACTAATCCAACCGAATGGCTTTTCCCAATTGATGCAATGGTTACGCTTTTACCGTTCTCGCCGTTTTTTACAGTAAATGTATGAGACGAATTGTCAGAAAAAGTAATTTTATAGGTATCTATTAATCCATTTGTATTTATTTTATCTACAGAATAAATAGTGATTGTTTTTCCATCCGTACCATTTGTTACTGTGAATGACGAGGAAGAACCGTCAGAAAAATAAATAGTGTATGTATCAATAGCTCCGCTTGTATCGGTTTTCTTGATTGATGATACAGAAATTGAAGGGCCAATAGGACCTTCGGCTCCGATTTCGCCTTGGGCTGATATACCTGAATCCTCATTGTTTATCCACCAATTACCGTTTTCACCAATGTAAGGAGTATTGGTTGTACAGGAAGAACAAAATAAAGTGATTATTAACAGAAGAACTAATGATAAAAATTTTTTCATAATTTTCTCCTTAAATGATTTATGTAAATTTTATTAAAGCTCGGTTTTTTCGGGATATCGAATATTCTTGGTCAACGCGTAAGGATAAACGAAAAGTGAAACGAGTCCGCCGATGAGTATTGCAAGTATAGCGCATGCCACACTGAGAAGAAAGCCCAATATCGCAAGCAACAGCTTTACCGTTATAAACCAAAGGCAGCCGTCAAGATCAAGAGAGAATATCAGACCGGGCATTCTCACAAATCCCCAAGAGAATATCGAAATTGACATTTCTCCTACGAAATTGTTCGCCAAGAGACAGCAAGAGATAAATGTAAACATCGAGATTCCGAAATATATCCAAAAGCCCCAATATTCGGGGACTAAACAGATGCCGCCTATAATGAGAGCAATTCCTATGGGAATTCCGAGGATCAATGAAAGGATGCGTCTGCGCTTTGCTTTTTTTATTTTGTTATCACTGATAGTTCGCTCGGTTTCTTCCTCGCAGGCACGGCAGGTTATCCTGTCTTTAAAGTCGCGGAATACATCTTCTCTATCATATATAGGAGAGTTGCATTTCGTGCATAGTGCAATAGGGATTTTCGGGGGCTCTCTGTATACATATTCTCGTTCAACTCTTATTTCGGGTTCTGCGGGTTCTTCAGGCTCTACGACCTCGGCCGTAGTGAGACCTAAAATTTCGTCTGTTGAAACACCGAATATTCTTGATAGCTCTGTAATGGTGCTGAGCGAGGGCTCGACATCGTTGTTTTCCCATCTTGATACCGCCTGCGCGGACACGAATAATTTATCCGCTAAGGCTTTTTGCGTCATTCCGTTTTCGATACGCAATCTTTTGATATTGTTGCCAATCATAATTGTACTCCTTTTAGTGTTTTTGCCGATATCAACAGTTTCATTATAAACAAACGGTTAAGATTTGTAAAGCAATCAAATGTTGAAGCTGCTAAACATTTTGTTGAATTGCGTGAAAAGCTTGAAAAATCAAGGTTTTTAAGAAAAAAGGTGCGCCTCTGCGAGGCGCACCGAAAAAGCGAATCCCCACATTGTTGCTACACAATTACATCCCAGTTTATGGTACAGTAAAGGAGGAAACACCTTTTACCAAAGTTTTTCCATAAACGAGATAATATATGTAATTGTGTAGCAATACAATTATAACTTAAATTTCTTTGATTGTCAACATTTTGTTGAATTTGTTTTTTTATAGATAAAAAAACTCTTTTTTGTCACCTAAAATAACAAAAAATACGGATTTTTGAGTTGATTTCTTGTAATAATTCTGATGAAAATAAGACAATAATATGCTATACAAAGACAGGTGAGAATAATAAAGCAAAAAACCGACAAGCTAAGCTTGTCGGTTTTTTGTATAAAGCCTTTATTATATCATATACGACGGCAAACGAATTCCTCGTCGGCGCGGACGATAAGCTTGCCGTCCCCCAGGTTGCAATCAAGGTCTTTTGTGTTGACCTTGATATTGTCGCTCCACGCCCTGATCAAAGCGGTTCCCGCAAAGCCCGAGACCTTTACATTTTCCAAATTAATGGCGGAGCAGTGCGCCACACGGAGCAGGGGAGTCTCCTCAGCGCCCTCGGCGTAGCTATATTCCACATTGCGGAGGGTAATCTCCATTGGCGAGGACTCAATACCATAGGCGGTAAGTCCCATCTTAACACCCTCAATTTTAATGTTTTCAAATGTGATGTCGGTTGGCGGCGTTCCTTTTTGCCAGGGCTCGTTACCCGAGAGATTCAGGTGAAGCATACGGTCTGCATTTTTAACCGTGCAGTTGCGTATAAGCACCTTTCCCGCAGGCTTGCGTACGGGGAGATCTTTGGAAACAAAGTTTGTCCAGAAGCTGAGCATATTGTTTCGTCCCTTTTCCGAGGTCATCACTCCCGCAATCTTTTCCTCTCTGCTGAAGGAGCCGCGAAATTGATAAGGACAGGGTCCCCAGATATTGCAGTTTTCCACAAGAATATTGTTGCCGCCGTAACGGAACGCGGAGCAAGCAGAGCTTATCTCACAATCGCGGATAACCACATCAAGATTGTCAAATCCCGCCACGCAGTCGTCACCCGTAATCAACTTACAGCCGCTCATCAATACCTTGGAGCAAGAACGGGTATGCAGAGCGTCGTGACCTGCGTATACCGTCAGATTCTCAAAGGTTATACCCTCGGATTGAAAAATCGCGTGAGCCCAGTTGCCCGCCTGCTCGATAGTATAGCCGTGGAAGGTCACATTTTTACAGAAGTGCATATTGATGCCGTGAGGTCCGCGGTAATTCTCCTCGCCCTCGGGGTCATAAGGGTTCCGTCCGTCAATCTTAGAGCCTTTTTCGCCTATTATTGCAATGTTTTCCGCATATACGGCGCGAATGAGACCGTAGTTCCAATGACTTCCCGCGGTATAGAGGTAAGCCTTGAACTCAGGTCCTATGCCGCGAATTTCTCTGTTGTAGTCCCAAAGCAGACGGGTGTTCTGCTCCTCGGGAAGCGGCTCGATAGCATCATCGTGAATGTGAAGATAATCCTTCGCATCCTTGCTGCCAAGAAGGGTAGCGTTCTCCAGAAGATGCAGCGTGGTGTTGCTTCGGATACGAATATCTCCCGTCACAAAGCTCATTCCCGCGGGAATGATAACCTCTCCTCCGCCTGCAAGAAAGCAAGCATCAAGAGCCTTTTGAATTGCTTCTGTCTGGGGTGCTTCAACCCCCGAAATTGCACCAAAATCAGTTACTGTAAATTGTTTCATATTATTGTTGATGCTCCTTTGCTGTACTGTGTCTCTATTATACCATAATTATATCGGATTTTCAATATATCAATAAAATATTAAAAACTTGTGATATTGTCCTTGAGCATTTCCACGCAAGTAAGAGCCATACACCGCTTGGAGAGGGCTGCTTTCTTATGTGGGAGAAGAATGCGCCTAGAGACCCTTTTATCTGCTTCGGCACGGGAGCAAGGTGCGGAAATATCGTCATTCGCGACATATATCGCCATGAGGAGCAAAGCTCGCCCGCTCCTCTGTTCAGCTTTGCCGATACTTGCGAGATAGACAGACTTTGCCTTGAAAATATACTTCAAACCACGGCAGAGGGCATTCCCGCACCCCCGACATGGGATAATCGCGGAGTTATTCACACCCTCGTGGAGCGAAATGCCGTACACGGATATAAGATTTGAGTTTGTAATTTTTCGTAATGTTTAATGACGACAGAGAATCAAAAATCCGACAAGCTAATGGGACATACCCTTAAGGACAGTTTTGTGAGTACATTACCTACCGACAGAAAAAACAAAAACCGTATATTGATTTTCTGCGGTTTTTGTGTTATAATAAAAACAATAATCTTAAAGGGGATAAGGAAGATGCTTATGAGAGAAGTGATTGAACATTATAACAAGCTAATTGACGAAAACAACGATCCTGCTCGTGATCCTAAACCATTGAGAGATTATATGGACAAGTGGGACGGAGATAAGTTTATCGAGAGTATGCAGCTTGATAAAAGCAAATCCGTTTTAGAAATAGGAATTGGAACAGGGCGACTTGCCATCAAGGTTGCACCAAATTGTAACAGCTTGTGTGGAATAGATATATCCGAAAAGACAATTGGGAGAGCAACTGAAAACCTATCAGCGTATCAAAATATAAAACTTATT
>JAGAKG010000007.1 GCA_017625755.1 Clostridia bacterium | reverse complement strand
ATTTGTTTCCCACTCGTGACACAGGGGTTTTCATTGATTCACCTCGCTTTCTTGCAAGGTATGTCACGCCCCGAAATAAAAAAAGGTATCAACCGTCTTTTCGGGGCGATTGATACCTTGTCATTCTTATTTTTTCGTTTTTATTTGTTCCTCGATCCTACGGATTTCGCTCTCGTAGTAGTTGCATTTGTTGATCTGAAAAAGACACATAACCACTACGCCTATGCATCCTCCGAGCAAAAGTCCGAGAAAAAACCATAATGCTGTCATGCTATATACCTCCGTTTCTTTTAGGGCTGTATATCGCCCATATCAAAGTCCTCGTCCTCATCTTCATCAAAGCATTCGTCCTCATCCTCGTCCTCGTCGATTTCATCGTCTACGGATGTGATGTTGACATACTCGTCAATAATCATGAGGGCTTGGTCGTAGCTGCCCGATGCTCGAATACGGCTGCACATTTCGGTTGCCTGTTCAGCCATATCGTTTTCTCGGAGCGTTCTTGCGGCTAACCCCATAAGATTGAAAATGTTTCCGTCCTGTCCGATGAGGGGGCAATCGGGCTTCTTCGTGTGTTCCGCTTTTTTCTCTGCCTGTTCCTCAATAAAACCGCCAAGTTTATTCGGAACGAAGTCGGAGAGCCAGGTGCTACCGAATACGGCGTTGGAGTCTATGCGCCAAATCGCCAATCTGCCCATATCCATCTTTACCTTATCGTCAAAGGGGAAAAGGATACAAGTGATGTTTTGATGCTCAAACACAGAGCAATCCTCGAATTTTGTGCCGTCAAGCAGTATATTTCTTTTGGTCAGCATATCGTTTATGCCGTCAAGCCATTCTTGCGTATTGCCGCCACAGCCTTGCAGTACAAGACCTTCTTTGCCTTTCATCCTACGGAGTTCATCCGTTGTGATTTTTGAAATGCCCATTATATACCTCCCATTTTGATGCCCATTTCTTCTGTTTCTGCCTGTTCGTAGTCGCCGTTTATAAACTCTCTCGGCGTGACTTCCTCGCATAAAAAGTTAGGCGAGGTTTCTTCCGTCAAGGGGATATGATCTTTGCCCTCAAAGTCAAACGGCTCTTTTACGAGTATCGATCCCGAACGGTCAACCATGACTCTCGGCTCTATGGAGAGAAAATCCCCGATTTCACCGCCACGAAGGTCGTATTTATATAATCCCTTGGGGATGTCCTCGGTTTTTATCATTCCATTGGTGAAGAGAGCCTGTTGTCCGTTGATTTCAATTAAATCCAATTTTTCGTCCATAATCGGATTGTTTCGGGTGATCGGCTCGTATAGTCCTCGGTCACGTGCAGAAATAACGCCGTAATCGGTGAAGGTCGCACCGATCCGTTCTGCCAATTCGTGACCTTCGTTTCTCAAAAGCAGGGTGTCGAGCCATTTGGGATCGATTTCCTTGTCCATGTGGCGTATGAGGTAGCTCTTGAAGAATTGCGTTGCATCGTCCACCTGTGTCGCAAGCTCGTATCTGTCGAGATTTCTTGCAACGTCGAGGATTTCCTCTATCTTGGACGGTTCTTCGGCGGAGAGTACCGCCTTGAATTTCACCTGATCGGACGGTGACATCTGCAGCATCATATCTGCAAGGCTGTTGAGCTTATCGAAATCCTGCATATTGCCGAAGTGGTCGCCCTCTATCTGCGGTACGGAGGATTCAAAGCCGAGGTATACGCAATCCTCGATTTTATCCACGCCGAGCCTTTGTGCCACGGCATCCGCATCCTCACGGTCTACGGGCAATCCGAGCCATTCGGTTGGCTGTTCGCTGATATCCTCGTCGCCGGTCGGGGGCTTCGCCAATTCCAAGCGGAAGGCATACGCTGTGCTTACTCCGTAATTGGGGAGATTCTGCCCATCGTATACCTCTTGGAACTCATACTCGCCTGCGGCGATGTACATCCCGTTGATAAATGTGCCATTATCTCCCTTATAGATTTCATTTCCGATTTTCGCTCTGTCGAGGTAAGGAAGCCCCTCGTCGGGAACACTCTCCATCCACGGGTACAGTTCGCTTTGGATTGCCAATTCGCCAAGCTCCGTCACCGATTTTACATAGGGTGCTACGGTTACCTTGTCGAGTCCATAGGTCAGATTGATGAGGTCTTTCGCGCTGACCACATCGCCCTCGCCCACGTTCTTGATTATTCTCGGCGTAATGGCAAGTAGCACGTTCCTTTCGTGTTCTTCGAGAGAGTCGAGGCGTTGAGCAAGGAAGTTTAACTCGTCGATGCCCTCGGTTTCCACTCTCACGAATGAAAGCATAGGAAACGCCTCGCAATCGTAAACCGAGAGATAGCGTTCGTCCTCGTGGCTCATCACTCTCGCTCGGTGGTAGGCATCACGGACTTCGTGTTCCTCGGCAGGGAGGTCAAGAGATGCGTATAGCCACTCTCCGTTCAGACCTTTGGGCGAGGAGATTTCCACTTTCATTT
>JAGAKG010000076.1 GCA_017625755.1 Clostridia bacterium | reverse complement strand
TACCTCCTCGTTAGCAGTTGATACCGCAATCCATTCAAGCTTTGGATTATTCTTTAAAACATCGTAATACTTTCGGGTATGACCGTGAGTCATACTCATCATAGCTATCTTAAGTCTCTTCATTTTACGCCTCCACCTTAATATTTTCCATGCTCTCGAGCGACCTTCTTGCCGCGTTTACTACCTTCTGAATGTGTTCCCATTTTTTGATGTTGTTTTTACGAGCATCAGCGTTTTTAGCTATCGCAAAAGCATTTCTTATGGTGTTTATCTCAAGCTCCGAATATCCGTAAAGCTCCGCGTCGGTATCGCAATAAGACGCATCATTTTTTCCAAACACATAGATCGAGCTCTGCGGTACCTGCGTGTCAACCACTCTGTCACAAGCCACTCCGTTATCGGTGATTATCTCGTGCTTATCTATATCACTCATTCCCGATTTAAGCGTTGCGCCAAGCTCTATGGTACATACACAACCGTTTTCGGTCTCCGCTATACAGTTCATAGTGTTCGTTCCGCTGATTGCGAAGATCTCCTTTACCGACGAGTCAACCGTAAACTCAAGTATACCTATCTCTCGGGCGAGTATTTCAAAAAGATCCGCGCCCTTCTGTGATGTATGTCCTATTCTGTAAGTACACATATTTCCGACTCTGCCCAGAACCACAAGATTCCTGAGTTCTATAATTCTTCTTTCCGATTCCCACGGAAGAACAGGAACTGTCTCGCCGTTTACAACGAGTTCTTTTCCGTCAGAGGTAAGCTTCGCGTCTGCCGCCACGGAATATTTTTCCAACAAATAATTTAATCCCTTTTGCATTTCTTTGTCTCCTTATAGCATTTTTATTCTGGGGCTGTATTTTTCAAGATACGCCGCATTTTTTTCGTCTCCGCCCGGAGTATTAGCGCTCGACCAGCACGGTGCCTTGATGCCGCGGCGCTGACATTCCTTGACGCACTCTATCTCAAGCATATGCGCTATGTAGAAATCCACAATATTCGACACGGGAGCAATAGGTGTTTCAAAGCCTTCTATTTCAATGACCGCATCGCCCACGGGGTTGAAGTCGTCAATACATACATCTGCGTAATCAAACAAATTAGTCTTATTGGGATGACGAATGAAATGATCCTCGGGCATTTCGTTTTGCCAATAGCTTGAAGATATCGCTACGATCTTCGCGCCCGCTTTTTTTGCTTCCATAACGGCGTCAATCGTTGCGGGGTTGATGCCGATGTTATGGAAAACGATAAGCAGGTCGTCCTTTTGCAATTTGTAATATTTCATAATTGCAGAACCGTAGTTTACCGTTCTTTCAAGCTCCAGGTATTTCAACGCCTGATTGAATACGGTCAATCCATTTTCAACTATCGGATTGATATTGGCAAGACCTCCCGCGCGGAAGAACATCTCTCCCATACAAAGAGTGGTGTGTCCGCCTCCTCCGTATACATTGATAAGTCTGTCATTCTCTATTGCGTCAGCCATAAGACTCGCCGCTTTTTTTATGTTTTCGGATTGTGTTTCGTTGATTTTTTCCAAATTTTCAACGATCTTGTTAAAGTAAGTTTTATCCATTTCTTCCCTCCATAAATTTTTCAATTTCTTCCCTGCTTGGAATACTTTCCAAAATGTACTGTCTTCCTACCTTTATAGCCGCTCCGACATTAGCTTTTTCACAAGCGGAACGAATACTCTCGCCATTCGCTATACAAGCCGCCAAAATCCCGTTAAAAGTATCGCCGGCTCCCGTAGTATCAACCACAGAGGATAGTTTTTCCGCAGAGATGTGCTCACCGTTTTCTCTGATAAAGCACCCCTTATCCCCTAATGTAACTATAACATTCCGGTATTCTTCCAGCCCTTCTGTTTCGTGTTCGTTAGGCGTAAATATGAATATATCGTCCAGAAATTCCTTATCGCACTTGCGCGCGGGAGCAGGATTCAGAATCACCCTTACGCCGTTTGCTTTGGCTATCTCCAATGCCTTTTTGTTAACGCTATACGGCGTTTCATTGTTGAGCAAAAGAATGTCGGAAGACCTTATTTCGCTTTCAAATGCCTCTACATCCTTTTCTTCAAGTTGTGCGCCGCCGTATACACATACCTGATTGTCACCGTTTTTATCCGTAGTGATAACAGCGTATGGACTACGCTTACACTTTCCAACGAAGCGCGCGGTTACTCCGCAACGCTCGGCAATATCGGTAAAGTGTTTTATGTCCTCGATATACGCCGCACCGAGAAAAGACACATCCACACCAAATCTTGCCGCAGCGATTGCCTGATTAAATCCTTTTCCGCCCAATTCGCTGTGATAGCTCGTCGCAACAGTAGTTTCTCCTGTTTTTCCAAAGCGTTCTACCGACAAAAACACCGATTCGCCTGCAATTCCAATCACAGATATTTTGCTCATAGATGCTTCACTCTGCCCATATACAAATTTTCAAGGACAATGTTATAATCCCTTCCGCCTCGTCCTAAATATGAAGAGGAGGATATTACGATGCTTTTCAAATTTACAATAACACCCCAAGAATTGTTAGATATAACCTATACCCCGATTAGCACGAATATCAATTATTTCTTCAAAACCCTATTGTAATTCTCTCCTATCCTATCCCAAAGCTTTATGGGATCCGGAGCCTGTACGCTCGTGCCAAGACCGCCGCGATATGTCCAGGTTGCGAGTCTGTCAACACCCATACTCTCGTAAAGGTCAACTACCTTATCAATCTGAGAAAAGTCCTCGGGCTGAGCGTTATAACCCATGAGCCAACGCTCGGACTGCTTTCCGTACTTCTTAGCAATACGAACGGTACGCTCGGTAATCTCCTTAAAGAAGCTCTCAGGAAGCGCCCAGTTGATGATCGTTGTGGAGAATACATCAAAATAAGGACAAGCAGCAACCATTTCCCAGTTATCATAGCCTCTGAGCTCGGTTACATAATATGTATTCTTGGTCGCGTGTACGCAACAGGTTATCTCAAGCTTGGGATTTACTTCCTTAAGTGCCTTGGAGCAATCCGCGAGGGTTTTGAGTGCTTCACGCCATCTGAACTGCTTAACATCATCGTTCATAAACTTAGGCATCTCATAGCCGTAATATTCCTCGAACTTTTTCATACACTCGGGACATCTGCAAGCCCAATCGTCGCCTGCACCGCCCGTAATTGATGCGTAAGACTTGGGATACGCATAGTGCGGCTCGTCCCAGAAGAATCCGTCCACCTCGGTCTCGCGAGCCAGCTTGAGACAGATGTTCGTGAAATAGTCTCTGAACGAATTGGTGTTAAAGCATGCCGCGTTTAAAATCTCTCCCGTATACGCGGATACCTGTCTGTGATGTATATTGTTCTGCAAAAACAGACTGACCTGCTCACCGCCAAAGTACTTTCCTATTCCCCATGTATCCGCGATGCAACGAAGTCCTACCTTGTGCGCGGTCTTTACTATGTTATTGATGTTCGGAAACCAAAAATCCATATCGAATTCGGTTATCGCCAAAATTACCGTGTCGCATCCGTGCTCCTTCATTTCGATGAAGTCCTTTTCCGCATGCTCTACATAATTAAATCCGTAATAGCTTACCGCTGTGTGTTTGATTGACATAGTTTTTCCTCTTTTCTTTTTTGTTTATATTTTAATTTGTTTTTTTATCTCAGTCGAGAGTAACAGGATGAATCTGAATTCGAGACCACCCTGACTTTGCGTAATCTCCATGTATGGGCATAACCTTTCGCAAAAGCGCCGCGGCTTCCATATGTATCTTTCCGGCAGGCGCAGCCTTTTCAAAACCTCCTATTGCCATAAACGCAACAGTCGGTATACCTGTCGTGGAGGCAAGCGTATGCCAGGTGGTATGCATAAATCCCATAATAGATTCTTCATAAACCGTAGCCAATGCGGCTTTGCGCTCTGCCCTACCTCGATCCCATGGGCACAGCAAGCAATCAAATCCCGCTTTCTTGAACACCGATACAGTTTCAACGGGAGCTTCCTTGGCTGTATATTGCCAATCTCCAATTACAAGCCCTCTGCTCAAATGACTTAACATATATTCTTCAGCCTCAGGTGACGGCGCGTGGCAACTGTATTTGTTTTTGGGGTTGTAGTGAGGGTGATTGTATAAGAACATATCCCCCCACACGATTGCGCGGCGCCCCTTTTTGAGCATCTCGTCGCTGATCTCATTTATGTATTCGCATATCATATCCATATTTTCGGTAGTAAACTCGAAGTTAAACGCTTCATCGCACCCTATATGGAAATATTTGCCCTCGCCGCAAAGTTCAATAAGCTCATTTCTGATCTGACGCAGTAATTCCTTTACTTTTGGCTTTCTAATATCCCAACACCATCCGTCATCTCTGAAATAGGTCTGAAGCTTGGGGTTTTGGTCAAGCACCACATGCTTACCATGCATTACACGACCTGCCGAGGCGTGCCCCCACTGATTGAACATGGGAATGATCTCTACGCCTAAATCGTTTGCTTCCCGTATAATGGGAGAAATCTGCTCCTTAGTGAAAGCGTGAGACCACGCAAGTTCTTTAAGGCAGTCGTATTTAAGCATTCCCCAGAACTCAAGAACAATATGAGTATATTTTAACGCCCCACAAAACCGAACGAAACGCTGTAACTCCCAAAGCTCAGTTTCTGGAAATATACAAAAATGAACCATTCTGTTCTCTATCAGTGCCGAATCGCTAATCTGACAGCAATTAACCTCGATAGCTATGTTCTCGTCATAGTCGATTGCCCGAAATCTATCTATAAATGTCATAAAGCCACGAATAAGATTCTTTTCGTTTTCGGCGCATATACAAACGCCGCCCGACTCTATATTGATCGTATAATCGCAATCGCGGGGCTCAAGCGCCTTCGCATTTCCAAACGAAAAAACAAAGGATTCACACTCTGAAATATTTAGCGTTGAAGATTCAAAAGCAAACTCCTCCCAAAAGTCTCTTATGATATTTTTATTTAAACAGGGATGCGCGAGCGCATTTATCTGACCACAAAAAACCAAAGAACCTTCCGTCTCAATTAGCCTTTTCGGATGAAAAATCATAGCATATCCTCCAATTTTTCCAATATTTAGAGAAAAAACATAAACAACCTGCCCAAGTCTGTATCTACCGCTATTGTAACACTAAAAAAAGAAAAAAAAACGCCTTTTTTGCTCAAAAAGGTGGACTTTTTGAGCACAATATGTTATAATGCAATTGAGGTGATAAAATTATGATACACAACTACGATAATCTTTCTTTTCAAATCCTGTCGATTGGAAAATTTGTCCACCAAGATGGAGTGTTTTATGTAAAAGCCCGCCCCTTCGCTGCGCTTGCTTTTCGCGCACACGGTAGCGGAACATTAAAGTTTGTGAATAAACAGTCTATTATCACTTTACCCGGAGATGTGTTTTATTTGCCCGCCAATATGCCCTACAAGGCGGAATATTCGTCAAGTGAAAGCATTGTTGTTCATCTGGAACAATGCAATTATTTCACCCCTGAAAGTATTCAGCTTAACAACCCTGCAAAAATAGCCGCTAAATTTCAGCTTTTACTGGACTCTTGGGAGAAGAATTTCTCTGTCAATCAGGCAAAATCCATCCTCTACGATATTCTTGTCGATATATCGGAAGACAAAAAGAAATCTGTCCTCAACGACACAGTAAAAAGCTGTATCAACACAATAGAGCTAAATTTTCAAGATTGCAATTTAAATATTGAAGATTTGTGTCAAAAGAACTATATAAGCGTATCCACCCTACAAAGAGCCTTTCGCGAGTATACAGGAACATCGCCCAAGCAATATCTGATAACACTTCGAATAAATCAAGCATTGTCCCTTTTGATAAACACCAATCTTTCCATCAGAGAAATTTCAACCACCTGTGGATTTGCCGATGATAAATATTTTTCGAGAGCATTCAAAAAGAGATACGGTTATTCACCTACACAACTAAGAAAATCAACAATACATCTAACATAGCCATCTTTTATCGTAGGAGGTAAGAGGGCAATAAACTTGAGAAAAAAATAGCAGGGAGGATTATTCTCCTTAACGGAGAACCTATAGCAATATAAATTTCTTGTGGGATTTGTGATATTCCCTTCGGGGGCTATATTTGCCTGCGGCAAGCGATATGCCCTGCGAGGATCATATCGCATTAGAGCGAAGCGATAATATATCACACCGAGCATAGCGAGATATATCGCATTTGATTGCAAACATATCGTCCGACAGAAAAAGAGGAAGCATTTCGGCTATGAAACCGATTTGTTTCCTCTTTCTATCGTTATAAGGGTTTGGGCTTAGCCCATATCCACATTTGACCAGTCAAACACGATGCTTGTACTTTTGTTTAGTTACAAATTCATCATTTCTTTTCAATTAACTTTTTAATATTATCCGTGTTGTCAATATAAGTTTCCGTATATCCACATTCGGGGCACACTGCACATTTGATTTTTCCTAAACTACCTTTAAACATACCCTTTTGTCTCACATCTATGCCATAACCGCCATTCGTAACCATAACCGTTAAATCTTCAATCATTTCTATTTCACATCTTAAACATTTTCTCATAGTATGTCTCCGTCAAATTTTTATTTATCGGTGAGGTTATTATATCATATTTCTGTGAGCTTTTCAATCTTCTATTCCATAAATTTTGATGTTTTCACTTCCATATTTCAATAATCTCTATACTACTGTATCTTCCACATCTTAGTTTCGCCGAAATGCATCTCGACATCAATAGAGTTGACATTCTCGCCGTACGCCTTCTGCTCATATACCTCAACGGGGGTACACGCTTCCTTGAAATCTATATGGTGCATTCCCGAATAGGTTGCGTGAATAGCAACATAATGCTCATTTGCGTAAAGAATATCTCTCGTATCGGTATACAGATGGCATCCCGCATACTCTGCCAGAGAAGCAAGAAGCTCCTTATTTAAGGTCGGCGTACAACAGTATACGCTCCTAAATCCGTCCATTTCACGCATAATGAAGAGCATAATAATCTTTTTTTGAACGATACAGCGTAGGCTCAGTAGAAACCGAATATCCTACCTCCGTAACGCACAGACTTTCGCTCGTGTATTCAGAGCATCGAAATTGTAATAAAATCCTGTTTTTCCGATATATGGAGTACATATACAATCCTCATTTTTCATAAGTGGGGGTACCCAAGCTCGAATACCCCCAAATTTTTTATGATTTACATATTGTTATAACGAAAAAGTATAGCGTGCTGTATATTTTGTATATCAAGGCTCGTCGGTCTCTATCGTCGTTTCCGTTCAAAATAATAATATCTCATTTTGCGCAAAAAGTAAATACAATATTGGTGTATAAAATATAAAAATTAGTACCAATATTATAAAACTGCCGTTTTTTGCCTTCGAACCTTTTCGTCTAATCGGAACACATTGCAATTTACTTACTTTACTCTTGCCACTCCGCACTCGATTGCGGTGTCGTAAACAGCTTTTGCTACCGTCCTTCCGACTCTCTCGTCGAATGCCTTGGGAATGATGTAGTCGGCGCTAAGCTCATCGTCGGATACAAGCGACGCGATACCGTATGCCGCCGCGTATTTCATCTCCTCGGTGATAGCCGACGCTCTCGCGTCAAGCGCTCCTCTGAAAATTCCAGGGAAAGCAAGTACATTGTTTATCTGGTTGTTGAAATCGCTTCTTCCCGTTCCCACAACAGCCGCTCCTGCTTTAAGCGCAAGGTCGGGAGCTATTTCGGGAGTGGGATTTGCCATCGGGAATACTATCGCGCCCTTATTCATAGATGCTACCATTTCCTCGCTTACTATACCCGGCGCGGATACACCGATAAATACATCGGCTCCTGCCATAGCGTCGGCAAGCGTACCGTCAAGCTTATCCCTATTTGTCTTAGCCGCCATCTCAGACTGAGCAGAGGTCATTCCCTCTTTGCCCTCCACGAGTGTTCCTATCTTATCGCAAAGAATCATATCCTTAACGCCCAGTCCGAGCAGGAAATTAGCTATTGCTATTCCCGCGCTTCCCGCGCCGTTGATGACCACGCGAACCGCATCGATTTTCTTGTTCACTACCTTCAGCGCGTTTATGAGAGCCGCGCCAAGCACGATTGCGGTTCCGTGCTGATCATCGTGGAACACGGGAATATCGCATATCTCCTTGAGTCTTCTCTCTACCTCAAAGCAACGGGGCGCTGATATATCCTCGAGGTTTATTCCGCCAAAGCTTCCCGAGAGAAGATATATCGTACGCACAAGCTCGTCTACATCCTTGCTCTTTATGCAAAGCGGTATTGCGTCAACATCACCGAACGCCTTAAATAGCAGAGCCTTTCCTTCCATAACGGGCATTCCCGCAACGGGGCCTATATCTCCGAGTCCGAGAACTGCCGTTCCGTCGGTGATGACCGCGACGGTGTTCCAGCGTCTTGTAAGCTCGTAGGACTTGCTTTCATCCTTCTGTATCTCAAGGCAGGGGGTAGCTACACCGGGGGTATACGCCAGAGAGAGGTCCTCTCTCGTTTTTACCTCAACGCGCTGTGATACCTCTATCTTACCCTTCCATTCATAGTGCTTCTTCAGGGATTCTTCTGCATAATTCATTTTTACTTCCTCACTTTTCCCACGGGAATACATAGCTCTTAAGTCCGTATTCGTCGCGAACCTTTATCATTTCAGCCTGAACCGACTCGTTTATCGGAACTCCGCTATCCTTGCGGGAGAGCCAAATCTCGTACTCCTTCTCGCCTGCCGTGTAGATGCGCTCAGCACCGGGAGCCTTCTTGGACGCGCGAACGCCGCGGAGAATATCGCCTGCCTTCTTGCGGCAAGCCTCCTCGCCCATAAAATGCTCGGTATCTATTGCTATAAAGAAGTGTCCGAGGTGATAGGGACGGAGATTTCCGTTCTCATCCTTACCGTCGAGGTCCTTTCCGTACATACCGTCCTGGAGAGCCGCAGAGAGCATCTCAACTATAAGCGCGAAGCCGTAGCCCTTATATCCGCCAAGCTCCTCGCCGATGCCTCCAAGGGTCGTGAGAGCGGCTGTGCCGTTTCTTATCTTCTTAAGAGCAACGCCTGCGTCGCCCTCAACAGCGTTTCCGTCGATATCTATTATCGTTCCCGGGTGAACGGGCTCGCCGATTCTCTCGTAATACTCGACCTTACCGTTCTGCGTGATAGATGTAGCGCAGTCAAAGATAAAATCAAATTCCTCGTCAGTGGGTATACCTACGGTATAGGGGTTTGTTCCGAACATTCCCTCAACGCCGAAGGTAGGCGCAACAGAGGGGCGCGCGTTTGTTCCCGTCATACCGATACAGCCTGCCTCGGTAGCCATAGTTGCGTAGTAGCCCGCTATACCGTAGTGGCAGGAATTACGAACCGCAACCATTCCCATTCCGTACTTTTTGGCCTTCTCAATAGCCATGCTCATAGCGCGGTAGCCGATGACCTGTCCCATACCGTGGTGACCGTCTACGACAGCCGTTGTGGGGGTCTCCTTGATTATCTCAAAATTAGTTACGGGCTGCTGAATTCCCGCCTTTATACGGTCGATGTATATCGGCTTGAAACGGTTACAACCGTGCGACTCAATTCCGCGTCTGTCGCTCTCCAGAAGCACATCGGTGCATATCTCAGCGTCCTCTCTCGGTACACCCGAGGATACGAAAGCGTCTGTTATGAAGCTTTCGGCTGTTTTCCAGTCAAGATTCATTTTTGGCATAATTTTTCTCCTATGTATTGTATTTTTATTATAGTTATGTTATAATACTTTTGAGCGTTTTTGTCAACGACATATTGACTTTTTGAGCGTATCGCTCAAAAAATGATAACACAAACGGAATTTATGCATCAAACGCTCACGCGGAGGTAAAAAATGTCACACAATGACCGAGAGCAGTTAATACTTGAATATCTGCGCAAAAACCGAGAGGCTACCGTTGAGGAGCTATGCCGCGCGACCTTTGTCAGCGAGCCGACTATGCGGCGTGACCTTGCCGCCTTGAACAGCGCTGGAAAAATTATACGCACTCACGGCGGAGCCGCGCACAGAAGCTCTCTTGGCGAGAATCTGCCGCAATCCTACCGAGAGCGCGAGCATTCCGAGGCAAAGCTTGCGATAGGAAAGAAATGTCTCTCACTTATCAACGACGGAGATACCGTGATGATAGACGGCTCCTCAACGGCTCAGGCGCTGTTGAGCGTAATATCCGAAAAGAAATCCTTAATCGTAGTCACGAACAGCGCAAAAGCCGCTATGATACTCGACAAATCAAATGTAAGGCTTTTCGTTACGGGCGGCGAGATAGCCGCAAACACTTACGCCTATGTCGGAAGCTACGCAGAGGATTTTCTGCGCTCCTTTAATGCCGATATCTGCTTTTTCTCTGTCAGAACGCTCACGAGCAACGGACTTCTCACGGATAACGCCATTGCAGAGAACGCGGTGCGCAGAGTTATGCTCTCCCGTTCCAAGCGGAGTGTGCTTATGCTTGACTCAAAAAAGCTCGGTGCTCCCTGTATTAACACTCTATGCAGAATAAACGAAATCTCGCACATAGTTTCAGAGCGAGATATCTCCGAACACTTCCCCGACCATAAAAATAAATTTATATAAAGAACGAATACAGAAAGGACTTATAATGGTATGAAGGAATACAATCTCAAAATAACGAATACCGCCCCGACCGACTGGAGCGAGGTCGAACGCGCGAATATCGATTCTTATGTATGGGGCGGCGCGGAGCGCGCATACGCAACATACGGTCAGCTCTCCTACGCCAAGACGGGCGACGAAAAGAGCGGACTTTACATACACCTTTTTTGCGAGGAAAAGAACCCTGTTTCGATAGAGACTCAGCTTGACGGTAAGGTCTACGAGGACAGCTGTATGGAATTTTTCTTCACTATGCGCGACATATCCGCCGGCGATATCGGATATATCAATATTGAGTGCAACAGTCTCGGCATCTCGCGCATAAGCTTCGGCGAGGGCAGACACGGACGCGTATTTCTCGGAGAGTTGGGCATTGAGCGCTTTCCCATATCGGTGAATATCGGCAACGAGGGCTGGGAGATACTCGTATTCGTTCCCGAAAGTTCATTGAAAAAGATATTCGGACTCTCGGATATAAGCGAGGACACCGTTATGAGAGGAAATTTCTATAAGTGTGACGAAAACGCGGGCGCGCCCTTCGGCTCGTGGTCGCCCATCGCCTCTCCCTCCCCCGATTTCCACAGACCCGAATCCTTCGGCAGGATAGTAATTACAAAATAACATAAGTAAGATTACAAAGCGCAAAATGGGGCTGACAGATTTCTGTCAGCCCTATTGTTATTTATTTGTTTTCACTCAAAGAACGAGTGAGGGGGCGCTGTATATTCTCGCCGCAAGCTCCTGATTGAGCATATAAAGGCTCTTGGGGTCGGTGCCGAAAAGCTCCATCTTCGTTATCATATCGTTGGCATTGGTCTCCTCCTCGCCCTGCTCCTTGACGAACCAGTCAAGGAACTGCATAGTGCGGAAATCCTTTACCTCGTATGCCGCCGCGTAGATATCGTTGATAAGAGAGGTAACATACTCCTCATGCTCAAGTCCTGCCTTGAGAACATCCATATGGCAGGTAAATGCCTTATCGGGCTTAGGAATTGCCTCAAGCGTTACCTTCTGATTTTCGTTCTGAAGGTACTGATAGAACAGCATTGCGTGGTCACGCTCCTCCTGAGCCTGAATCTTATACCAGTTTGCAAATCCGTCAAGTCCCGCATCCTCAAAATAGTTTGAAAAGTCGAGATAGAGATATGCGGAATAAAATTCCTTGTTTATCTGCTGATTTAACAGCTCATGTACTTTTGCGTTCATAATCAAATTCTCCTTGATTCAATATTTTTCTTTATTCTTCAAAGCTTTTTTCAAAAAGCTTATACTGTATTTTAACACAAATTCGGGCAATTGTCAATCACGGGAGCGACTATTTTTCCCTGAGCGGTATATATAATTTCTACATTTTAGTCATTTCAAGAAAAATCGCAGAAGCTTTTCATAAAATCTTCCCTTATAGGGCTGATAGCGCATTGGCAAGTCAAGCCAGGTTTTTTTATCGACGATCGATTTACAGTGCGAAAATGCGTCAAAGCCATCCTTGCCGTGATATGAGCCCATTCCGCTCTCACCAACGCCGCCAAAGCCCATTTCGCTCGTCGCAAGGTGAATGATTACATCGTTTATGCAGCCCCCACCGTAAGAAAGCTCACCCGTCACGCGGGAAATATGCCGCTTATCACTCGTAAAGAGATATAGCGCGAGCGGCTTATCCCTCTCTTTCAGAGAGTCGACAAGACTATCGAAGTCGTCAAAGGAGAGCACTGGCATAATCGGGCCGAAAATCTCCTCGCCCATAACCGCGTCACTCTCTGTGACATTATCCATCACCGTGGGTGCGATACGGCAGCTTGCTCGGTCACGCTCCCCACCGTGGACTACCTTGCTCCCGTCAATAAGTCCGCAAAGTCGGTCGAAATGCTTTTCGTTTATGATTCTGCCGTAGTTACCGTTTTCAAGCGGATTTTCGCCGTACTGCGCCTTGATTTCCGAAATTACCGCCGCCACGAATTGCTCCTTTACCGAACGCTCGCAATAGATATGGTCGGGTGCTACGCAGGTCTGTCCGCAATTGAGATATTTACCAAACACGATGCGCTTCGCGGCAAGTCGGATATTGGCACTCGCGTCGACGATGCAGGGACTTTTTCCGCCAAGCTCAAGCACCGCGGGGATAAGATGCTCGGCAGTATGACGAAGCACCTCTTTGCCCACCGCCTGACTGCCCGTAAAAAACACAAAATCGAATTTCTGCTCCAGCAACGCGGAGTTCTCTGCTCTGCCGCCCATAACCGTCGTCACATACTCTGGCGCAAAGCACTCGGAAATGATTTTCTCCACGACCTTACCCGTGGCAGGCGAATATGCGCTTGGCTTCACGATTGCCGTATTTCCCGCGGCAATGGCGTCGACCAACGGCTCGACTGTCAGCAAAAATGGGTAGTTCCATGGACTCATAATGAGAGTATTTCCATAAGGTACGGGCTGTCGGTAGCTCCGCGACGGAAACTGCGAAAGAGGTGTGCGAACACGCGCCCGCTTTGCGAATTTTTTCGTGTGCTTTATCATGTAGCTTATCTCGGTCAGGACAAGCCCCGACTCGCACATAAAGCCCTCGTAACGGCTTTTGCCGAGGTCGGATTTCAGCGCGTCGTTTATCTCCGTCTCGTATTTTTGCACCGTGGCATAGAGCTTTTTCAGCTGACCGACGCGAAAGCTTACGGGGAGCGTCGCCCCGCTTCTGTAATATCTTCTCTGCCGCTCAAGCAGAGCTTGAATTTCTTCTTTTGTCATATTTTTCTCCGTTTCGGAAGATTTCGTTTTTCAGACTACCGTGGGCGCAAGAAGCGTAAACGGAAAAACGGGTATGTTGCGAAGCACCCAAAATCCAATTATTAGCACCAGAACTAATATACCCACAAAGCTCATTCTGATTTTTGGAAATGGCAGAATATCACGCCCGAAAACAAAGGCTATATACTTCTTCAGACAAAAATAGCATATTATCGGAAGAAAAAGCATCATAAGGGGCTGCAATCTAAATGCGGCGTAAAGATTGCCGTGAAGAAGTGCCATAAACGCTCGCCCCGAGCCGCAGCCCACGCAATAAAAGCCCGTCAGCTTATAAAAAAGGCAGGGCGGAGTACTTCCCAGCCAGAGAAAAAACAGTGCGACAGCAACCGCTCCGAGCGGCAGACCGACACCGACCACCACTCTCAACCATTTTTTGCGAGAAACATCAGACATATCATAAATCCTTTTCAAATCTCAATAAATCTGACAAAAAAGGGGCAACGCCCCTTTTTGAAGATATTAATAGTACATATACTCTGAAAAGCTAAACAGGAAAACAAAGTAGATTATGTAGAACACTACTATCAACGCCCCACCTACAGTAGCGATTATGTTGAAAATCTTCGCATTCTTCAAACGCTTTGCCTCTGTCGCGTCGTCAGGTGAATCCTTCGCCATAATCGTGAATACCAGACCTGCAACACCCAAGGGCATACAGCAAAGAACAATATTGATTATAGCCCAAACGAGCTGAGCGACATTCAGCTCACGCGCCTTGGGCGCAGTCTGAGGTGTGTTGTATACAACCTCCTCGTTCACGGGGGTTGCGGGGGTTTCGGGAGCCCCGTCGTTTGTTTGAATACTGGAGCCGCAGGATGTGCAGAAGATTGCACCGTTCTCTACCGAAGCTCCGCAATTAGGACAAAAAGCCATAGTCGTTCTCCTTAATTATTTATTTTATAATACGCAATATGCAAATTACTAAGTCAATTATACCGCTTTTACAGTATTTTGTCAATAGTTTGAGCGAATATTGTCGATATTCCGTACTTTTTTACACCGCGCAGAGAATATGAAGATTTCTGATATCGGGCGAGGATATTCCGCCGTTGACGGAATAGGCGTGTCCCTCTGCCTCAGCACCGCTGTAATCACTTAATCCCTGCCCTCTCGCCTCGGAGATAATATCGGCGCATATCTGCTCCGCAATTCTTATCTTGCGCTCCGATTTTCCCTCTCGATTGGCACTTGATATGAGATATTCAAGCGGCTCGTGAAGCTTTGAAAGCAGAGGAAGCTCACGCAGGGCACGGAAGCTCCATTTGTAGTATGGCATATATTGCTTATTCAGAAGAAATGCCGCGTGAAGCGCACTCCTCGCAAAGTCACACATCGCCAGCTGTGCGGCGGCAGTCTCTCCCCTCGCGATACATCTGCCGTAGTTATACTGCCCCGACTGCCCCATAACGAGCAGCTCGCCCGCGAGCTTCTTGCGGCGGATATCCTCGGGCATATACGAGAGCTTCTCTCTTATCTCGGTGAATTTTCCAAGTCCGTCAAAGAACACCTTGCCGTTCACCGCCTCAGCCAAGGACTGCTCAGGGAGCATCAGCCAGTCTGTCGGGGATAGCTCGCCCTCGGGGTCTCCCGTTTTGCTCTTGAAAAAATCGCTCATTCGTATTACCCCTCGGCGACTTCCGCCAACGGGCGCGAGCAGGCTTCGCTCAAAGCCCCGAAAGCTTCTCGGCAGCTTGGAATACGCCCTCTCAAGGGCAAAAGCGCCCCTGCTGTCTATCACATTCTCATCGGGGATAAAGATACAAAATCCAATATCAAAATCGTGGTCCTGCGAAAGCTCATCGTCATATCCGAAGCACTCAGAGCCGCTACCCGCAACTCCGACTGCGATAAGTCCCAAAAGCTCGGGAAAGCAGTCGCGTATCATAGGCTCGCCAAACTCGCGGTAAAACGCCTCGGAAAGCTCAATTCCCTTCATATATTCTTCTCGCCCTCTCCTTCAGCTCGTTTTCGTAGAAAAAGTGTCCGTAATAACCAAAGACCGACGCGCATTTTTCGCAAACGAATGCGTAATATCCGTCTCTTGTGGGGTGAGCATCAAGAAGCGCCTCTGCCCTCTCAAGATATTCCGATATAATGGCTTCCGCCTCAATAAGTCCCCTCTCGGCTTCCGCCGCGGTTGCCATATTGAGATAGGTTATAGCAACCTCAAGTCCGCCACGCTCTGCCCTCTCCATAATGGAAATGGCTTTTCTGTATAGGGCGTCTGCCTCGGAAAATCTTCCGAGGTCGACAAGCGTGAGCGCCATATTGTTGTAAAGCCCCGCGAGACGGCTGTCGTCCGACTCCAACTCTCTCTCATATACCTCCCTCGCCCTCTCAAAGAGCGGAAGTGAGCGTTCTGACATATCAAACGCCTTGTAAACGGTGGCGCAGTTGAGAAAGGTCGTCGCGGCGCCGACCTGGTGCGATATGCCCAGACTCTCTATCTTTGCAAGCGCCTTTTCTGCACAGCTCAGCGCATCTGCGCGTCTGCCGAGCTTTCGGTAAAGCCCCATAAGCTCGTTGAGAAAGGTGAGCGCGGTTCGCGCGTCGCAGCCTCGCTCTGCCTCGTCGAGCCAGTAAAGCAGATGCCGCTCCGCCGCGGCGTAATCGTTTTTATTCAGATATTCGTCAAGCCTTGATAAGACTCTGTCTATTGATATGCATCCGTTTGGCATAAAATTCTCTCCTGTGGGATATTGTTGGATTTATTATAGCATAAAAGCACTTGCTCGCGCAAGTGCTTTTTTCTGTGTTGTGTGTCCGATTTAGATGCAAAGCCGTGTGTGGCTGATTTAGATGCGCGCTGATTTTGCAGAGGGTAGACTACCCCCTTGGCGATGATTGAAGTTAAAAGGTTCCGCGTTCTACCAGACTTTTAACACCATGCTTGCAACGAGTCCTATGTATTTTTGGCTTTTCTTACAACCTGTGTTTTAGCGATGGAATCACCTAAGCGTTTGCCTTTGTTAACTAAAACCACAATGCCTTCAATCTGCACGATTACATATGTAACGTTTCTCAATATCAAACTTCCAAAAGATGCTTTTTCTCCGGTTTCGGAATTTTGAATTGTCAGCCCACAGATAAGTTTACCTAGACTTCTTCTTCCAAACAAGCAATCCTTGAATAAACAATATAGAGGTAACCATGCAAGCCCCATAAGGAATCCCGCAGAACTTAACATCTTGATACTTGGAAAAAGTAGGTATTCAGGGTTGCTTCCGGGGCCGTAGAACATAAGCGCCATGGCAACACCAAACATAATATTCCAGTCAATTACAAATGCGAAAAATCTTCGAATGAGAATTTTAAAGTCCATATTTTACCACCTTTCATTTGGTTGTATCTTATTATACCACAAATTTGTAAATATTTCAAGTACTTCGTTAGTTCGAATCTATCCAAAATGCCTTTGCATCTATGACTTTGTAAATAAACTTTGAATGTGTTGGGGCGACCATTGTGTCGCCCGCGGGCGTTCGCAGAACGCCCCTACGATGTGGCGGTTCGAATCTGTCCACGGATTTGCTTCGGTGGGGAATCTATATCAAAAAATGCATTTCGCTGGTTCGAATCTGTCTACAGACGCGAAAAGCCCGAAATGCATCTACAAAATTCTGAAAAACTTTAGAGTCGAAAAAAGCGGAGAAATCTCTCGAAATCTCCGCTTTTCTCGTTTTTTCGTGCCTACATCTAAATCAGACACTCATCATGTGACGTGTGTCCGATTTAGATGCAAAACCGTGTGTGGCCAATTTAGATGCACACGGATTTTGCAGAGGGTAGACGAACCCATTGGCGATGATGGGAGCTGCACTTAACCGCTATCTTCCGGAGCGCAACGCCATGCTTGCAAACGAGTCCTATGTATTAATGTTGACACAAATCAATATTGGTATAATTCCCGTTTTTGTTAAGGAGAAACTGCTTTTTCGTATTTAAACAATTTTGCTTTTATTTCCTTTATTTTGGATCTGGTTTTATCTGAAATATTACAATTCATTACTTCCCCTAAAACAAGTTTAAAGCGGCTTAAATTATCGTTAATTAATTCATTATGTAATTTTTCGTCTATATCGTCACTTATGTATTCCCAAAAAGCAATCGAAGATAAAACATTTCGTATTTGTTCTAAGCTCGTATCATTTTCATCAGCAGCTTCTTTATAGAATCTTTCGTAAAATGGATTAAAAATCCAAAGTAACACTTGTTTGGGTTCGATATGACCTATATAATCATAATCTCCGTGGATCCTTTCGCCTGTAAGATCATAATATAATGCACCATAACAATTACCGACAATTTTAGAATTGGTATCGACATAGTTGTGTATAAATCGGTACATTCTTTCTAAATGACTACATCTAAATACCATATAAAGCAATGAATGCAAATCTAACAATAATTCATTTGCAACTTTAACAGCATCTTGGTTTAATAACCATCTTCCATGAGCAACTATATTTCTTTGCAAGTTATTAAAACAATGCCCAAAATACAAAACATACTCATAAGGTATATTATCTTCAATGCTGTTAATTTTATGTTTCAAATCTTGTGTTGGATCTAATGAAATGCTTTGGAATCGCTGAAACAATTCAAGATCATATTGCAAATCATTAAAAACCCCTTCAATTTGCACCGTACATAAATTGACAAAAATATCAAATCTTTCAGCTTTGTAAAGTTCTAATAATTCTTTCAATAAATTTTTTCTTTTACGCAAGCATATAAGTGAATTAACATAACGCTCCACTTCACTTAATATGTTTTTTTGCACTATAAATTCACATGTTTTTTCTGATTTTTGACTTTCGTGTATTGCAATATTCAAGTCGTCGCGATATTGCATTAATTCTTTAATTTCCAAGGTATATTGTTCGTCATTGTTTTCTTTGTTCAATCTATGATTTTTTTCAAACTCTTTCCTTGCGAGTTCGAAAAACGGATAAATTTTTATATTAGCACTCTGTTTATCATAAGAAATCAAATAATTTTCACATGCCTCCAAATATGCTTCATATGGCAAAAAACTATTATTAATATCCTCAGATTCAAATATACCTGTAGAATATTGAATTGCTATAATTCTATTTTTTTTTGTTATCTCCGATTCATTTTCAAAGTCGCAATATGTTCTGAATTTTTCTTCTAAATCAATTTTTATTTTTGCTAAAATATCCTTTTTGGTTCGCAAACTATTGTTATCTCTATAATATTGCAACAGTTGCTTTTCGTCTGATGAAATGTCGTACAATATTCCAAACTTTTTGCTTTCGATTTTGGCGGCATCTGCACTTACGATTTTTTGTTTTTGTTCTGTTTCTGCACTTGAGAGAATTATTCTTCGTTTTACATTTTCATACTTTACCCGAAACAATTCATTGTATTTAGTCGAGACCATTTCATATGTATCTTTGGGGAGTCGATTTACCCCGATAATTTTCTGACATAAATATACACATTTGCTGTTTTTATTATTTAGGATTTCACCGTGTGCTTCCGCATGTGAATCTATAAATCTAAAAATCATTTTTCTTCTAACACCTTTTACGGTCTTTAAAATGATTTTTATGTATGTCTTCCCAAGCAATTCGAATGTTTGACAAGAAAAAAGTTTCTTATCAGTACACTTATACAACTCGCATATAATGTATTGGATCATTTCTCCATAAATGCGTTCTTGTCTTTTTGAGCTCAAACACATATTCATAGCCCTCCTATAAAAGTTCATTTATTTCTAAAGATTTCACATATCGTATAAATTCATAATCTGTTCCTTCGCCAACTTATGCTTTAATATTTTTAGTTCTCCAATCTGCCAACAATTTATTCAATGCTATTCCCGTATGTAATCGTTCTTTATATACTTTTGTTTTTGTTAGTTCGCCAGTATTAATGTGATTATATCTGTTAGTGCCATTAAGATATTTTTCAAATATCTCCTGATGACCTTCAACAAAAGATTCAAAAGCAAGTTTTTCGTCATCTGAATGATAGTGAAGAACTACATCATTGAGATGCATAAATGCGAATCGTTCGTCACTGTTTTGTTCGTCATAGAGAAAAGACAATAATCGATAGCGGCGCGTTCCAGCTATGTAATATTTATAGCAATATTTTGCGTTTATTCCATAATCGTTATGGCAAACATACCCCCATTCCGGAACGGGAATTTGTAAACGTCCTCCATCAAGAATTACCAATTGATATGAATCGAGAATTGTACTTTGGTATTTAATATTTAGATTGCGATATGAAGTGTTGGAATTGGTCATTGCATAAGCATAGAACTCAGCCTCAAGGTCATCTTCCTCGTCATCGATTATTTCTATCACATACTCCGGGCGATATATGTTGTAGAAAACATCATCTTGCTCTGTCCATTCCAATTTGTTGTGCATACGATCAAAGATTATTTCAAGGGGAGGCTTTGTAAGCCCAAGCCGTTTGCGCCATAAATTTTCTATATCTTCAATGTCTGCATTACCATTATCGGGGGTGTTTTTATCTCCGTTCCTTAAATAAATACAACCTTCACGCATTTTGCCATACGGCTTTTTCAAATATACGGGAGGATTTTTAACATCAAAAACAATTAAAACATCTATTTCAACGCCATCAATATCAATCGTTTCTACTTCGATCTTGGGAATAATATCTCCAGCAAAATTGAGGTTTGATAACGAGTCAATTATATCGGCTTGTTTTGTTCTCGGTTTCTTCATTCCAACAACTTGCAAATCATTGGATACACCAAAAATCAAATAGCAGTTTTCATCGTGTGTCGTGTTTGCAAAACAAATAATATCTTTTACTAAATCAGAAATATTATCATGCCACTCTTGCTTGAAATCCCAGCATTCACCCTCTTTCCCTTGTCCTATAAAGAAATTAACGAGTTGCTTGGTTGAATAATATTTAAATTTTGCCATTTGAATCACCTTGCTTTTTTCACAGCATTATCGAATCGATATCTCCGATTTTCGAATTTCGACGTCATATCCATATTGAGATAAAAATGCTTTTAACTCTTTAGGGTCCTGTGTACATTTGGGGCCTAATATTATTTCTTTAATTATTTCTGGCTTTCTTTCCCCTAATACAGATAGTTTGAAAGGTATATATCCATTAATACCATTGCGCATTAACGCAAATTTTATATCCTTATTCAATAATCGAAGCGTATTCGCAACATGGCCATATCTTTTTTCGGCTTTTTCTTGGGATTTAGTCAGTCGAGGAGAATGATAACCCATATATATTTGGTGAAAGAAATCATAATATGTAGGATCGAAGAATAAGCGATACTCTTGCTCCACATAAAAGGGCTCTTTTTTAAATAGCATTTGCGCCTGATTGTAATGATCAATAAAATAAATTCCTTCCATTGTCCATTTCGCAACTGGACAACCCTTAAAATTGTCCCAATGAACCTTATCAATTTTGCTTTCTATAAACTTTATTTTTTCATCCTCTGTGTATTTTACAGCATCAAAATCAAATGCAAAATCATATTTTTCTTCCAAAGTCTTCTGCATCAAATCAATATCAAAGCATATTGAAACTCCACTCAGTGAATCTCCATAGCGTTCCCATTGGCTTAAGTTATCTCCAACCAATGTAAAAGAAAGGCCATAGGTATTTCCGTATATACCGTTTTCTTCAAGTACATACGGCTTACCGTTGTATGGATCTTTGCCCAACTTACTGACATATGCATTATATTCATCACAAGTTAGATAAAACTCGTTCGGATCATTAGAGTTTTTTAGATTGGAAAGCCACAGTTCCTCATTTGAAATAATTGAAAAAAGTGTTTTTATAGATGTATAGTGATAATACTTCTTTTGTTCCATATTGTTGCCGCCTCCGAAGTGAAAGATCTTTTCAATTCATTATATCATAAAATCGTGAATTTTTCAACGCGAAAGGCAGAAGTGTCTTTATACATTTCATCCCCTTAAAGCTTTTCCTGTACGTTCACACATTTTTTGAAAAAATATGCTATAATAATAAAAAACTTTTCTCTTTCTTGTAGTTTTTGGCGACAAAACCGTAGTATATAGGTGAAAGGAGGTCGAGCAGATGAATGATGAAAGAATAATCGAACTGTTCTTTGAACGATCTGAGCAAGCCATCAAGGAGCTTGACGGGAAGTACGGCAAAGTGTTTCACTCACTTTCATTCAAAATTCTGAACAATCATCAGGATGCGGAAGAATGTGTGAACGATTCCTACCTCGGAACGTGGAACGCCATCCCACCTGCCAAGCCCAATCCCTTGCTTGCGTTTGTCTGTAAGATCGTAAGGAACATTTCACTCAAACGCTACGAGCAAAACACCGCCGCCAAAAGAAACAGCCACTATGATGTCGCTATGGAGGAACTTGAAGATTGCCTCGCTTCTACGACCACCATCGAGGAAGAAATTGCGGAGCATGAGCTGACCAAGATTATTGAATCATTCTTGGATTCGCTCTCCAAGGAAAATCGTGTGATCTTCTTGCGTCGATATTGGTTTTCCGATACGTATGCTGACATCGCAAAGCAGGTTGGACTAACAGAAAACAATGTGTCCGTCCGACTCACAAGAATCCGTAAGGAATTACGGGAGTACCTATTAGAAAGAGAGGTTATAGTATGACTACGAAAAAGTTTTCAAACGCACTTGGCAACATCGGAGAAAGCTATGTCGATGAAGCCGTGAACTACACCGCAAAGAAGAAAAGTAACGCTTGGTTGAAATGGGGAGCGATTGCAGCCTGCTTCTGCCTTGTGGTAGGTGTCGTATTCCGAATTGCAATCGGCTTTTTCCCAAGCCAAATGACCGATATCTACCGTGAAGGAACGCTCATTGAAATTACCAACGAAAGTGAGCTTCCGGCACAGTATGAAGGAAAGCTCCTTGCCTTCAATTTAGGCTTTGAGCAGTACGAATTATACTACAAAACTGATGGCAAGGCGGAAAACACAGACGATTGGTATTCCTTGCTTGCATCCAAGTACGATACCAATGGCGACATTATTTTGCATTGTATGTTTGGGGAAACCACCGTGGACGATTGGAAGGTCAGCAGGGTTTTCACCAAAGAAGCAACACAGAGCAAGCTCATAAACGGTGTTGAGGTTCAGATCGCTCAAAATGAAAATTCTTTGAAGTACGAATATTGGTATTACGCGATTTTTGAGTATGACGATGTTGTGTACGATATTCGCGTTCAGTCTGACAATGGCGACTACGTTTACGAGGTTCTTAATGAGCTTATAAATGTAGAATGAGATCATAGCTCAAGGGTGTCGCACCGCGCGGCACCCTATAAGTGCATTACGAAGTGTTTTTCATTAGATGAGAAAAGGAGAGGGAGATGAAAAAACTAATATCATTGATCTTAATAATGATTTGTATGGTTGTATTGATTGCTTGCAACGAAACACAACAAGAAGAAAATAACACAAACACTCATACTCTTAAAGTGACAGAAAATTCTGTTGGTGAAATAGGCAGAAAAGAAACATACAATTTTTCTGTTCAAATTTCTGAAGATGACGCAGCTACTTTGTCAGTAATAATCAATAGCGGAAACTGGGCAGAAGAACCTACCGATTGCGAAAGTGATTGTGTCATTAACCTAAAAGGGCATTTGCTGTATTACAATTCCGACAACGGAACAATAAACAAATATAACTTAAAAGATATGTCAATCTATTCATCAAAGGTACAAGATGTTAGCGGAAAAAGCTTAGTTCTATCGGAAGAAGATATAGCAACAGTCAATGCGATTCTTGAAAAATATATTACATTGGGTTTTGAAAGTAACTAAGCAAGGATGCTGTTTGGGCGGCACCCTCGTCGTGCTTTACAAATCCTTAAAAATGTGTTACAATTAAATACGGAAAGGAGGTATGCTCCAATGAGAAAAATATGCTCTTTATTGCTTGCAATAATCGTTTTATCCGTTACTTTGACATCGTGTTCAAAAACTGCGGAACACATCGGTGCGGAAGCCGATTATATCGTTATCCATTCAAGATCGCGCGAAGAATCAAGCGGAATATTCTGCATTGACTCTGACGGCGCTGTTACAGAAAAGCTCAAAAATTCCAAAATGCAGGATCTGTCCTTCTTCTCCTTTAATGCCGAAAAGCTCATAGTATCCGGCGGCAGAAAAAACAATAATATGCTCTTTGACTTGAAAGAAAGCGGTGTCTATTCAGAAGTCCATTGGCTGAACAATCCGCAGTATAGCGGTGTAACAGCCGTTGAATTATTGAATGACTCCGTGTTGGCAATAATGAACGGTAACTATACCGATACCACCTATCTTAATTTGCTTGTAGAGCAGGATTACGATGGGGATGTTATTCAGCAGACGGAAATTGAACTATACACCCGTGATGTAGCGGCAGACAGTTCAACCGCAAAGCTCGTTGGTAAGCATCTTTCAAAGACGGGTGGTACAAACGAGTGGAAGGCTTCTATCATTGACTACAACGTGGCAGAACAGGAAATCAAAGAGCAATATTACTACGCGGAGTATAATTGCTTTTGGGAAATCATCGAAACAGCCTCCGTTATTTACTGCCTTGCAGAAGATAAAAACGAGCGCATCAATACAATCTGCGCCATCAGCAAAACCGACTTTGAAATAGAAAGCCGCCTGCTAATCGAAGATCAGCTTTGTGGTATGTACCTTGACGGCAATACGCTCTACGTGGTAGGAAATCAATCCATTTACAAGCTCCAAGCCGATACGCTTTCCGAAGAACAAAACTATTCTCACGATAAAACCGTTAGCGGATACGTTGATTGGGCGTATGAATACGGTGGTTATTATTATGTGATGTTCAGATACGACCAAAGAGTTAAGGACGGCAGCGTATATGAATATGGCATCTTTCTAAAAGTGGACTTGGAAACATTCGATAAATCAGAAACTCCCATACGATATGACAAGCGAACAACAATGGATGACATTCTTGTATTCCCAACGCAAATGTTTGATATAGAAGAATAAATTCAACATTCGAAAACAGCCCTTGTTCAAAAAAGAGCGAGGGCTACAATTATTAAAATGGTTATTTGCTATACCGAATCACAAAAATATAACACCTTGTTTTAAAGGGGATCACTTCGGTGATGCCCTGTTTTTTTGCGCACGAAAGGTATCGCAGTTTACAATTATGATGTATAATAATTGGATATTTGACAAGGAGGTAATTAAAGATGTCAAATCAAAAGTACACCACGGAATTCAAGAAACAAGTCGTTGAATTCTATCTCGATCACCACACGGTGAAGGAAACTCTGCAGGAGTTTCATATTCCAGAAAGCACGCTGTTCGCTTGGAAACACCAGTATCAGACCCGTATGTTTGAAAAGCCACGGAGCACCAAATCGGACAGCATAAAACACATGCAACGCAAGTTGGATCGTATGAAGGCTGTTTTAGAAGCGCAAAGCATTTTGAAATGCTCTCCAAATGCGTCAAATGCCGAGAAGGTAAAGGCGGTCAATAGGCTGAAAGACCGCTATTCCGTCAGAATTTTGTGCGATGCTGTAAATCTTCCGACGGGTAGTTATTATCACTATAAACGGAGAGAGGCATATCGTACACTTTATGAGCGAAACGATGAGCTGATCAAACCGTTGATCAAAGAAATCTTTGAGAACAGCGAATATCGTTTGGGAAAACGTCCGATCAAGCGTATACTGGAGGAGCGAGGATATCGTGTTGCTGAGGAAAGAATTGCACGCTTGATGAAAGAAATGTCTTTGACGGTTCAAGCACCGATGGCATTGAGTCACCACAAGAAACCAATTTCAAGACCGTACTACCAAAATCGGCTACATAACGAATACGATCAGATAGCCCCGAATGCGGTTTGGGTGAGCGATATAACGTATGTTCGAGCCGGTCAAGAAAACAAATTTGTTTGTGTGATCATTGATTTGTTCTCAAGAATGGTACTTTCGTATGCTGTATCGGATCGCATTGATACGATGCTCACCATTGAAACTTTTTCAAAGGCATTCCAATGGCGCGGTGAACCGAAAAGCTTAATGTTCCACAGCGACCAAGGTGTGCAATACACTTGTCATGCTTTCAGAGAATTTTTGAAAGAATGTTCGGTTACACAATCGTTTGCCACGCCCGGGACACCGACTGAAAATGCGGTCTGTGAAGCCTTCTTTTCGAGGCTGAAATACGAGGCGCTGTATCGTCAAACATATTCATCTATCGAAGAAATTGACGAAGAGGTTGGTAAATATATTGATTACTACAATAACCGCAGACCTCATCGGCGTTTGAATTTCAAGTCGCCATCCGAGATTGAAGCGGCTTATTACGCAAGTTTAAAAACATAACAAAGTGCAACTCCCGATTATAAAAGGCGAGAGCATCTATTTCTTGGCGGAGAAATAGATGCTCTCTTTTTGCTATTTAAAAACATAGCAAAGGGCAACTCCTTTTTGAAAGTGTTCAAAAAGTGGTTACCCCCGCAATGGCTGGGATAGCTGGACTCGAACCAGCGTAGTGCAAGAGTCAAAGTCTTGTGCCTTTACCAACTTGGCTATATCCCAATATAATCTTCGAGGTGTTCGCCGTTTGACGAACACCTCGTATTATACCACAGAAAAATTACCGTGTCAATAGTTTTTTACCTTATGCTACATACTTTTTAGCGATTACAAATCAAGTCCCTCGTACACGAGATTTCTCACGGTGGGGTCTATCTTATGGTGTCCGTACGCGCAGCCCCGAACCTGCTTTCCAAAAAACATAGCCACTCTGTTGGTTGAGTCTATCATAGAAAAGGAATTAGCCGCTCCGTCCCAACCGAACTCACCGACGGGCGAGAGCGATTCCGAAACGATGGGGTCAAGATGCACTCTGCCGCAAAGTCCCCAGCCGTATCCGAAAAATTTCGTACTGACAAATTCGGTTCTCTGCGAGTCGGTCAGATAATTTTTCGTCATCATCTGCACCGTCTCGGGCTTCAGCAGACGGTAGCCGTTCTCCGCTACGCCGCCATTTGCGAGGGCTGTGACAAATTTGATATAATCCGCAGTATTACTGAAAATTCCCGCGCCGCCGCTCTCGTATTTATCACCGAGAATATGCTCGTTGGTAGGCTCCATCGGCGTCGCCGTTGCAGTACCGTTATCGTATCGATACATCGTCGCAAAGCGCGAAAGCTGCTCATCCGTAGGCTTGAAGCCCGTATTCTTCATTTCAAGCGGCTCTGTGAGATACTTTTTCACATACTCTGAAAATTTCATGCCCGACGCGACCTCAACTACCGCCCCGAGAACATCGTGGCACAGACTGTATCTATAATGTGTCCCTGGCTCGAAATTAAGAGGGGCATCGGCAAAAGAGGAAACGACCTCGAGCGTATCTCCCCCGCTCCGCTCTATCGCTCTGAGGATATTCGGAGCTTTGACATTGTAGTCAAGCCCTGCCGTCATAGTAAAAAGATGCACTATCTTCATCTCGTTCTGCGCTCTCGCTACCGTGTTGTCACTATTTCGGACGAAGATGTTCTTATAGGCAGGAAGATAGTCCGAGACGGGCGCGTTAAGGTCTATTTTTCCTTCCTCTACGAGCTTCATCGCCATAGTGCAGGTAAGCACCTTCGAAACCGAAAAAAGCCAGTAAAGCTCGCTTCCGTTAAGCGGCTTCGTCTGCTCTGCGTCAGAAAATCCGACAAGACGACGGTATACTATCTTTCCGTCCTTACTTACCGCCAGGTCCGCGAAGGGTATTCCTCTGTCGGTAAGTCTGTCCATATATTTATCAAGCTTTTTAAAATCCATATCTGCCAACCTCCGCAAATCTATCAACTGTCCTTATTATAAGGTCGTTTTTTAGCTTTGTCAAGAGGTTGGCAGCTTTTTGTCTAAACCTTTAGTTTAGAAGAAATATTTATCTCTTATCGGCTCAACGAGCGCGGGAAGCTCATAGCAGATAGCCGACATCATATCGGAATACCTGTCAAAGAGCTTGTCCGAAAGCTCGGTGTTATCGTCGAATATGAGCATTGCCGCGAGGTATGTACTCGCCGCCGCGCAAAAGCGCGGACTGCAAGGAAAATCATCGGTCAGCGGAACATAAACGGCGTTGACCGTCTTTGCCTCGGTCAGACCGTTGACGCGTCTGTAAATCCTGTCCGCCTCTGCGCTCTCGGCGCAGAAGGCGGCGAGAAGATACGGCGCTCTCTCCTCATAATCGTCATTCGCGCCCGCTACATTCTTTTCGGCGAGTATGCGCAGGGCGCTATCGTATACATCTTTGTTCTTCAAGGCGCGCTCCTATCAGTTTGCTACGCCGATGTCAAGCAGAACAAGCTCGCCCGAATATACGACCTTTGCGCCGTAGAGGTAGAGTCCCTTGACCGCGTCGGCAAATCTCTTTTCGGGACGGTATGCGTTTATCTCGGAGAGCTGCTCTGCGAACGCGATAGCTCGTCTGGTACGCGCCATACACTTGTAGAAGGTAGTTCCCTCAACGCTCTCGCTGTCGGCAACGATATTGTTGGAAACGAATATCTTGCAGCCGCCGATGCTTCCGATACAACCGTTCTCAAGCGCCGCCGTGTTATCGGTCGCAAGGTTGACCTTTGCCTTGAGAATCAGCTCCGCAACCGCGGGAGATACCTCGATAACGACATCGTTTGCGTCGGATACATTGTTCTCGTAAAGCTTTGTACGAGCCTTGATAAGCGCGTCGATGATATTCTCCTCGGTAGCCGATTCAACCTTGACGGTATTACCCGCGTCGGAATAAAGTCCGAATATGTGCGCGTCCGCCTCGTTTGCGAGCGCGTTTGCGGCGACCTTCATTGCCGCGTCCATAAGCTTGGGGGTACACTGCGCCTTGTCAATATCGTCTATCTGGAAGTTGAAGTATTTAGCCTGGTCGACAGCCAGCTCCTTAACGGTATCCGAGAGACTCTGCGGGGTGCTCATATCTGTGTTCTTGGTATAATCGCTTACGGCGACCTCGCCGACTCCGCAGATTCTTACGACAGAGCCCTTCTCCTTGATCTCGCCCTCGAACTCTCTGTTACTGTTAGCAACGGCTATGTACTGCTTATCAAGCTGTGTGTAAAGTGTTTCGCTCCATATTGTGGGAATAAAGTTTGTAATTGCCATAATTTTTTGTCCTTTCTTTTTCAGTTCCATTTTTTCATGGATTCAATAATTGTGTTGTAGTTTTTTCTTACCTCCGCCGCGGACATTTTTCTTACCTCCGCGGGGGAATAATATTCGCTGCCGCTCTCTCTACCGACAGCACCCGAGCTTCGCTCGGCATTTCTTGCGTTGACCGACTGCGTAAGAGCGCGATTTGCCTCGGTCTTTTTCTCATAAAGAGCGTAAGCCGCCGCAAGCGGCACTCCTCCGCTCACACTCTCCCAGACCTCGGCGGGAACGCTCTCGAGCGATTTCCCCCGGAATACCGCGGAAAACTCGCTTATCTGCGCGAGTATTCTCGATTGCTCCGCCTCCTTCGCATCAAGCGCCGCCCTGAGCTCTCTTATCTCCTCTCTCAGTGCTTCAGTCTCCGAATCAGAGCCCTCAATGCCCTCTGAAGCTGCCTGAGCAGTCTGAGGCATATCAGCTCCGCCATCATTACGAGTATCTTCGCCCAAAAGCTCTTCAGTTTCTTCATTTTTCATCTCCTCATTGATAACTGCTTCTGTCTCACTCATCTCTCTCTTCTCCTTTGTCTCCGTATTCTATTTCTTCTATCAGCGACTGTCTGTCGCGAAGGATACCCGCAGGCAAACGCTTGACATACGCCGACGGAGATATGTGTCCTCCGTCAAGCAGCTTGTCGAGCATATTCTGAGCGCCCACCGCGCTATACCTCGCAACGGGAGAAACATCTACCCTCGCGCAAACGAGTCCGCGCCTGAGCAGCTCGAAATCCGCCTCGCCCACAGATATTTCATCTCCGCTCTTATACGGCAGAAATCTCTGCTTGGGATAATACGCGCACATCATATCCGCCCAGATATTCGCCATATCCTCTATGCACTGATAATACGCCGCGCTTATCTGCTCAAGCGATATTTTCGAGCTTTCCTGGAGAGCGAGAATTGCGCTGGTGTTCTTGGCTTCGATATTTCCGAGGGCGGATTCGGTAGCGCCCATAAGCTCCTTAGTCAAGCTTACGGCACTCTCTATAAGCTCCATATATCCGTCCTGCATATCGCCGACGCCCACCACCGATACGGCGTCGGAAATATTTCCGCCTCCAAGCGCGGCTATTGCCTCGCCCACACCGTTTGACCATTCGGGAATCTTGGATTTATCGTAAACAACCTTTGAGAAAGCCGTATCGGTCATATGCTTCATAGCGAGAGCATAAGCCCGATTTATAAACTTCTGGTTGGAAATAAGGGAAGTGACGGGAGAAGCTCCGTGGAAACTGTTCTTGGTGGGACACCAGTTGAAGTACGCCACGGGGTAAAGTCTGGCGTCTGTATATACCCTTCTTATAACGCAATCCTGCGTTGATTTTTCAAAGACTACCCTGCCGTCCTCCCGCCAGAATTTGATTATATAGGCAGTCTTTGCCTCCTCGTCCCCGTCAAGCTCGGGCGCCGAGTTGTCCGAAGATAGGGTATCGCCGTTTCGGTCGGCAGATATCTTCATTGCCTCCTGCGCCGAGACACCGTACTTCATAGCCTCGCGCCGCAAAGAGGACACACTCGCGCGGCTTGACAGAATTATATAGTCCTGAGACTGTATATCCGCGCGGTTGACATCTGCAACGAACAGATTGGAATTATCTATAATTTCGGTGACTATGTCACCCTCAAAGCCCTGCCCTCCCCTGATTTCGGGATCCCAGTAGCAATAAAGTACCCCGTCACCCGAGATGGCAGCGTCGGTCAGCAGGCGATATGCCTTGCTTCCCATCTTGTTCTTTTCCCAGCGATAGGCGGCGTTCTTATTCAGAAGCTCCAACCCCTCCCTGAGAGTTCTTATTTCTTCGGCATCGGTCATAAAGGGCAGGTTTTCGTCGGTATAGCTCAGCGATACATCTGATGACGCAACCGAGCATACCAGATAATCCACCACCCGTTTTATTACATTGAAAATGGGCTTTGGCAGGTCGTCCGCGCCGCTTCCGTACCATTGGTCTCCCCTGTAAAATCTCTCGTTGCGGCGAACGGTCTCATAAAGCCCGATACGGCGCTTATACGCCTTTCCCGCCTCATATTGACTCCAAGCCTTGCTGTTTCTTTTCATATTCTCCTTTCTTCACCCTACTTCTTCACCGTAAGGGTGAGTGCGTATATTCTTTGCGCGGCATCCGCGCTCGAGGATATCCTCATTTTCAGGTCGGTAAATCTTCCGCAATTCATTCTTATACTGTGAGAGGATATCCCCCGCTCGCCCGATATGAGCGCCGACTCTCCTATACCTTTGTCCGACACGAGGGAAATTTTTACATTCTCTCCCTCGGTATCGGCTCTCAGGTCGCTCCTCATAAGTCTCTTGCTCTCAAACGGATACCCGAAATCAAGGAGCTGTCCCTCGTAATAAGCCGATATTTTCCTCGCCTCTCCGTCCTCTCCGATGTCCTCGCTCAGGCTATCGTCAAATATATAGAGCTTGTCCTTCGAGAGAAAGCCCAGACCGTCGGGAGCCTCAAAGAAAAGGCGCGCGGGAATATTGTCATAAATATACCAGCTTTTGCCACCGTTTCCGTAGACAAACACCCTACCGTCTCCGTTCTCACCGCCCGAAAAGAGAACCTCTCCGTGGCGCTTGTCCTCATATACCGACGCGTTTTCAAAAAATCCCTTTGGCAAAAGCTCAGCAATACCGTGGGATATAACATAGGCGTTGCAATCCTCAAGCTCATCTGTGTTCGAGGTCAGTCTCATAATATGCTCTCTGCCGACATTTACGGGGTCGTTTCCGCATCTCGCCACGCCGTACCGAACTCTGCACCCGTTATCGGTATTTATTCTCATAACGGGAAAATCCTCTACTCCGCAGGAATCGCTGTCCGCCATCCAGGTCTCCCCCTCGGTGAATATGAGAAGCCTGTCCAAGTGACGCCCCACGGTGCTTATGCCATAGCGACCGTCTCCAACGGTAAATTCATAGTCCAACGGGAAATAAAGATCTCCGTTGTCACCGTAAATCCTAACCGACTCTCTGAGACTTTCGGCGGTGGTAACTCTGGTGCAGAACATAAGATTCTTCTTTTCTCCATTCCACATAAAAACCCTGCTGTTCGATATTCCGCCGAACACACAAGCCTGAGTGTTCGTCACCACACGCTCCCTCTCGGTCACAGGTCTGTCAAAAATCAGATGAGCCTCCAGCCTGTCGCCTATCTTAAGTCCCGCCATACTTATGGTGCAGAGTCTTTCATCAAGCAGATAATCCTCGGGGGCTACCTCCTCGCCGTTATGATAGAGGCGGTCGAGCGCGAACGGCTTGTAAAGCGTCGAGAGAAATATCGAATTTTCGTCGGTCACAGTATAGGTTATCCTCGCCCTTGGATTAAGTGTATTGAGCGGCTCGTTTATCTTGCCGGGGTATGTCGAGCCCCAATTATCGCCGAGGAGAGGAACATATCCCATAACGGGGACTATGCCGCTATCGCCGAGCATATATATGTCTGCTCCGTCGGCAATATAAAGACGGTTCATATAGAAGAACAGACTTGCCCCGCCCTCAGAGGTCCCCACCTCGGCTATCTCTGTCTGCTCTCCGCTTGACATATCTACGGAATAGAGCTTGTTTCCCGCAAGAGCGTATGCGGCAAACGAACCGTTTGTCTCTCCGCTGAGGAATGCCCTCACGGGCTCGGAAAAGCCGCTCAGATATCTGTATTCTCTCCGCTTTTGCAGAGAGCCGTCGGAGAGTATTCTGTAATTCAAGATATCGGTAGCTCCCCCGCCGCCCCCGGCGGGGCTTCCTCTGTCTATCCCCTCAAAGCCCTGATATTCAAAGCTCGCAATAGAGTTTTTCGTTTTAAACAACGACATACATCACCTTCTTTTTCTTTTTTTCACAGACCTCTAATCAAAAAACGCGTTTTTTCTGCCACTGCTCGGGAAAACGAAGCCGTCGGACTCATTCTCGCTTGGAAGCGGCGCTCTGCTCATAACGGCGTACCTGAGCGCCTCGGGGGCGTGAGTCACCGAATGTGGCTCAGACGCAGCGTCCTCGGCTCTTGTGCCGTCGCAAAGCAATGCGGGAATACATCTGATGAGCTCGGTACATACCGATGATATCATAAGCTTCGGGCGGCTATCCTCCCCCGCTCCGAAATATTCGCGAAGCACTCGCCAACCGGCAATACGCCTGTCGTCGGCGGGGGTCATCGGAGGCATTCCGCGCACCGACTGCATTATCTCAAAGCCGCTTCTGCCACTGTCCTGCCTGCGATTCCACAGGTCGGGCGAGGCTACCGCGTATTCGACAGAGTATCCCTCGCAAAAGCCCGATATCCGCCGAGCCGCCTCTGAGAGTGTCAGTCCCGACTCGCAAAGCTCTCTCTCACAATACAGCCGCCCTTCGGCGTCCGACGCGATAAGCAGGCATGCGAGCATATCAAAGCCGTAATCAAACGCAATAAACCGCTTAGTGAATTTTGGGATGGCAGATGGATTGCAGATATGAATATCGGCGTCAAACTCGGGAAAGAACTGCCCCTCGAAAACATCCCAGCGTCCATACAGCCAAGCGTCTCTGAGCTTCTTCGGAAGCGTTTCGAGCGAGCGGACATAATCGGGGTCAGAGCCGCATAACACCTGATTGTCAAAAACCTGAGCGGGAATAAATGAATAATCGTCTCCGTCCTCATTTCCTCGGAAATTTCTATCGACGAATAAACGCTTTACCCACGCGTGTCCTATCCCACCGGGGTTGCAGGTGAGATACATTCGCCGCGGGAAGTTACCAACTCCTCGCAGACAAGCCTTGAATATCGAAAACTGATATTCGCTTATCTGCGTCGCCTCGTCTATCGCGATAACATCGTATTCCTGTCCCTGATACCTCAACACATCTCTGTCGCAGGAGCAGTAGCCGAGAAATATACCGCTTCCGTTTGAGAATTTGAGCGCCTTATCCGCCTCGCTATAACTCACGAGCGCACCGTACTCTCTCAAAAAAGGCATTACATGATTTGATTTCAGCTCGTCGTAGCTTCGCCTGACTATAAGACACCTTATCCCCGCATACCGCAGGCACATCGCCGTAAGCTTGCGCCGAAGCGCCCACGATTTTCCGCCGCCCCTAGCGCCGCCGTATGCGGTGAAGCGAGTCCTGGACGCGAAAAATTGCTTTTGCTTTTCGTTAGGGACACCGCAAATATGTATCTCTCTTGACGCCTCGTTCATCCTCCGTCCTCCATAATATCGTGGTCAAAAATAACCCTGAGCTGTCCGTCACATACCTCCGCTCCGCCGCTCTTTTCATATCCAAGCCTTTTTTTCAGATATGCCGAGAGTATAGTCGGCGATACCTCGGAATTCAGCGCCTCGTCCTCAAAGACAGCCGAAAGTCTGTCAAATTCGGTAGGATATTTCGCGCAAAGGCAGGCGTATTCAGCCTCTCCCACACGAAAATATCTACAAAATCCCGCTACATTCGGAAAGCGTTTTTTCTTCTTTTTCTCACGCTTTTTCTCATCCTGAGAGTCCTCAGGCGCGCTCTCGGCGCAAAAGATGATGTATTCCTCGGCAAGAGTGTGCAAAAAGCCCTTACGGCAAGCGTACTCAAGCAGGCTATCTCCGAACTCCTCTTTTTGCTCCATAAAATCGCTTCTTCTCCTTTCTGTCTGTGCATAGAGATTTTACCGCGAGGAGAAGTTTCAAACCGTCTCACGGTGTCTCAGTATGTATCAAATCAGAAAGAAAAATAAAAAAATCTCCCGACGGTAATCAAATATCCATCGGGAGATTTTTCTATAATAATAATCCTTATGTTCAATTAATTCGGAAAAACTTAATTTCCTTTTACGGGCTCTGCAACAAACGCCTGAATTTTCATCGTCTCAAGCGAGCTCACAGCGGCACGGGCTCGTTCAACATCCTCAAAGATACCAAAAACCGACGGCCCACTTCCGCTCATCATCGCGCCAAGCGCTCCGCTCTCAATAAGCGACGCCTTTATCTTCGTCACCTCGGGACGGTGCGGCTCTATCGCACTCTCGAAAATGTTATACATACTCTGCGCCATTTTTCTGACATCACCCGAGCGGAGCGCCGACTCAAGTCTGCCAATATCGGCAGGCTCGTAGACTCCCTCGGCAAAATCCAGATAAAGCGCGTCAAGCGTGGAATACGCCCACGGGGTAGAAACCCCCTCTTTTCCGCATGCGACCACGAGATAGCAAGGGGGCATTTTAGCAAAATCGTGCAGCTGCGCGCCGATACCGTCAGCATACCCAGTACCGCCCTTGATACAGAACGGCACATCCGCGCCAAGCCTTCCTCCAAGCTCAAGCAGCTCACTCTCCGAAAGAGGATTTCCGCAAAGCTCGTTAAGAGCCTTCAGTACCGCCGCTCCGTCGGTGCTTCCGCCCGCCATTCCAGCCGCTACTGGAATACGCTTATTTATCCTTATGTCTGCTCCGAGACTGAGTCCGCACTTCTCAAAAAAGAGATTAGCGGCGCGCCACGCAATGTTTTTTTCGTCGGTCGGTACAGTCGGAATATTGCACCACAGGCTATTCTTTCCTTCCTCGTTGAGCGCCACCTCAACATCATCGCACAGAGATACGCTCTGCATAACATTGCGAACCTCGTGATATCCGTTTTCATATTTTGAAACCACATCAAGATGAAGATTTATTTTCGCGTATGCCTTTACGGTAAGTATTGCCATAATCCCTCTCCGTTCCGCCGCTCTGACGGCATAATTTGTAGATATTACTATTTTAACACACCGCCGATTTTTTTTCAAGCGTTTTCTACATATTGACAATTATATATCTTTTTTGAGAATATTTGTCGTTTTCTATTGACTTGTATTGAAAAAAAGAATAAAATATATTTGTATGTCCTAATTCCTTTTGATTGGAGTGAACCGATTTGGAACCTGAAAAGAAGAAAAAGCTGTTGACGCTTGGAATCTCCTGCGCCATCATTTTCACGATACTCTATCTTATAACTAACTTCACGGCTATAACCGCCTTTTTCGGAAGCATCTTTACGGTGCTGACGCCTATTATAGTCGGCGCGGCTATCGCCTATCTGCTAAATCCCATTCTCAAGCTTTTTGAGTACAAAATATTCAAAAATCTCAAAAGCAAAGGTGTCAGACGGGCACTCTCGCTTATACTCACCTATGTCGTTGCCGCACTTGCGATAACGGGCTTCTTCCTGCTTATAATCCCGTCGGTAATCCAGAGCGTACTTGACCTGACCTCGAAATTTGATACCTATGTCAACTCGGTCACAGGTATGATAGACGGCGTTGTAAACAAGATATCCAAGATTCCCGAGCTTGGCGAGCATATTGACAAAGACGCTATAATCAACGGCGCTACGAAATTCTTCTTCGCGTCGGGTGACATCTTCTCGACTATAATGGATTATACCGCAGACTTCGCTCTCGGTCTTTATGTCGGAGTAAAGAACACTGTTCTCGGCATTTTTATCTCGATATACATTCTCATAGACAAAGAGCGTCTGCATGCAATGGTGAGAAAGCTCACCGCAGCTCTTTTCAAGGACAAGGGCAGAAACAGAATTCTCAAATACGCAAGAATGGCAAACAGGACCTTTGGCGGCTTCCTTATAGGAAAAATAGTGGATTCGGTCATAATCGGGCTACTCACCTTCGTAGTTCTCGTTATATTCAGAATTCCCTATGCTCCTCTCGTCTCCACGATAGTGGGAATAACGAATATCATTCCCATCTTCGGACCTATCTTCGGAGCTATCCCCTCTGCATTTATCATATTTATCGCAAGTCCGCAGAAGGCGCTTATCTTCCTCGTTCTCATTCTGCTTATTCAGCAGCTTGACGGAAATGTTATCGGGCCGAAGATACTTGGAAATTCCACCGGTATCAGCTCGCTCGGAGTTATCGTTGCCATTATAATTATGGGCGAATACTTCGGCGTCGTCGGAATGATAGTAGGCGTTCCTCTGTTCGCTATGATAATTATGCTCGTGAACGAGTTTGCCGAGAACAAGCTCAAATCAAAAGGACTTCCCACGAGCACAGACGATTATTATCCTGCCTACTCGCTCGTCGACCCACACGAGCATCACGAAAAGATAGGCGAGAGAATATTCAAGTCTCTGTTCGGCGGATTTGGTAATGTCATAAAGAAATTCAGAGACAAACACAAAAAAGAAAAAGAACAAGAACAAGAAAAGGAAAGCGAAGCAAACAATGAACGAACAGACAAATAACACACGACGCGGAGGTATCTCGGTCGACACCGAGCATATCTTCCCGATAATAAAAAAATGGCTATATTCCGAAAAGGATATCTTTCTGAGAGAAATAGTATCCAACGCGGCAGACGCGATAACAAAGCTTAAAAGACTCTCCTCACTCGGTATCAGAGAAGATGCCGATGAAAATTACAGAATAACCGTAACGCTCGACAGGACTGCGGGAACGCTTACCGTCGCGGATAATGGTATCGGTATGACAGAGGAGGAGCTGACAAAATATATTTGCAGTATCGCCCTCTCAGGTGCGGTCGACTTTATCGAAAAATACGAAAATCAGTCGGACAGCTCAAAAAACGGCATTATCGGACATTTCGGTCTCGGATTTTACTCCGCGTTTATGGTCAGCCGCTCGGTCGAGGTGAATACGAAATCATACACAGACGCGCCCGCGGTTCATTGGACCTGCAACGAGGCAGGAGAATATGAAACCGAGCCCTCGGATAAATCAGAGCACGGAACCGAGGTAATAATGCATATTTCCGACGAGGAAAGTGAATATCTGAATCCCGCCAAGATACGCGGAATGCTCGACAAATACTGCTCGTTTATGCCCGTTGAGATATATTTCGACGACGGTGAGGAGAAGCAGGACGGCGAGGAGGATAAGTGCGTCAACGACACATTTCCACTCTGGCAGAAAGCTCCCTCTGAATGCTCTGACGAGGAGTACAATGAATTTTACAGAAAGGTGTTCTCCGATTACCGCGAGCCGCTTTTCCATATCCACATCAACGCCGATTATCCCCTGAATTTCAAGGGTATACTTTATTTCCCCAGATTTGCAAACGAATACGAAACCATCGAGGGTCAGGTAAAGCTTTACTATAATCAGGTCTTCGTCGCGGATAACATCAAGGAGGTCATTCCCGACTACCTGCTCGTTCTGCGCGGCGTGCTTGACTGCCCCGAGCTTCCCCTCAATGTATCCCGAAGCTACCTCCAGACAAACTCCTATGTAGCAAAGGTATCGGCTCATATCGTCAAAAAGGTTGCCGACAAGCTGAACTACCTCTGCAACAACAACCGCGAGGAATACGAGAAGATATGGAAGGATATCTGCCCCTTTATCAACTATGCCTGTATGAAGGACAAAAAGTTCTACGAGCGCGTGAAAAATTCGCTTCTGCTCTCGCTTACCGATGGCAGAACTATGACATACGGCGAGTATCTTGACGAGACTAAGGAAAAGAACGAAAACACGGTTTATTACGCCACAGACGCCTCGCTTCAGGCGCAGTACATCTCGATGTTCACTGCCGAGGGAATAAATGTCGCTCTCTTTGAACGCCCGATAGAATCTCAGTTCTGTACCCTTCTCGAGCAATATATGGAGGGTGTCAAATTCGTGCGCGTTGACGCCGAGATAGCGGACAGCCTAAAGGGCGACGGTAGCATCACCGAGAACGAGGAGCTGAGAGAGCTATTCCTCAGAGTGAGCGGAAACGAAAAGCTTGAGGTCAGATTTGACTCTCTCAAGAACACCTCTGTTCCCGCGCTTCTCAACATCTCCGAGCAGTCACGCAGAATGGAAGAAATGATGAAGTATTACAGCTTTGCCGACGAGGCGGCATTCCCCACTGAGATGTCTATCGTGCTTAACACGGCATCTCCGCTTATCGCAAAGCTTGCCGAGACAGTCGGCACCGACAAGGAAAAGAGCGAGGCGATAGCGTCTTACATCTATAAGGTTTGTCTGCTCTCGCAAAAGAAGCTCTCCGCCGACGAGATGCAGAGCTTCCTTGATGATAGCTTTAATATTCTTCTGAAGCTTTAAGAATTTGCGGACTGCCGAAAAGATGACAGTCCGCAATATTTTAATTTCACGGAGAGGACGAAAAATGTTGACAAATAAAACCGATATAATAACTAAAAATCTCTCCGAGCTTAATTTGCGTTCGGATATACTCTCTGAGCAAAGACGGCTTCTGATATCTCAGCTAAGCAAGACGATATTTGAAAATTCAGTCGACATATCAGCCGAGGGAGCTTACGCCATCTTTTTAAAGGAAACAGAGAATGTGTCTACCCTGCGGGACAAAATCGAGTTCTGCCGCAATATATGCCGCAGTATGGGGATACGGGAGCTTTCTGATATAAGTCCTTTTGCCGACTCGGATATCTCCGTTGCGGCGGGCTCGCACGAGAAGATAGCGATGGTGAGAAACAACTATAACAATCGCGCGTACGAGCTTTTCTCAAGAGTGATATCGCACGCCAAGTCTGTCTACTGTCCGAATTTCGAGGAGTGCTGCGAGAGTGTCGCGAGCGGCGAGTGCGAGTTCACTATACTCCCCATAGAGGACAACAGCGACGGAAAAATGTTCGGCTTCTATTCCCTGCTCGACCGCTTTGAGCTGAAAATCTACGCGGTTTGTAATATAGAAGGCGAAACAAAAACGATACGCTACGCCCTCGCGGGAAGAAATTTCCAATACCGTGGGATTGATAAGCACCAATCCAAGAAGCACCGATTTTTCGAGTTTTCCCTTACCTACGATACCGATTTTGCCACCCCCGATATATTTGAAGCGGCGGCAATTTGCCGAGCTGACATACATAAAACGGCGAGTCTTTCTCTGCCGTATAACGATATGATAACCCGATTCTATTTTTCATTCAGAATAACGAAAAGCACCGAGCTTTTCGCGTTTCTTATGTTTTTATGGCTTGAATATCCGCAGTATACGCCGATAGGTATATACAGCGAAATATAACCCCGATTATTAAAAAAGAAACTGAAAGGATAAATGATAATATGGAACACATCACCTATTCCCCCAAGGGAGTTTGCAGCAGAAAAATAGACATTGACATCGAGGACGGAAAGATAGTCTCGGCAAAGTTCTCGGGTGGCTGCGCGGGCAATACTCAGGGGGTTGCCAAGCTACTCGTTGGAATGGATGTAGACGACGCCATCGAGCGTCTCTCGGGTATCCGTTGCGGCTTCAAGAACACATCCTGCCCCGACCAGCTCGCCGAGGCACTGAAGCAGTATAAGAACACATAAAATCCTGAATTCAAAAATCCAAGCAAAAATGCTCAAAGTTATTGACATTTGCGTTTGTATCTGCTATAATACTAGTGTATGCGGTGTTTTCCGTAAATAAAGATTGATTTTTGAAAGGGTAAAACCGTGGATAATTGCGACAGTACCGATTGTACCGGTCGATTACGCAACTTAATATTATAAATACAAGCATAACCTGCCCCCAAAAGGTGTCAGGCTATGCTTTTTTGCGTTTTTCTCGCTTTACCTGAGAGAAATCAATTCAAGATAAGGATAATTTATGAATCTCGACAAAAAAACGATTATGAAAATTCTTTTCATAATCTTCGCATCTATTCTGTTTTTGCTCGCAATAGCTAATCTTGGACTCGTTGCCACGGGGATAGGAAAGCTGCTTGGCGTCTTATCTCCATTCATAATAGGTCTCTGTCTGGCTTTTATTCTCAATATCCCGCTGAAGCTTATTGAGGAAAAGTGCTTTGCGCGGCTCAACCGCAAGGGCGGTAAGAGGTGGCAGAAGCTCAGACGCCCCGTATCGCTCCTGCTCTGTTTGCTCTGTGTGATAGTAATCATAGCAATTCTGCTTGTGATAATCATTCCGCAGTTCAAAAAGGCTATCGACGAGTTCGCGGTCACACTTCCCTCTTATATGGACGCTCTCAATGATAAGCTCTCGGATATCATATTTAACCTGACAGGTAAAGAGGGCGAGAGCGTATTCAAAATCGACTGGGAAACGGTCAGCAATATGCTTATCGACTTCGTTCACAGAAACGATTCGGATACCGTCGGCATCACGATTGAAATTGTCGGCAACGCAATAGGCGCCATATTTGATATCGTTCTTGGAATCGTGTTCTCGATATATATTCTCGCTTCAAAGGAAAGGCTCGGACGACAGTTCAGAAGCGTACTCTACTCGATATTCTCCAAGAAAAAGATCGACCGCTTTATGTCGGTCATGTCTATGGCAAACCACTCATTTAACCGTTTTGTTGTGGGACAGCTCACCGAGGCGGTCATAATCGGAGTTCTATGTTGCATAGGAATGCTCATATTCCGTATGCCCTACGCACCCGCTATCTCCTGCGTGATCGCCATCACGGCGCTCATTCCCGTGTTCGGCGCGTTTATCGGAACAGCCATAGGCGCGTTTATGATACTTCTCGTAAGTCCCGTTCAGGCGGTCTGGTTTGTAATCTATATAATCATACTTCAGCAGTTTGAAACGAATGTCATCTACCCCAAAGTGGTCGGCAAGTCTGTCGGTCTGCCCGCAATATGGGTACTGTTCGCAGTCATGATAGGCGGTGGCTTCTTCGGAGCATTCGGTATGCTCGTCGCGGTTCCGATATTCTCGGTGCTTTATACCCTGCTCGACATCTGGGTACGCAAGCGTCTTATCGCAAGAAATATAGATTCAAACACTCTCCGCCGTAAGCACAAGCCGATATCCCACAGGGAGGACGGCTCCGAGGAGGAGCGCGCGGCAGAATTCGATGAGGCTGACAACACCGACATTGATGATGATACTAACGAAATAAACGATACTAACGAAAATAACGATTAATCACAATTAAGAGGACATAATGGAAGATATATTATTACAGTTATTGTTTCAGTTCATTCTGATAGCGCTAAACGCGGTATTCGCATGCGCCGAGATAGCAGTTCTCGGTATGAACGACGCGAAACTTTCCCAGCTCAGCGCAAAAGGAGACAAACGCGCCAAAAGACTCGTGAAGCTCACAAGTAAGCCCGCAAAGTTTCTGGCTACCATTCAGGTGGCAATCACGCTCTCGGGCTTTATCGGAAGTGCTTTTGCGGCAGAAAACTTTTCGGATAAGATAGTAAGCCTTGTCACCCCTCTCGTCGAAAAAATGGGGTGGGCTGTTTCCGAGAGTGTGCTTGACACGGTAGCCGTCGTTCTCATAACGATGATTCTCTCTTTCCTCACGCTCGTTTTCGGAGAGCTTGTTCCCAAGCGTGTGGCTATGAGGTACTCTGAAAAGCTCGCGCTCGGTCTTGCATCTCTCATTTCCTTTATCTCGGTGGTTTTCGCGCCACTCGTCGGACTTCTCACGATATCGACGAACGGAATTCTCCGCCTTTTTGGAATAAGTCCCGAGGACACGGGCGAGGAGGTCACGGAGGAAGAAATCCTGCTTATGGTAGACGCGGGAAGCGAAACAGGCTCTATTGAGGAGGACGAGAAGGAAATTATTCAGAATATCTTTGAATTCAACGATACCACCGCAGGCGAGATAGCAACACACCGAACCGATATCGTAATGCTAAGCACAGAGGACACCGCAGAGGAGTGGGCACAGGCTATCCACGATTCGCGACACACATTCTTCCCCGTATGCTCGGACAGCATAGATAAAATAGTCGGCGTTCTCAACGCAAAGGATTACTTCAGACTTGACGACAAGAGCCTTGAAAATATAATGCAGAACGCGGTCAAGCCCCCATACCTCGTTCCCGAAACGGTAAGCGCAGATGTACTTCTTAAAAATATGAGGAGCCGAAAGGAATATTTCGCAATCGTTATGGACGAATACGGCGGTATCAGCGGAATAGTAACCCTCACCGACCTTATTCAGTGTATCGTGGGAGATATAGAATACGCGGCGGAGGACGGCAAGGAGGAGTCGGCTCCCGAGATAGAACAGATCGACGATATAACCTTCTCGGTTTCGGGACTCGCCCTGATATCCGATGTTGAAAAGGCTATCAACAGAGAGCTTTCCGAGCATGACTGCGATACTATCGGAGGTTACATACTCAGTGTGATAGGCTCTATTCCCGAGGACGGAACGACACTCACGACCGAAAACGAAATTATATCGGTGGAGGTCACCGAGGTACGCGACCACAGAATAGAACGCGCTATAATCACGCTCAAGGATCTGAGTAACATCGAGGACGAAGAAGAAAAATAAAACAACCCCCGCATTGGCAACGGTGTTGCCGATGCGGGGATATTTTCTCCGAAACCTCTATGTATACCCCAACCGCAAATCAAAATTTTAAAATCTTCCTCGGTAGGGGTCGGCGCCCACTGACGACCCAAAAACCAAAATATTAAAAATAATAAAATGGGTTAACCTATCCCCACAGTTACTCGGGCTTTTGCGGAAAGATTACTTCATAGGGGAAATCCTCTTGCTCGGGTATATTTCTCAGGGCGGTTCTGTAATCCGCCCAAGCCTTGCGGCGAAGCTCGTCGAGCGGGCTATCGGTGCTTTGCGTCCAGTCCGACGCCTCAAGGAGTCTCTGACGCTTCTCTCTTATCCTGCGCGCCAGCGTTTCCTCCTCAAGTCGTCTCGCAAGAGCGCTCCAGGCTTCTATGCTGTTTTTCACGCTCTCCTCAAGCCCCTCTCTCTCTCTCACCTCGAGAGAATACTCGTCATACGAATATCTGAACTCCGCGCCGTTATCATTTTCTCTGATATTCTCACAGAAATGAAGCCTTGCCACATCTCCGATAACCTCAATAGAAAACTCAGACGGTCTGATATCTGTTTGTACTCTCATATCCTTTCTCCTTACTTATTCGTTTATAAAAAGTCTTGCGGAACAAGCACTCGACTTGCTGTCGGGCTTTACTGTGGTATCTACCAAAAATCCGCCGTTTCTGCCGTTATGAAAGCTTCCGCCCACTCTTACCGTACTCAACTCATACGAGGGGGGATAATAATACGCGGTCATATATTGAACCACGCTGAAAACCGTCTCGGTAGGTCCGACAAGGAAGGGATATCTTTTGTCTGCCGTCAATGTCTTTATATTTCCGCTGCTTTTCGCAAGAGCAAAGTCTGCCTCGATATAGTCCTCTGTCAGCGCTCCCGCGTCGTACTTTGTGATATCGGGAAGATACTGAAGCTTATATACATACGGATCTGCCGTGGTATTCTTTCCGTGGCGCTTGACAAGCAGATTGCAAAGATAAGAGTAACCGTTACACCACGGATTTTCCTTGCCCCTCCACACACACGGATGCTTGCCGTCGGTGTTTGATACGGGTGAGCCCGATGACGCGTTGGTAACATTCGTAAGAGCTGCGCCCGTCCTATACATCTGCGATGAAACATAATAATTGAGTATTATATGCTCACACGGCTCGGTGAGCGTGATAACAGTCCCCGAATCGACCGACTCGACAGACGCGATAGTTACAGAAATATTACCTCCGTATTCGGTGTTTGACAGGGATATATCCTGCCCTGCAACAAAGCCCGTGCCGTTGGTACGGAATGATGTGTCGGATATTACCTCTCTTATCTTAACGCTCGAGCTGTAGGTCAGAGTTCCCGCTCCCGTCATAATATTTTTCCAGCCCTTGGTCGCAAACTCGACCCACAGAAGCAGAGCGTCGCTGAAATAATTCTCTATGCGTTCAAGCCCCGCCTTTGCGTCAAAGCTGCGGGCAAGAGTCATAAAATCGTTAAGCGGAGCGATATGTGGTACAAGTCCCGCGCGGGAAACGGGGAGACCGTCCACTATCGCAACGCTGAAGCAGGGGCAGTACACCTTGTCCTCTCCGTTCTTGAACATCGGCGCCAAAGAATAGCCCTCAAGAGGAGTTGCCGTTACAGAAACATAGCTAGGTGCTCCCGTATCCGCAAATTCCGCTTTGTAGTAGAAGGGGGTACATTCATACATAACCTCGCCGTTAGCTCCGTACCAGTCGAACGAGGGCTCGCCCTGATACGCCGTAACACGCCAGCGTCTTGCCACAGAGTCCCACACGCAGTTACACACGGGGCGATTGAAAAAGGGGATTGCGTCGAAGTCGTTGACTACGCTCTCGTTTCCTACAGCGACGCCCGCCGTCATTCCGACGGCATCGTCCTCACGCACTCCCGCGGGAGCCGAGCCCGAAAATCGAACCGAATATTTCTTCACACCGTTAGCCTTCGGCGCGGGTATTCCGAAAGAAAACGAAAACACCTTAGAGGTATTGCTTCCCGAGGCGCTCACGCTAACCGTAGGAGCCTCGTTAGAGTCGAGAAGTGTGATACTCGCGCTCGGCTCACCAAAGCCTGCCGCTACCCCTGGGGCGCCGTCAGCGCCGTTCATACCGTCGGCACCGTCCTTTCCGTCAGCTCCGTCTTTTCCGTTGAATTTTCCGTTATCGGCATCCGCTCTTATACTCTCGGATATCGCCGTATTGCGCTCCATCACCTCAAGCACCTGAGCTATCTCGCTCGGTGTTGGCGTCTGTGCGTTATCAGCCTCGGGTGAAAGTGCGCCAAGCACATCAAGCTCTCCGCTCACACTAATTAAAATCTTCTCCCCCTCGTATCCGACAAGAGCGAACCTGCTCACCCCGCGCTCCGCCATAACCTCGGTGGGAATGTCTATCGGCTCACCCAGATAGAGTACGCTTACCGATTTTCCCGAGGGAGTATAGAAAACTATCTTTTTACTGAGCCCCTCCCATTCCTCGCTGAACTCGGCATCAAGCTTTTCAAAGCCGTAGCTTCCCACTGTTCCCGCGATAAATCTCGACGGAGTTACCGAATAATAATTTACACTTATTTTCAAAATTTTTCCTTTCAATTGCGGCTTTTGCCATCCCGCAATAATCATAACACCAAATATTCGATTTTTACTGACAGCTTTCTGTCAGTTTTATGTTTTTTATAAAAAATCTATTTTTTTTCGTTTACCCCCTTGAAAATAAAATTTATTGTGATACAATATAATATAAGCGGGAATTTTTTCTCGCTGTTAATTAAAATTTTTACGGAGGTACATATTATGGCATACAAGATTTCCGATGAATGCATCGCATGCGGCGCTTGTGCAGAGGCTTGTCCCGTCAACGCTATCAAAGAGGGCGATACAAAATACGAGATTAACGCAGATGAGTGCATCGAGTGCGGCGCTTGCGCAGAGGCTTGCCCTGTTGACGCTCCCGCAGCTGAATAATTTCGCATATTAAATTAAAGCGAGACAGATTTGGCGTTGTGTTTATCAAAACACAACGCCAAGTCTGTAATTAACAGGAGTTATATGGATAATTCAATTATCTTTGAGGACGAAAGAATAGATGAGGTCAACGAAAAGCTCCGTCTTATCCAGAAAAAAGACGGACTCACATTCGGAACCGACGCCTTTCTTCTCGCCGCTTATATAAAAAAGCAACGCTATGCAACTGCCGCCGAGCTTGGCTGCGGAACGGGAATAATATCCCTGCTCTGCGCTGCGAGGGAAAAATTCGCAACGGTACACGCGTTTGAAATCCAGGAGGACTTTGCGCGTCTCACAGAGCGAAACATAGCCCTCAATGGGCTGGGGGATAAAATAATACCACACTGTGCCGATATAAGAAGCCTAAGCTCGGAAGATACCGACGGCGAGGTCGACGCGGTCTTTTCAAATCCGCCGTATATGCTCGCAAACAGCGGAAAGCCGAATATGTCGGAAGCGAAAAATATAGCTCGGCACGAAACATGCGGCGGCATATCGGATTTCTGCGCCTGCGCGCGCAGACTTCTGAAGCATGGCGGACGCTTTTATTGCGTCTGGCGGCCTGACCGCCTCACCGCGCTCTTTTCGGCTATGACAGAAAACAGGCTCGAGCCAAAGGAAATGGTATTCGTTCACGCGGACATTAACACACCGCCGTCTATGGTGCTGGTCTGCGCGAAAAAGGGAGGTGCGCCCTCTCTCTCTGTTGCGCCGCCGCTCATTCTTCACGAGGTCGGACAGTCTAGCTCGGGCAGAGCGCTGACAGACGCCGCTCAGCGGATATACGACACAATGAGCTTCACAGAATAAATAAAAAAGGTTGCTTATGGAAAATATAAAAAGAGTTTTAAGCTACACGAGACGCGCTGTTGACGATTATGAAATGATACGCGACGGCGACAAAATAGCCGTAGGAGTTTCAGCGGGCAAGGATTCACTTACACTTCTCTGCGCGCTTGCCGACCTGCGAAGATTTTACCCCAAAAAGTTTGAGCTTTGCGCCGTAACCGTCGATATGGGCTTTGAGGGCGTTGACTTCACGCCGATAAGGGCGCTCTGCGAGGAGCTTGATGTACCGTATACAGTAGTTCCCACGCAGATATCAAAAATAATTTTCGATGTGAGAAAGGAAAAAAATCCCTGCTCACTCTGCGCAAAAATGAGGCGCGGCGCGCTTCACACCGCGGCAAAGGAGCTGGGGTGCAATACGGTAGCGCTCGGGCATCACTTCGACGATGTGGTTGAAACATTTATGCTGAATTTGTTTTTCGAGGGACGCATAGGCTGCTTCCAGCCCGTGACATATCTCTCCAGAACCGACCTGCGCCTTATAAGACCTATGATATATATGCCCGAAAAGGATGTAAGATATTTTGCGAAGTCGGTAAAACTTCCCATAGTAGAGTCTCCCTGCCCCGCCGATAAGAATACACAGCGAGAGGAAATGAAACAGCTTCTCGCAAAGCTTGAACGCGAAAATAAGGGACTGCGTTACCGCATTTTCGGTGCAATACAGAGAGGCGAGGTTGACGGCTTCAAAGAGGTAGCAGGTATGCAAGGCATCAAAAATTACTCAGACGAGGAGATATAAAATGAAAAAATTCGATGGTATATTACTCGCAACCGACCTTGACGGAACGCTTCTGAGAGCCGACAAGTCGGTTTCCGAGGAAAACAAGAGAGCAATAGAATACTTCAAAAGCGAGGGCGGAAGATTTACATTTATCACGGGACGCACCCCCGTAGCGGTCGCTTCCCTTTGCGAACTTCTCCACCCCAATGCGCCTATCGGCTGCATGAACGGCGCGGGAATTTACGACAGAGACAAAGATGAGCTTGTGTGGTCTATCACTCTCCCTGATTCGGTAAAGGAGCTTGCTGAATTTGTTGAGCTTGAATTTCCAAACACGGGAATAGAGATAATCACGAAAAAGAAGATAATATTCCATAGGCAGAATGATTTCACGGCAAAGCATATCAGAGACGAAAATCTTCCCGTGACTGAGGGAGATTTCAGAGAAATAAGAGAACCGATAGTAAAGATTCTCTTTGCCGATAGCAGCGAAAATCTTGACTCGCTCTCAGAGGCGGTTATCGCGCACCCCAGAGCAAAAGAGTTTGCGCCTATCCGCTCCGACAGTATCTATTACGAGATACTCCCTCAGGGTATCAGTAAGGCTACTGTGATAAAGAAAATCCCCGAGCTTCTCGGCGGTATTATAACGAAAACCGTTGCCGTTGGCGACAACGATAACGACGCGGAAATGCTCAAGGCAGCCGATGTCGGATTTGCTGTATCCAACGCCTCTGCCTCCGCAAAGGCATCCGCCGATTTTATTACGGTATCTAACGAGGAACACGCAATAGCAAAGATTATTTATGAATTATAAATTTGCGGAGTATGTGAGGGGGACTTTTAAGGAAAGTCCCCCTCACACTCCCTTCAAACCTTTTTAAGCAAGAGCTTTCTAACGCAAACAACCGTCGGACACTTATGTGCCGACGGTTGTTATTCTATCTTTTCTTTCTTCTCTTACCCGAGCTGCGGTGAAGCCCCGCGAATGCGCCAAGCACAGACATAAATATCATAGCGGCTCTCATACCGAGTCGGGCGATAAAAGGATAGCCCGAGGAAAACGAGGCATCAAAAAAGAGCGATACGGCAAAGAAAAGCAGGGCGAATATAGCACCGCTGAGCGCACCGCATATAAGCGCGCTCTGCTTGTTTATCTTTACCGCGCAGAAGCCTGCCGCCATAGAAGCCAGATATACAGCCGACAGACCGAGCATACCCGTCACCGAATCGGGATCGGCATTAGCGTAAGCGATAACTGTTGCGGCAAAGAGCAGCACCACAGACATTACTGTCGCTATTCCCGCTCCGATAAAGCTGTTCTTTATGATAGCCGCAGGCGCTGAAAGCTCCGCGGAGCTGTTTTTTCTTGCGCTTCTCTTTCGTTCCATTTCAATTCCCCCAAGGCATTTATGACATTCTATCTGTCATAAATCTATTCCTGCCCTGCGGGAAATATTCCTATTTTTCCAAGCTTTGCTCAAGTATACTCACAAGCTGAGCGAGAAAGGCGTCATAATCCTCCGCTGCGTCCTCGCTTGGAGTAAAGACATACTGCTTGTAGTCGTCGGCAAGGTAAAATTCGTCCTCAAGGAAATATACGGTATAAACATCGTCAGCCGTCCTTATCGACACATTCATACTCCAGCTTCCCATAATCGTTTTTTCAGTATCGGCATATTTAGCGCCGTCAAGCGCACGAAGGAGCGCGTCGGCGACCTCTTTGCCCTGCTCTCCCTCAAGTATTACCTCAGCCCCCTCGGGGATAAGCTCTCCGCTGAACAGAGGGTCGGAAATCACTATCATATCTCGGTCTGAAACGCCCTCAAAATTCTTCTTGACCTCAGACAATTTCAGCTTCGCCGACCATACGGGGAGTAAAAATGCGACTATCAGAACCACGGCAACGATAAGAACTAAAACCGACACCGAAATTATCATAAACCTATCTTTTTTCTTTGTCTTTTCCATACGCATCACTCCTTGATTACAGGCGATTTTCTGATAAGATACGCCGCGTTGCGGCTTCTCCCCATAGACAGCGAGAATATCTCGTCAAGTCTGACAGAAAGCTCAAATTGACGATTCGCCGCAGGGGTGAGAGGAATATCCGCCTGCTTTGCTATCACCTCAATCGGGCTCTCCTTCCTTTTTCTCGAAAGAAGCTCCCTGCCCACAGAGTTAGCCCCGAGCAGATTGACATAAGCGGGAGGGGTGGCAATATCCGACCTCTTAACTCCCGTCATACAAAACAGAATCGCGCGCCTGAGCCTTGCGTCGGTATATCTTTTTGTGCGAAGCGACTCGATAAGCTCGCCCTCGGAGCTATCCGAGGCGCAGGAGCATATTCTTGACGCAATTCCCTCGTCAATATCGGCGATATCCACAAAATCCAACGGATTATGAAGCCTGAAAAACAGTCTCACCGCCTGATTTATCTTCTCGGTATTCGTCAGCTCACCTCTCTCGAGAGCACCCAGGAGTATCCGAGCGCACTCGCTCGGCATATACTCGCAAAGCCGCTCTGTATCACCGTTATATATCAATCCTCTTATCGCGGTGGCGGACTGCCTCTCACCCTCGACTATATTTCCGTCGTTATACGACGCGCCGAGACGCTTCAGCGTCTCAAAGCCGATAGCACTTCCCTGCCGTCTCGCCGCCTTTATATACTCTATTCCGAGAATATCGTTCGAGGAATATTTGCGCCCCGTACGGCGCTCAAGTATATCAAAATAAGCACCCGCCGTACCCGCGTTTCCCGCAAGCTTCTCCTTGTATTCAGCGGCAAAGCCCTCGTCAGAGCATATCTCAGCCGCTCTCGAAAGCGCATCTATATCCCCAAGCTCCGAGCCGAAGAAAATCGTGTCTGCAAAGGCAGAGGCAATATTGACTCCGCAAGCGGCGAAAAATTCCGCGCTTGCGGCAGACCACGGATATGGCAGCTCAAGCACGAGGTCTGCACCTCCCGCGAGTGCCATCTCGGCGCGTATATACTTGTCGGCGACAGCGCATTCTCCGCGCTGCACCGCGTTTCCGCTCATAACGCAGACCACCGCCTCGGCTCCGCGCGCCCTCGCAGTGTCTATAAGATATTTATGCCCGTTATGAAAGGGATTGAATTCGGATATTATTCCGTATACAGACACAGCCTGCCTCCTTAACTCTTAACGATTTTATAATATTTTTACCGAAATTTACTGTTTTTTATGATTTTTACTTGAAATCACACAAGAATTGTAGTATAATCAATTCATATATATTTTAATATTTCTTGGAGGAAAATAAACACAATGAATGTACTTGTAGTAAACGCAGGTTCAAGCTCGCTGAAATATCAGCTTTTTGACACCAACACAGATGCGGTTCTCGCAAAGGGTATATGCGAGCGCATAGGAATTGAGGGTTCCAAAATAGAACACAAAAACCTCATCAAGGAAAACAAGGCAGCCAAGGAGGTTCCTATGGCAGACCACTCTGTCGCTATGCAGCTCGTAGTTGAGATGCTCACAGACGCAGAGGTCGGTTGTATTTCCAGCATGGACGAGATAGAGGCAGTCGGACACAGAGTAGTCCACGGCGGCGCTTTCTTCTCCAAGTCTATTCTTCTCAGCGATGATGTTCTCGCAAAGCTCGAGCTTTGCCGCGATTTCGCTCCTCTCCACACAGGCGCGCACATAATGGGTATCAAGGGTTGTCTCGCAGTTATGCCCACAAAGCCGCAGGTGCTTGTTTTCGACACGGCTTTCCATCAGACGATGAAGCCCGAAGCTTATGTTTACGCTCTCCCCTATGAATACTATGAAAAGTACGGTATCCGCCGCTACGGTGCGCACGGAACATCTCACAGATATGTAAGCGCTGAGATGGCAAAGATTCTCGGCAAGCCCGTTGAGGAAACCAAGATAGTTACCTGCCATATCGGAAACGGCTCGTCTATCTCGGCAGTCAAGGGCGGTTGCGTTATGGATACCTCTATGGGATTTACTCCTCTCGCGGGCGTTGAGATGGGTACCCGTTGCGGAGATATCGACCCCGCTATCGTTCCCTACATAATGGAGAAGGAAGGACTTTCCACCGCAGAGGTCAACGAAATGATGAACAAGAAGTCGGGATTTCTCGGAGTTTCGGGCTTCTCGTCCGACTCGCGTGACCTTGAGGCGGCTATAAGCGACGGCCCCTCTAACCCCAACTACGAAAGAGCTTCTCTCGCGGTTAACATACTCAAGCATAACATTAAGAAGTACATCGGTGCGTACGCCGCTATTATGAACGGTTTGGACGCCGTAGTATTCACCGCGGGTATAGGAGAGAACAATCCCCACCTGCGTGAGATAATATGCGAGGATATGGAATTCTTCGGAATCAAGATAGACAAGGAAGTAAACGCGAAGGCGCTTCGTCAGCCCAACACGGTCAAGCTTTCGACAGACGATTCCAAGACCGCGGTTTACCTCATTCCCACAAACGAGGAGCTGGTTATCGCAAAGGATACCGCCGCTCTCGCAAGTTCCGCAAAGTAATCAAAAATTTCAAGAGGTTGTTGCCAAAGCGCAGCAACCTCTTTTCTATATTTTATCACACCGCCGCTCAAAAAGCAATAAAATCTTGATATTATTTAATAATAAGTAACTTTTTTGGCGTAGCCCTTGATAAAAGTCGCAAAATATGGTATACTGAATTGAATTGGGCTGTTTGCGAACAGTTCTGTCAAATCTTAGTATGTATGAGGTTCAACTAATGGATTTTTTGATCAATATTTTCAAAATCGGAGTTCCGCAACTTCTTGTTGACAAATATGCTCTTTCGGAGAGCTGGACGATAGCGCTTATACTGATAGCCACTCTTATCTGTATCGCCGCCCCCTATCTCCTCGGAAGTATGAATTTCGCTATCATCATATCCAAGACGAGGTATAAGAGTGACATAAGAAACCACGGAAGCGGAAATGCGGGCGCGACCAATATGATGCGCACCTTTGGAAAATCCGCCGCTGGACTCACCTTTCTGGGCGATGCGCTCAAGGCGTTCGCTTCGGGTCTTATAGGCTATATCGCGCTTGGACAGTACGGTGCGTATATCGCGGGACTTTTCTGTATTCTCGGACACATGTTCCCGATATACTATAAATTCAAGGGCGGCAAGGGTGTTGTGACCGCGGCTATATCGGTTCTTATGTGCAACCCCATAGTCTTTCTCGTGCTTCTCGTTCTCTTTGTTGTAATCGTAGCCTTTACCAAATATATATCCCTCGCCTCGATAATGTGTATGCTTCTCTACCCCGTTATCCTCGACCGTGTGGAAAAGCTTATGGGAGTAGGTCCCGGGGCATATGTTATCATAGCTATTGTCAACGCGGCGCTCGTAATCTTTATGCACCGCGAGAACATCAAGAGACTCTGGCAGGGTAAGGAAAGCAAATTTTCCTTCAAAAAGAGCGTCAAACCCGCAGATGATGACAAAGGAAACGAAGAAAAGAAAAAATGAGTAACGAAATAAATATAAGCAATGAAATAAAAGACCTCACCAAGCTTATCCTTCTCGCCGCAAAAAAACAGGCTCTCAAAAAAGCGGTATTCTCAAAGCCGACAGACAAAACACTTCTGAGAGCAGTTATGACGGTCAGAAGCATAAGCGGAGAAAATATGCTTCAGGCAGAGTTTTTCCACAAGGACAACAAAGCCACGCATAAGAATATCTCTTTTTCCGACGCGCCTATGGCGCTCCCCGAGCTTGCTATGGGATTTTCACAGATAAATCTCATCTGCACCGCGGGAGAGTGTGAGCTTAAAACCTCAAAATCGGGCAACCGCACCCTTATCGGCGGAAATAAGCTCCTTGCGGCGCTGAGCACCGACGGAGTGGCAACAGTACAGGTGTCGGGCAACAATGTCCAAAAAAAGCATATTCTCGACGGTTCTGAGCCGTTTTTGAAATTACTCGGTATCTCCGACGCAAACGGACGCATATATGACAAGAAACAATTGAAATTCCGCCAGATAAACAGATTTGTTGAAATGATACGGGATATCGAAAGCCATCTTCCCTCGGGAGAGATCACTATATGCGACCTCTGTTGCGGAAAGAGCTATCTTTCCTTCGCGGTATATCATTATTTTGCGAATGTGCTGAAATATAGCGTAAAGATGGTCGGCGTCGACCTCAAGCCCGATGTGGTAAAATACTGCTCCGAGGTCTCCGAAAAGCTCGGATTTGACGGTCTTAGCTTTGTCTGCGGGGATATAAACGACTTTGTAACAGAGGATATCCCCGACCTTGTGGTTTCGCTCCACGCCTGCGATACCGCAACCGATATCGTGCTTAACAAGGCTATGAGCTGGGACGCAAAGGTCATTCTTTCGACCCCCTGCTGTCACCACGAGCTTAATCACACACTCAACTGCCCCACGCTCTCGTTTATCGCCGAACATTCAATGCTCCGACAGAAATTCTGCGACGCGGCAACAGACGCGCTCCGCCTGAAACTTCTTGAAGCAAACGGGTACCGTACGGCGGCGCTTGAGCTTGTTGAGGACGCGCCCAAAAATATTATGCTCAGGGCAATAAAGCTGCCGAACACAAAGAAAAATTCCGACGCGGCTCTCAGAGCGCGGGAGGAATACGAGACTGCAAGAGCATTTTTGCTCGGAACGCAGAGGTAACGATGACCTATCATAACGCAGTAAAATACATTAAAAATGCAGCTAACCCCGTGAGAACCGAGGGCTCGTCTGTAAAGCTCAATTATCTTTGCTCCCTGCTTGGGGAGCCTCACAGACGGCTTAACTATATCCGTATGGCGGGCAGTAACGGAAAGACGATATGCTCGGCTATGCTCTCATCTGTTCTTGCGAAAGCGGGATATGATGCTTGCACGCTGAATATGTCTATTTCAGACGACCCGAGAGATAATATAAGACTCAACACGCACCCTGTATCTATACCCGAATTTACCGAGCTTGTAAACGAGGTGCACGAGGCATATAATACGCTAAAAAAGACGCTTGCGAACGCAAAATCCTCTATTGGAGAGGACGGAGAGGTTGCGGATGAGTATTCAGACATTCCCCGCTCTCTCATAGACGGATATCCAAAGACGGCTGAGCCCACGGGAAGCGAGATACTTCTGCTCTGCGCGCTGCTGCTTTACCGCAGACACGAGTGCAAGCTCTGTATAATAGAAAGTGCGCACAACGAGGCAGACCCCTCTCTGTTTCTGAAGCCGCCCTTTGCCGCCGTTATATGCGGCACGATACCGAGCGGCGACCGAAAGCAGATAAACAAGATAAAATCATATATACGAAAGGGCGTCAGCGAGGTAATAAGCGCTCCGCAGGATACATACGCCTATAAGGTCATCTCGGATACCTGCGCCGCGATAAACTGCCGTCTCTCCGTCCCCGTGCGAGCCGCGCTGACAGTTAAGCAGCTCTCGCTTATGGGTACTACTTTCATATATAATTCCGAAAGCTACAAGCTCAGTCTCTGCGGAAGATTTCAGACAGCCAACGCCGTAACCGTTATCGAGACGGTGAAGATGCTCAGGCGATACGGATACAATATTTCCCCAGCCGACGAAAAGCTCGGCATGGCAGAACTCAGACTCCCCTCAAGGTTTGAGGTATTATCGGTCAATCCCACGGTAATAGCCGACAGTACATACAAAGACGAGGCGCTTGAACCCGTCTGTGAGTCGCTTTTTGATTTTTCCGAGTACACAGGACGCTATATCTCGCTTTGTCTGCCCTGCAACGGTCAGCTTATCGAGAACTACCTCACAATGCTCGGTACGAGAGGATACAAGGTTGAGAGGATATACACCGTCTGTCAGAACGACGAGGAAAGGGCGCGTCAGCTAGCGGATATTGAAAAGCGCTTCAGCGTCGTATGCTTCAATACCGCCAAGGCGGCGTCAAAGCAAATGCTCTCGTCGCTGACTAACGAGGACACCCTGCTGATCTCGGGCAATAACGAGTTTACAGGAAAGCTTCGCCTTGAGGTAATGCGTTACCTTGAATTCTGAACCGCTCTCGAGCGAGATAACTTGCCGAAAACCGCGCACACGGGAATACACAAGCCAAACCAGAGCAGAGAGAACGGAAAGCATATCTGACCGAGCAGATTCATAGGAAGATGCGAATAGTCCCACACTCTCCAACCGAGCGCGAGATTTACTATGCAGCCGCATATAAATTCCACGGCGGTGATTATCCCCGCTCCCACAGCGGCTCTCGTAAAAAGCCGTTTGTCACTCATTCTTCTGTTTGTGTGAAATATCGCAAGCAGACAGGTGCCGCCGCATATCGCCATACTCCAATGCGAATACCCGCGGCAGATAACCTCCATAAGATAATATCCACCCCCGCCGACAGCGAACAAGGCAGAGTCTCGCATAATTGCCTTAAGTGCCTCGGCGGGAGTTATTTTTATTTGTTTTACTGTTGTATTCATTTTATTTCCTCGAAAGCTTATTTTCCATATAAGTGTTTCCGAGTAAAACATGAACAAACCGAGGTAATATCTGTTATACAAAAAAGAACGGATTGCGAGACTTCTCATAAGGAGGATTGCCACCTGTGTTTATTGTAGGGGAGGATATTATCCTCCCGACATCATACGCGATAATACAGTCAAGACCACCGGCCGTGCCGGTGGCTTGCACAAGCCCCCTTAGGGCATGTCATAGGCTGAGCCTATAGGCTCGTCGAAAAGTCTGCCAACCGCACGACTTTCACAGGCATGCCCCTAAAGGGGCTTTATTTTATTTGC
>JAGAKG010000075.1 GCA_017625755.1 Clostridia bacterium | reverse complement strand
GGTGCAGCTACCGCAGATATTTCCGAGATATGCTTGCGTGAGATTGAACGTACCGTAAGATCTCTCGATAAAGAAAATCGCACCTTTGACAGAACTGCCGATGTCGGTTATAATGAGGGCGGAAAAAACGAAACAGAAAAAGGAGGACACGATAATGTTGAACTACACGACCGCGAAGGACGGGATGCAGTATCCGACCTTGACTCTCCCCGAGCAGAAGAACCTCCCCATCGGCAAGTACGGACAGATGAGATTGGAGTTCTTGAAGAAACACCGCCGAGGAACGTACACGACGCTTCTGACCGAAGCGAGGTTGACGGAGCACCTGCACGAGATGGACGAAACGGCGAGAGCGCAGATTTCGGAGATTATGAGCCGACAGGCGACGAGCCTTGGGGTGACGGAGCAGATGAAAGCCGAGAACCCGATGACTTGGGCGCAGATGATGAACAACATCAAGGCGAGCGCGGAGGAAACGGTGTTGACCAATCTAATCTACGCATAAGCGACGACTCTCTCCCGCCAATATCCGATCCGCAAAGTTTAATACAGCTTTTAAGACACGATGATTTCTTGAAGAAAAGCAAGAATGAAATCGTGTCTTTTTTGCGTTCTGATGCGACCGACGAGGAAAAGACGGCGTTTGTGAAAAGCGCATACACGCCTTTCCTTTTTGCCGAGATCGTCAAGGACGGAACACAAGACCATCTTGGGTACAGAGCCGATGATGAAGGTCTGCTTTTATATGAGGGCAAATTCCTTTCAAGAACAGCGGAAACACGTATGGATTGGGCGCTGATTACCAAGTTAATCAACGCTCTGATTACCGACCGTAACTATCTTGATGAACCAAAGGAAGGTCAGCAGCTCTCCTTGCTCGACGTGGACTACGGCGCAGTTGAGGACACACCCGCACCTACACCTAAAAGGCAGTTCGGCATCTCGCAAGAGGTCATCGACGAATTTCTCCGTCTTGGAGGTTGCACCCGTCAAAGCTCGCAACGCATTTATGGGTTCTATCGCAGAGCCAACAATCAAGCCGAAAATATTGCCTTTCTCCGAAAGGAGTATGAAACGGACAACGTGGGCATTATCGTAGGCGACAAAAAATATGCGGTCAAATGGAACGATGACGGTGTTCGTATTTCTACGGGAGAGCGCGTATCGGATATAAGCTCCGCTTTTCTCACTTGGGAAATGGTGGATAAGCGTATCCGAGAGTTGCTTGAAAGCGGTCAGTATATCCCTCAGACCGAAGCTGAAAAGGCTGACGAGATATGGGAAATCAGAGTTGCCGATGATATTGCATTTCTATACCGCGACGACTTTGAAAATATCCCCGATGAGTACAAAACAATAAGCGGTTTCGGTTGGCCCGATATAAACAATTTCTATCGTGCTATCCTCCACGATGAAAAGAAGCTCTCGGCATTGGTAGAACAAATCTTGAAAAACGAGGAACGAGTCAAGGAATATCCTCCGAGATTTCGCAGGTATCACGACGGGTATAAAACAGCGGAAATGGCGGCTACCTTTTTGAGAGAACCCGTAGAGTTTCCACCTGCTGATCCGTATATCCTTCCTCCAAAGCAGTTTACAACCCAAGATAAAATCGACGGATTTCTCACGCAAAGCAGCCGATATAGTGACAGTAAGCTCAGCACCTACTCATATTTTTTAAGGCACAAGGACACAAACGAAAGAGCCAAGTTCTTATCAAAAAGCTACGGTGTGGGCGGCACGGGCGGACTTCGCACAGATAATCAACACGACGGCAAAGGTCTTGTGTTGTATGGCGGCTTGCAGAACCGAGATACGGGTGTGATGCTCAAATGGTCGCAGGTGGCGAAACGCATCGACGAGCTTATCCGCGCGGGCAAATATCTGAGTGACGAAGAAAAAGCTGATTTTGACCGTTATGAGCGCAAAGCGGTCGCTACTCAAATCCGACTTTTTTATTCAAATAAACCCGCAGAATTTCCTAAACCATACACCCCTCTTGGCTTGGGCGACTATTGGCAAGAGGTAGAACAGATCACGAAGCAAATTGAGGATGTGGAAAGGTTGGACGAGATCATCGAAGGTATGCAAGCCTTGTATGAAACCCTTACCCCCGAAAGTCGTGATTTTGAAGAAGATAAAAAGCATTTTACAATCGTAAAGGACTATCGGGCAGGACGATATAACCTTTTTCCCGGTTCTCCTTACCGCCGAAAAACGCCCTTGAAGCCGATTGAAACCGAGGTCAAGCAAGAACCCACCGAAGAAAGAAAAGCGCCCTCCGAGGACGATATACCGCCCTCAGAGTATGAATTTCACCTCGGTACGACGGTGTATATCGGCAAGGACGAATGTGAGATAACCTCTATCGACTCCGAGCGCGTAGAGCTTTTTGACGGAACGCTATTTCCCGTTGAAATGGACTACGAAACCTTTATGAGCCGTATCCGCGAAAACAAGCTCAACGACCACTTAATCAAGAAAGAGGAAGAAAAGATTGAGCAGAAGCCCGCCCAAGAACCCAAGCGCGACTTTTCAAAGAACCCCATTTTGAGCCGCTATGAGGAAGCCAAGAAAGCGTATCCGCAGCATATCGCAATGGTGCGCGTGGGTGACTTTTACGAGTTCTTCGGTGACGATGCCGTAAAGGTTGCCAACGTGCTTGACCTTACTCTGACGAGCCGCCCTATCAGC
>JAGAKG010000074.1 GCA_017625755.1 Clostridia bacterium | reverse complement strand
GTATTCCTTTATTGAAGTGACGACCCTTACCGGTAACACTGCAGGTGTTCTTGATTTTGCCGTTACAAGTGATAAGGCTTACAACTACGTTGCTCTTTATACGGAAACCAAACAGGCAGCATTATTCATAATTTCCCCGGCGAGGAGACCTATTTCGGCAAGAATTATCTGGAATACTCGATGGACAACATAAGCAACGGAATGAAAAGCCTGATGCGGAGAATGAAGGAGCTTATGGACGAGAAGCTTACGGGCAACAGATGCATTGTGGCTCATACGGGACAGACCTTTGAATATCCCGACGTTAAGGTAGAGATAATTTTCACAAGTGAAAATCTTTACGACCAGCAGATCATATTGCTCTCCTTAATTCGATGTGATAATACTATTATACCGCGATCTACCGCGTTTGCGAATGTGGGAGAGTGGATATTCGCAGAAAGTTTGCATATGGTAAATGGATTTGGAAAGTGGAAGGTTTATGGAGATCTCCGTTTTTAGCACCGTTTTCAATAACGCCATAAAAGTTCCCAAAGCCAAGTACCGCAAAGCTTTTTAACCTCAAGGCTTACTCAAAGCTACCGCGACGAGGCTCGCCACGGCAGAGCATTTGCGGGACTTCTCGAGAGATACTTCGGTAAATAATCGAAAGTCAATAAACATAAGGATTAAAAGCCACAAGAGCGACCGCAAGGCCGCTCTTGTTTTATGCTTCAGTTGATTGTTTTTTTGTGAGAAAGTGTTTGCGGAGATGTTGCAATTGAGAGGGGTTTATGCTATAATAAAGAAATCAAAAAGAAGTAGAGCATTTTGTCTGACAATAAAGCAAAAATATTCGAGCGACAATGCTCAACCTATGGAAGAACGGAAAAATGACAAAGAAAACAAATATTAAAGTCAAAAACGCAATACTTATCGGAGCGCTGTGCGGCGTATCGTATTTTACGGTCTATGTGGCAAGAAATATACTCAGCGCAGTCTCTCCTCAGATGCTGGAGTCGGGCTTTACCGAGGAATATATAGGAAGGGCATCGTCGGTATTCTTTATAGTATACGCCATAGGTCAGCTTATAAACGGCTTTATAGGCGACAGGATAAAGGCAAGATATATGATGAGCTTCGGACTCGTACTCGCGGGAATATGTAATATAGTATATCCGTTTATACCCGCTTCGGGCGTCGGCTCTATTATAGTTTACGGTATTACGGGATTTTTTCTTGCAATGATATATGCGCCTATGACAAAGGTCATAGCAGAAAATGTAGAGCCAGATTATGCGGCGCGGTGCGCCCTCGGATACGAGTTCGGCGCCTTGTTGGGGACCCCTGTGGCAGGACTTATGGCGGCGGTGCTTCCGATGCTCTTTGTGTTCGGAATAGGCGGCGGAATGCTTCTGCTTATGGGAATAGTCATATTTATCAGCTTTCTCGCGCTTGAAAGAAAGGGAGTTGTGAGCTATGGAAAATACGAGCCCACGGCTAAAGGCGGAAAAGCAAATGTAAAGATGTTGCTGAAGCATCAGATAGTAAAATTCTGCTTTATCTCCGCTATTACGGGCGTAGTGCGTACATCTGTTGTCTTTTGGCTTCCTACATACATTTCACAGTACCTCGGCTTTTCTCCCGAAATTTCGGCAACCATATTTTCAGCAATAACGCTTGTAATATCCTTGACCGCCTTCCTTGCTGTCTTTGTATACGAACGCTTAAAGAGTATGGATAAGTCGATACTTCTTTTGTTCAGCGTTGCGGCAGTGGCGTTCCTTATGGTGTGGCTTATCAAGCAGCCGATAGTCAATGTCGTGTGTCTTATAATAGCAATTATGGGTTCGGGCTGTGTTTCGGCAATAATGTGGTGCAGATATTGCCCGGGGCTCAGAGATACGGGAATGGTATCATCTGTGACGGGATTTCTCGACTTTTTGAGCTATATGGCGGCAGCGGCGGCAAATCTCATATTTGCAAATGCGGTTGCCAATATAGGTTGGGGAAATCTTATACTCGTTTGGCTTGCGCTTATGTTGCTTGGAATAATTGTTTCTCTGCCGTACGGAGCCATAGCGAAAAAATTCAAGGCTGATAAGTCCGAAGCCTGAACTATATACAAACCCAAAAGAGCAAACACACAAGATGAAAAGCTTGTGTGTTTGCTCTCTTTTTCACTGAAAAATAAATTGTAGAAAAATATATAAATATATTGACACATATATTTGAATATGATATAATACAACTGTATTAATACATATAGTACAGTTGGAGGGGGATAATGTTATCTATCGACAGGTTGTCGCGTGTTCCTGTATACGAACAAGTGATAGACGGCGTTGAGCGAGAAATAATTGCGGGGCTGCTATGCGCAGGAGATAAGCTTCCGTCTGTAAGGGAAATGTCGCTCACATTGGGCATCAATCCGAATACCATACAGAAGGCATACGCTGAGCTTGACAGAAGGGGAGTTATAGTGACGCTTCCCGCGCGAGGCGCTTTCGTTGCGGAAAATGCGCTTGATGTAATAAGAAATCAAAAGCAGAGGCTGCTTGGCAGGGTGAGAGAGCTTGCGCTTGAGCTGCTTGAAGCGGGGGTTGAGGAAAAGGTGGTCGTTGACGAGATACGCGCCGCATACGCTTCAAAAGAGAACATATTATCTGATAAAAGTGAGGAGAAGGCTGATGATCAAGGTTGAAAATGTTTCTATGAAGTTTGATAATTTTACAGCGCTGAACGAGCTTTCCTGCTCAATTCCCGACGCTTGTATTTACGGTCTTGTGGGCAGTAACGGAGCGGGGAAGTCCACTCTGTTACGAATTTTGAGCGGTATTTACCGTCCAACGGGCGGAGAGGTGCTGTTTGACGGCAAGCCCGTATATGAAAATCCCGAGGTTAAGCAGAAGATATGCTTCGTTGCCGACGAGCTTTATTTTCTGCCACAGGCAACTATGAAATCAATGGCGAAGCTATACAGCGCTATATATAAGGATTTCAGCTTCGAGCGCTTCGGCGAGTTTTCCGAGATGCTCTCGCTCAATACGAAGGCGGGCATAAACACATTTTCAAAGGGAATGAGACGACAGGCGTCGACTATCCTCGCGCTCTCGACTATGCCGAAATATCTTTTTCTCGACGAGACCTTTGACGGACTTGACCCCGTTGTGAGAAATCTTTTGAAGCGGGTCATTTATAACGATGTTATCGAGCGCGGTACCACGGTGATACTCACCTCGCACTCGCTTCGTGAGCTTGAGGACACATGCGACAATCTCGCACTTCTGCACCGCGGCGGAATAGTTTTTGAGAGTGATATTCAAAATCTGAAAACAATGTTGCTTAAAATTCAGATTGCCTTTCCCGAGGATTTTGGAGAGGATAAATTTGATTTCACAGAGGTTCTTTCCTTTAAGAAGCACGGCTCGGTGGCGACCGTTATTGTCAGGGGAGAGGCGGAGGAGCTGAAGCGTCGCTTTAGCGAGCTGAATCCGCTTCTGCTTGATATTCTTCCGCTTAGCCTTGAGGAGGTTTTCATTTATGAAATGGAAGCTCTCGGATATGCCTTTGGTGAACTTCTTTGAGGAGGTGCGATATGAAGAATAAATTTTTTGATTTAAAGCTTTATATAGAGGGCATAAAACGCCTGAAGGTAATAGGAACAGCCTTTGCCGTAATCTCATTTGGAATGGCGTTTTTAGTTCCGCTTACATACGGTTATAGAGCCGACGGTATTGAGGCGGAGGATTTTATCTCTCCTCTTGTCGTACTGATGGTTGCGGCAATCGTGCTTGTGAACAGAGTTTTTGGATATCTGACATCGAGAAAAAAGTCTGATTTTTATCACTCTATTCCGCTTCCGCGAAAATGCGTATATTTCAGCTTTATGGCGTCGGCGCTTACTTGGGTTTGGGGAATTCTCATAGTATCTCTGCTTATCGAATCGTTTATGTGGGGATTTGACTTTTATCTCTCAACGGTTCTTTTGGTCGGCGTAGCCTTTGCGGTGGCAACTCTGTTTATTATGGCGGTAATGTCTGTTGCCAGAATACTGACAGGAACAGAGATATCCTCAATGGCGCTTTTTGCTATACTGTTCCTTTTTCTCAGAGTTTGCGGAACGATAGCAATGTCGGCAATGAAAATGCTTGTTCCGATATATGATTTTGAACATAGCTTTTTGCATTATCTTGGCTTTGAGTTTTTTCTGCCGTTCAGGGTCATTATGCTATATGATACCGACGGAATAATTCCATTGATAATATACACATTTATCATATCCGTAGCTACGATTTGGGTGGGAGCTATTCTTTACACAAGGAGAAAAAGTGAGATGGCAGGGAACAACGCGCCCTCTCCGATGCTCCACAATATATATAGATATGCTATATCCACACCGCTGTTTTTGCTTGCGACGGAAGTGGTTCTTGAATTTCTGCTTTGGGGCAGAGGTTATATGTTGGAAGACTCTATAACGATCTTAGCGTGTGCTTTTGCCGTGTATTTTCTTTATGAGCTTATAACAAGGAAGAATATTAAAAAAATGTTTGCGTCGGCAAAAAATCTGTGGGTTATTTTCCTGATAGTGCTTATATATTGCGCAGGTTTGTTAGTTGCTCGTAATCAAATTCTTGATTGCGAGATAGAAGCTGATGATATAGAATCGGTCGAGCTTATAAACAATAATACTTATTATGTTTATCCTGAGAATTATAAGATATTTACAGTTGATTCCGACCTTTCAAAGGCGTGTGTGGCACAGGCCTACAAAGCTTCCTGCGAGGATGTAAAAAATGAGGAAACGATAAACCGATATAGGGGCGTGTATACGCTCATACGGCTTAAATCGGGAAGGGAGATATACTGTTGGTTGGTAAATTTCGAGGGGGCAAGTCGGATGTATTCAGAGTATATATCCAAAGACCTTGAGCTTTCGAGTGAGAATATGAGCCTGCCGTCGATAAATAAAAATACACATACGGTTTTTTATGTTGCTGACACAAAGACATATGATTATCGGGAAATTTATCTTCAGAGTGACACTCGGTTGAAGATTATGAATACATTTTATGAGGAATATTACAGCTTGAGTGACGAGCAGAAGGCTATACTTAAAACGAATATAGATACGACCGCTCCGTGTGTGATTATTTGGGAAGAAGATAACGACGATAAATATGATTACGCTTATATCTGCAAGGGCGTCTACTATATTCCCGACTTTATGCCCGAGACTTACGCTGCGATATATAGAAACGCTGAATGAAAAAGAGGCTGAGTCATTCAGCGCAGAACAAAAACACACGAATAAATGTATAAATACACAAAGAAAAGACCGCTTTGTCCGTCGAAAATATGATGGATAAAGCGGTTTTTAGGTAGAAATCCTTACGGCTTTCAATTTTTATGTGCGTTTTTTAGCCGCGCTTTTGCCCTCTGGCGTACCTTTGTATGTCGACGAAGGCAAAATCACGACTTACGCATCTTAATGACTCAGCAGCTGATTTTTTATATTCCCTTATACACCTCACCGCTGTCGAGATAGACAGAGGGCAGAATTTTGTCAAGACGCTCGGCGATAAGGTTCATTCCCGCAAATTCGGCGCTGTAATGCCCGAGGAGAATGACGGCTTTTTTCTCGCCGAAGAAGCACATATCCCTGATATATTCACAGTCGCGCACCTCGGGCGCTTCGCCCGTGATAAAGAGATCTCCGCCGTGCTCACGCAGATACCTAAAGCGGCGCACGCTGACTCCGCCAAGACCGAGCATAACGGTATTTACCACGATGTCGCGGTCTCCCACTATCCTCACAAACTCAACCCCAAGCCTCTCCTTGATAAGCGTAGCTATCTCGCTTACCGTGAGCGGGGAAGCAAGGTCGTATCGACAGATACCGAGACATTCTTTTTCGTATTTATGCTTGAAATCGAGACCGACATCGCGGATAAATCCCGCGTGAATGTAATCGGGCTCTGTATTGTGCGCGTGGTCGTGGAAGCGGTAGACGGTAAGTCCGCTCTTGTCGAGCAGCTCCCATTTTTTGAGGTCGATTTCATCGGTAGTCTCGCTTCTGTTGTCGGTCTGACTGAATACACCCTCGTGCGTGATTATCATATCAAGACCGAGGTCTGTGGCTTTTGCGATAAGCTCGGCGGTGAGCTTGAAGCAGACACCGATTTTTTCGACGGCTTTATTTTCGTCCCCCGCGATAAGTCCGTCGCAGGTGGTTTCCCACCGTTCCGCCGCCTCGGAGAGGAGTAACTCGTATATTTCTTTAGCTGTCATAGAATAGCTCCTGTTTTTTTTATAATTATATCATAGCTTGAAATAAAATACAATACTTTTGTGGGTAAGGGTATGCTTTTTTGACATCATTTTGACATCATTTTATGAGAGAATTAATAAGGAGAGATTTACGAACTCAAGCGTGCTCAAAATTTATCTGAACCTTTTGTCCGCTTCGTCGCACGCTCTAGCATAATTGCCTTTCGGCAATTTGCGGAGCCCATCATCATATACTTTTCTATCAAACAAAGGGACACCACATAAGGTGGTGTCCCTTTGTTTGGCGGAGAAGGAGAGATTCGAACTCTCGAACCCTGTTACAGGTTACACGATTTCCAATCGTGCGCCCTCGACCAACTAGGCGACTTCTCCAAAAATATTAATCTCGACGGCTTTCCGCACATCAAGCCTATATATTATACCACAAGCGTATTTAAAAATCAAGTATTTTTTTCATATTTTTTGGATTTTTTTGAGCTTGGGAAAAATGACGGATTTTTTGTGCTTCGTTGACATGTTTTTCTTGACATATCACTAATTTTGCGGTACAATTATTATAGTTAAAAATATCAAGAATTGATATAATTGCTTTCACAAAAAGACATTTTACGGAGGAAAGAGCGTTTTGAAAAGAAAAGCTGATTACGAAAAACCCACGATGGAGATTATCGGTATGACCTTTGAGGATATTTTGTCATCCTCAACAGACGAGGACGAAAATCAAAGTCCTTGGCTCCCTCAGAACTGATAGGAGGGCTTATGAAAAAACGGATAGTATTATTTACGGCGCTTGTATTGGTTGCGGTAATGCTTGCGGCTGTTATTGTAGCGGTCGGGGCAGAGTCGGAGAAGCCCGAGATGAGCATAGATTATTGCGCGCTGTCTTTTCAAAGCACTGTCTGCATAAAATATGCGGTGGCTTCAAATGTTGAGGATATCAACCTTCTTATCTGGAACGAGCCGCAGAGCGAGTATACCGTCGGTACGCAGGATGAAACCCTGACGACCGTCGGAAGCCAGACGATAGACGGCAAAAATTACATAGTATTTGACTATGACGGACTTGCCGCGAAGCAGATGACCGACGATGTATACGCCGTAGCCTACACTCGGGCGGGCGGAGTTGATTATTATAGCAAGGTCAACAAGTATAGCATATTGCAGTACGCGTACGAAATGTTTGATATTGTCTCGGAATCCTCATCGGATTCCGATAAGGCGCTGAAGGCTATGCTTGAGGATATGCTTGTATATGGTTCCTCGGCGCAGACATATTTTAAATACAAGACCGATAGACTTGCAACCGCTGATTTCTACCGCGTAAAGGTTATCGGCGGAGAGCTGTCCGACGGTTGCGCGCACGGACTGTATCTCGCAAATGAGGTACTGACTCTTACGGCGTATGAGTTTAATGCGGACGGAGTGCCTTTCTCGCATTGGGAAAACGATGCGGGTGAGATGCTCTCGCGCAGTCGTTCCTATGAAATCACCGTTGGAAGGAAGAACGCGACCTATACTGCGGTATATTCAAGCAACCTTGGAATTGACGGATATTCGCTTGTGTATTCCGAGAATATGTCGGAGTCTATGAAGCTTTGTATTAACGGGTTTTACTCGGATATTGCACCCCTTTCAAGCGGAGTCAGCCTGTCTGAGGGCGCAGACATACCCTCGTCTGATTACATTTATATCTGCGGAGCGGACGAATTTCTTGAAAAATACGGATATTCGTTGGCTATTAATGATTACCGTATCTTGCCGCTCGACAATGGCGGAGTGGCAATAGGAGCGGGAAGCACAAATGCGCTCAGGATTGCACTCTCTGTGTTCTCGGATAAGCTCGGCGAGCGCGCTTATCTTGACGGGTTTGTGGGAGAGGCTTATGTTTATACCGACGAGCGTACGGTAGAAGATATTCTTGAGGTATACTTTGACGAGAACGGACGCGTAATGAGTATGGGACACCGCGCGGACCTTCAGAATTATCCTGAAAATTCTTTGGCGGCAATACAGTCCTGTATCGACGCGGGGGTTGACATCATTGAACTTGATGTTCGCCGAACGAAGGACGGAAAGTATGTACTTATGCACGACGAAACAGTTGACCGCACTACGAACGGCAAGGGAAAGGTTTCGGAGCTGACGCTCGCCGAGATACAGGCTCTATACCTGAAAGAGGGAAGCGGCGGAACCAATGCCGCTCTGACTGCTTATTATCCGCCGTCATTCGAGGAAGCGCTTGCGCTTTGCTCGGGCAAGATAATGATAAATCTTGATAAGGACCCAAACAATTTCACATCTACCGATATAGATTATTTCAACGAGGTTTACGCGCTTCTTGAAAAATATGATTGCGTAAAGAGCACACAGTATAAGTCAAGCGCTGCTATTGATGTAATCAAGCCTAAGTTTGACGCGCTCGAGGCGGCAGGCAAGGAGCTTCCGCTTTTCTCGTCGTATATGGATGGCTATACATATCAGGGTATTGTCAATAAGATAGATTCTTTCGAGGGCTTTACCGATATGATAGAGTTCGGCGGATTTATACAGCACCAGACTAAGGAGGAGCTTGCTGCACTCAGCGAGTACGCGCGCTCCAAGGGTATGAGAATGATGGTGCTTTCGGTCTACGGCACCGATGACGCTGTCGATTGGACTGAGGGCATAGCGCTTGGATACAGTTGCTTTATGACAGACCACGCACTTGACCTCGCGCAGTATATCAGAAGCACGGAAAATGAGAGAGCGGCTAACGATATAATACGCGCGTCTGATTTCTCGAAGCAGTCGGGAATAATGCTTAAAGACGGCTCGGGATACGACTCGATAGTTTCGGGCAGAGTGCTTGATGCGGTATCGGACGGCGATTCGGTTTGTATATCGAATATTAGCTTTACGGGCAGAGAAAGCTCTGTATATCTTCTCGCAAAGCCCAACAGCGCTTGTAGCGTTAAGATTTATCTTGATGTGGCAATAAGCGATAATCTTATAGCAAATATCAGCTTTGACGGAGAGGGCGAAGATTTTGAATATTATTCTAGCCCTTTGCTCAAGAGCCTTTCGGGAAAGCATAATCTCATTCTTTTCTTTGAGGGAAGTGACGATTATATGCTGAATGTCGACCTTCTCACCTTCTTTGAGGGTGATGACACTCCCTCTACCGTACTTAATCCATATATCAAGTGTCTCAAGACAGATGTAAGGCTTCCCGAGACGGTTACACTTCTTGGAGAGCAGGGCAATCCAATTGAAAAAGCGGTAGTATGGAATTCTACGGGCAATTATTCGGTAGGAACTCACACCGTTGTCGGAACAACCTTTGACGGGGAAGCGGTGACTATGCTTCTCGAGGTGGTTGACTGCACCGTGATAAGCACTCCCGCTGAGTGGAATGAGTTTGCGAGGACGGTAAACGCGGGAGACAGCTATTCGGGAAAGGTCGTTTCACTTGCCGCAAATATCAATTTCGCGAATTCCTCGTTTGTCGTTGCGGGAACACAGGCAAATCCCTTTGAGGGAAGATTTGTTGGCGGCGGATATACCCTCAGCAATATAAATTATAGCGGAAGCGGCTATGCGGGTCTGTTCGGATATGTAAGGTTTGCCGAATTTTATGATGTTAAGCTCAGTGACTGCTCATTTGCGACTACATCTAACTATATCGGTGCGCTCTTTGCTTACGGCGACGGAGTCAAGGTCGCGGATTGCTCGGTAAGCGGCTCGAATATCACCACCACGAGTAATACCACTAACGGCGGACGAGGCGGATTTGTTGGATTTGTTCAGGATTACGCGGGTGTGGAAACGCATATAAGCAACTGTACGGTAAACGGTACGACGGTCACATCTCACCGTGATGTCGGCGGATTTATCGGAGACCTCAAGAGCGGTGCGATAGTTAATTGTAGGGTTACCGATTCGGCTATTAACGCGACGAGCAACTCATCTGCGGGCTTTGGCGGAAATATTCACGGCGGCAAGGTTATCGGATGCTATGCGAGTGTAAGCGTGACTCACGGAACGCTCATAGCGGACGGCGGAAATGTAATGCACATAGGCGCGTTTACCGGCTACAATTCGGGAACTCCCACATATATTGACTGTGTATACGACGGCACTAAGAACGACCTTCCCGCAGTTGGAACTGTCAATACGGGATATAACGGCGTCATAACCAGCGAGTCTGTCAGCACGGGGCTTCCTGCAGCGGCACCGACGACTCTCCCCAATGGCGATAAGATTGATGGTTTGGGAGAAATATCGGGCTCGGCTCTTGTGACAGACTTTGATAGCAATATTCATAAAATCAATAAGCACGCCACAAAGGGTGAGTTTGAGCTTACATCTGACGGCGCGGCTTCGGGATCTGCTATTCATATGTTTGCTAATACAAACAATTCCACAAGCTCGGCAACAAACACTACCCCCGTTCCCCCCGAGATAGGAACTGCGGTTCTTAGTCAGGGAATTGATGTTACGGGATATTCGGGACTCTTGTTCTATGTTGATACCACCGGAATGACGGGAACCTATTCCGACGGATACAGAACATACTGTACCGTGGCTATCCCGCTCAAGTTCGACAAGACGGCTACCTCGAGTGAGAGAATTGAGGCGCGAAGCCTTGTTGGTAACGCTTATTATTACGAGAACGGCGAGTGGATAACGACCACTCACGCAAATGATAATTACAGAATGCGTCTGCCCTCGGGCTTCTGCGGATATGTCTATATTCCTTTCAGCTCCTATTCCTTCAACAGAAGCACAGATACGAGCGATACCGCGAATATGTGGTATGAGTATATCGGAACCACGGGATATAAGTATCTCACAGGCTTTACGATATATACGAGTAACGCAAAGGTCGACGAGAACACCACGGCGGAAATAATTATAGACGATATTTATATCGTTAAATAAAGGGGCTCAGACCCAAATACACTAAATAAAAAATCGCTTTTGTTATCTTTAAAAGGATAATGAAAGCGGTTTTTCTTTGAAAAGCAAAAAAGGCGGTTGCCGAAGCAACCGCCAAAGTTTTTGTTTCTGCTATTACTTTCTGAGAGCAGCCTGTGCAGCAGCAAGGCGAGCTATCGGAACACGGAAGGGTGAGCAGGATACATAGTCGAGACCAATGTTGTGGCAGAACTCAACAGATGTGGGGTCACCGCCATGCTCGCCGCAGATACCTACATGGAGCTTGGGGTTAACAGGTCTACCGAGAGTTACAGCCATGTTCATGAGCTTACCAACACCTGTCTGGTCGAGCTTAGCGAAAGGATCGTTCTCGAAGATCTTAGCGTCGTAGTAAGCACCGAGGAACTTGCCTGCGTCGTCACGGGAGAAGCCGTATGTCATCTGTGTGAGGTCGTTTGTACCGAAGCAGAAGAAGTCTGCGTTAGCAGCGATGTCGTCAGCCGTGAGACAAGCTCTGGGAATCTCGATCATCGTACCAACCTCGTACTTGAGGTCAGCGCCTGCGGCAGCGATCTCTGCGTCAGCGGTAGCAACAACTACGCTCTTAACATACTTGAGCTCCTTAACATCACCAACAAGAGGAATCATTATCTCAGGAACAACCTTCCAATCGGGGTGCTTCTTCTGAGTGTTGATAGCAGCGCGGATAACTGCGCTTGTCTGCATCTTTGCAATCTCGGGGTATGTTACTGCGAGACGGCATCCACGGTGTCCCATCATGGGGTTGAACTCGTGGAGAGAGGAGATGATAGCCTTGATAGCCTCAACGCTCTTGCCCTGTGCCTTAGCGAGGAGAGCTATATCCTCCTCGGTCGTGGGAACGAACTCATGGAGAGGGGGATCAAGGAATCTGATACAAACAGGGTTGCCCTCGAGAGCCTCGTAGAGCTTCTCGAAGTCGGACTGCTGATAAGGAAGAATCTTTGCGAGAGCAACTTCTCTTTCCTCAGCGGTGTCGGAGCAGATCATCTCACGGAATGCCGCAATTCTGTCTGCCTCGAAGAACATATGCTCTGTACGGCAAAGACCGATACCCTCAGCGCCGAGCTCGCGAGCCTTCTTAGCGTCTGCGGGAGTATCTGCGTTAGTTCTTACCTGGAGTGTTCTGTACTTGTCAGCCCAGCCCATGATTACACCGAAGTTGCCCGATATCTCTGCGTCAACGGTGGGAATGATGCCGTCGTAGATAGCACCTGTCGAACCGTCGATAGAGATGTAGTCGCCTTCAACATATGTTTTGCCGTTAAGCGTAAACTTCTTGTTTTCCTCGTCCATTGCGATGTCGCCGCATCCGGAAACGCAGCACTTACCCATACCACGAGCAACAACTGCTGCGTGAGATGTCATACCGCCACGAACTGTGAGGATACCCTGAGCAGCCTTCATACCTGTGATATCCTCGGGGGATGTCTCAAGTCTTACGAGGACTACCTTCTTACCTGCGTTGTTCCAAGTCTCTGCATCCTCTGCGGAGAATACGACCTGTCCGCAAGCAGCGCCGGGAGATGCTCCAAGACCTCTGCCCATAGGAGTAGCAGCCTTGAGCGCCTTAGCGTCGAACTGGGGATGGAGAAGTGTGTCGAGGTTTCTGGGGTCTATCATAAGAACAGCTTCCTGCTCGGTCTTGTGTCCCTCTTTTACGAGGTCAACAGCGATCTGGAGAGCAGCCTGAGCGGTTCTCTTACCGTTTCTGGTCTGGAGCATATAGAGCTTCTCATTCTCAATGGTGAACTCCATATCCTGCATATCGTGATAGTGGTTCTCGAGAATCTCGCAAACATTCTTGAACTGCTCGAAAGCAGCGGGGAACTTGTTTGCCATTTCAGCGATAGGCATAGGCGTACGAACACCTGCAACAACATCCTCACCCTGAGCGTTGGTAAGGAACTCACCCATGAGCTTCTTCTCACCGGTAGCGGGGTCACGAGTGAACGCAACACCTGTTCCGCAATCCTCACCCATGTTACCAAATGCCATTGCCTGAACATTTACAGCGGTACCCCAAGAGTAGGGAATATCGTTGTCGCGGCGGTATACATTCGCTCTGGGGTTATCCCAGCTGCGGAATACTGCCTTAACAGCTCCCATGAGCTGCTCCTTAGGATCGGAGGGGAAGTCCTGACCGATCTTTGCCTTGTATTCAGCCTTGAACTGGTTAGCCAGCTCCTTGAGGTCCTCGGCGGTCAGCTCAACATCGAGCTTAACACCCTTTGCAGCCTTCATCTCGTCGATAAGCTCCTCGAAGTACTTCTTTCCGACTTCCATAACGACATCGGAGTACATCTGGATAAATCTTCTGTAACAGTCGTAAGCCCAACGAGCGTTGCCCGACTTCTTAGCCATAACCTCAACAACCTCTTCGTTAAGACCGAGGTTAAGAATGGTATCCATCATACCGGGCATGGATGCGCGAGCGCCCGAACGAACCGAAACGAGAAGGGGATTCTCGAGGTCGCCGAACTTCTTGCCGGTAACTTCCTCCATCTTTACGATATACTCATTGATTTCTGCCTGAATTTCGGGATTGATCTGTCTTCCGTCCTCATAGTACTGAGTACAAGCTTCGGTAGAAATTGTGAAGCCCTGAGGAACAGGGAGACCAATCTTGGTCATTTCAGCCAGGTTTGCGCCTTTACCGCCAAGCAGCTCACGCATATCTGCGTTGCCTTCGGTAAAGAGATAGCAATACTTCTTTGCCATTGGTAAATACCTCCAAAATAAAATATAAATTTTTGACGAAACGAAAAAACGCTATTTTCAGCATTTTAAGGCACAAAAAGAACCAAACACCTCAATAGCACCAAATATTATACCATACATAAATAAAAAACACCACACCTCAAACCCATTTTTTACATATCAAATTGTAAACTTTCTGTTAACGCGCGTTAAAATCGCTAGGATTTGTTGATTTTTTGACTTGCGTGTAATATAATTATAAACTGAGATACAGTTTACATAACGAATTGCGCGGAGTTGCCTTGGCAAAATCCGCCTTATTGTCGTATAAACTTAAACCAAGAGGAAAAGAAAAATGGCAGATATATTTGAGCTTTTTAAAAAGATATCGTCGGGGGAGAGCGCCAAGCGAGAGCCGATAACGCATATAGTCGTGGGACTCGGAAACCCCGGGGATAAGTATTACCTTACAAGACATAACGCGGGCTTTCTCGCGCTTGATTATATTTCGCAGAAGTATTCCGCAAGAGTCGACAGAGTAAAATTCAAGGCGCTCTGCGGCGAGGCGGTCATCGGCGGAAAGACGGTCCTTCTTATGAAGCCGCAGACCTTTATGAACAATTCGGGCGAGGCTGTCAAGGAGGCGGCGTCCTTCTATAAGATACCTTTGGAGAACATAGTTGTGATTTCCGATGATGTAAACCTTGATGTCGCGAGACTTCGCGTCAGACGCAAGGGAAGCGACGGCGGACAGAAGGGTATGAGAAGCATCTGCGAGCATCTCGGGAGCGACGCATTTCCCAGAATACGCATAGGAGTAGGACAAAAGCCGCACCCCGATTACGATATGGCTGATTGGGTGCTTTCTGAGTTTAACGAAACTGAAAAGAAGGCGCTTTTTGAGTGCTTCGGGCGAGTGAGCGACGGGCTTGAGAGGGTACTCGCGGGAGATGTTGACGGAGCTATGCAGATATGCAACAGCAAATGATTAGTTAAAAAATGTTTGGAGAGGGTTAAGAGAGAACCAATGTTTGATGTAATCAAACTTGGCAAAAGGCGTCGGCCTTTTAGACTTTCCTTAAAAGGGTCTCTCTTGCAAAGTAAAATGAATATATTGACCGATTGTATAAGGTCGGACGGAGAATACAAGCATCTGCTGCGGACTATCGCGGAGCAGCGCGCGGCGCGAAATCCTCTGCCCACGCTGGTGGCGGGACTTTGCGAGGGAGCGGCTGACGCGGCTATCGTAGCCCTCGCGGAGGACATAGCCAAGGTATCCTGCGGAAGGCACCCCGTGCAGATAATCTGCTCCGAGGAAAAGGAGTGCAGAAGATTTACCCACCTGCTTCACCGCTTCGGAGTGAGAGCCGAATTTTTCGTCGCGAGAGACCTCAATTTTTATAATATAGTTGCCTCCCATGAGTATGAGCATGAGAGGCTAAAGGTGTTGTCGGGGATACTCTGCGGAGAGATAGACGCCGTGGTCACCACGCCCGACGCGTTGCTCGGATATACCATACCGCCCGAGAAATTTATCTCGGCAATGATAAAGGTTGAATACGGTAAGAGCAGAATAGACATAAACGAATTTGCCGAAAAGCTTTTGGCGGCGGGATATGTCAGATGCGAGATGGTCGACGCGGCGGGACAGTTTGCTGTAAGAGGCGGAATTGTCGACATCTACCCGCCCGTGGCTCGTTTTACAGACATAAACGGAAAGGTCACGCGTGGCTCATATCCGCTCCGAATAGAGCTGTTCGGCGACGAGATAGACAGAATGGAGATATTCGATGCCGAGACGCAGAGAATGACTGTCGCGCTTGACGCCGCCGAGCTGAGTCCCGCGAGGGAGATATTGCTTGACGCGGAGCATAAAAAGAAGCTCAGAGCGGCGATAGAGTCGCAGTTTGACAAGTGTCACGACGAAAGAGGCTACGCCGAGATGGTATCGGAGATAGCGGCTATCGACGGCGGGCTCGATATCAATTTTGCCGACAAATATATCACGCTCGTTTACCCCGAGCGCACCTCGCTTATTGATTATATGACGGGGGCGACCTGCGTTCTTATGCGTAATACGGCGGCGTGCTTTGATAGGGTCAAGGCGTCGGAATGGCACCTTGAGCAGAGCATAGAGGAGCTGCTGGAGAACGGAACGATAGCGCCGAAATATACCGATTACTCGAAGCCCGATTCTGCCTTCAATCTCTTTTTGGACAGACTTCCGACCGTCCATTTCGACTCGTTCGGTCAGGGAATGTCGGGCAAGAAGCTTGCGGCGATGTTCACCTTCCGAACTAAGCATATGGTATCTTATAGCGATAACTACGATATGCTCTGCGAGGACCTTGAAAACTACCGAAAGCTCGGCTACCGCATAATAGTTACCGCCGAGAACGAGGCATCGGCGAAAAACCTCTGCGGATACCTTAACGATAAGGGATTTTCCGCGATGATAGAGGTCGAGTCGGGGGATTTTACGATAGACAATCTTCCAAAGAACACTATCCTCGTCAAGTGGCGTCAGGCGATAAGAGGATATGAGCTGAGCGTTCCGAAAATCGTAGTGCTGTCTACTAATCCCGACAGCCGTGACGGTGGATATTCTTCCTCGGGACGACTTAAGACCTCGAGAAAGAAAAAGAGCGCAGCGGAGCGCATAATGTCATATAACGACCTGAATGTCGGGGACTTCGTCGTTCACGAGGTACACGGAATAGGTCAGTATATGGGTATAGAAAACCTGACGGTCGACGGCGTGAGCCGAGACTATATAAATATCAAGTACGCGGGAAGCGACAGACTGTTTTTGCCTACCGATAAGCTTGATATGATATCCAAGTATATCGGCGCGCACTCCGACGATGGGCTTGTCAAGCTCTCAAAATTCGGCGGCGGAGAGTGGACGCGCGCAAAGTCGAGAGCAAAGGCGGCTGTCAAGGAGATGGCGAAGGAGCTTATCCAGCTTTACGCCGAGAGAATGAGACGCCCCGGCTTTGCTTTCCCCGAGGACGACGACCTTCAGAGAGATTTTGAGGCGGCGTTCGAGTATGACGAAACGGCGGGACAGCTCGAGGCTATCGAGGATATCAAAAAGGATATGATGTCGACGGTGCCGATGGACAGACTCCTCTGCGGAGATGTCGGATTTGGAAAGACCGAGGTTGCGCTCCGCGCCGCATACAAGGCGGTGCTTGGCGGAAAGCAGGTCGCGATACTCGTTCCCACGACGATACTCGCGCTCCAGCACTATCAGACCGTAACTAGCAGAACGAGAGGCTTTTCGGTTAATGTCGATATGATATCCCGCTTCCGCACGCCGAAGCAGCAAGCGCAGACGCTTCGTAAGCTGAAGCGCGGCGAGATAGATATAATCATCGGTACGCACAGACTCATAGGTAAGGATATAGAGTTCAAGGACCTCGGACTGCTTATAGTCGACGAGGAGCAGCGCTTTGGCGTGGCGCAGAAGGAAAAGCTGAAGCAGATAGCGGGGAATGTTGATGTCCTCACGCTCAGCGCAACGCCTATTCCAAGAACGCTCAATATGGCGATGGGCGGAATAAGAGATGTGTCGGTGCTTGACGAAGCGCCCGGGGACAGACTTCCCGTGCAGACCTATGTGCTTGAGCACGACGAGCTTATAGTAATGGAGGCTATCAAGAGAGAGCTGAGACGGGGAGGGCAGGTCTTCTATCTGCATAACTTTGTCGAGAGCATAGATAGCTGTGCCGCAAGACTTGCGCGTGAGCTTCCCGACGCGAGGATAACTGTTGCCCACGGAAAGATGGACAAGGAAAGACTTGAGGATATATGGGCGGAGATGCTTAGCGGACAGATAGATATTCTCGTTTCGACGACTATTATCGAAACGGGAGTGGATATTCCGAACGCTAACACGCTTATAGTCGAGAACGCGCATAGACTCGGACTCTCCCAGCTCCACCAGATAAGAGGTCGAGTCGGACGCTCATCCCGTAGGGCATACGCATACTTCACCTTCCCGAAGGACAAGGCGGTGACAGATATTGCCACCAAGCGTCTTGAAGCGATAAGGGAGTACGCCGAATTCGGAGCGGGCTTCAAAATTGCCATGCGCGATATGGAGATAAGAGGCGCTGGAAATATTCTCGGAGCAGAGCAGCACGGTCATCTTGACGCGGTCGGATACGACCTTTATATCAAGCTTCTCAACGAGGCGGTGCTTGAGGAAAAGGGAGAAAAGATAAAAGAAAAGACAGATACTACGATATCGCTCAAATGCGACGCGTATATACCCGAAAAATATGTGGAGTACTCCTCTCAGAGAATGGAGCTTTACAAAAAGATAGCCGCGATAGAGACGCCCGAGGACAGGGACGATATAATCGACGAAATGATAGACCGCTTTGGAGATATCCCGACTCCCGTGCAAAATCTGCTGACGGTGGCTCTTGTGAGAGCGGCGGCGATAAAGTGCAGGATAACCTCTGTGGTCGAGGACGGAAGTGAGGTAAAGATATACCCCGCGAAGTTCGATGTCGTCGTGTGGTCTGACCTTGCATTTGAGTATCGTGGCAGACTGCGCGTTATTATGACCGAAAATCCGAGCGTGAATTTCCGTAAGCAGAGCAAGGAAAATCTTCCCGAGGTGCTTTACGGGCTGTTCACGAGATACGCCCAGCTTGAGGCAGAGGCAAATCAGCAGGAGTGATTTTTGCGCGTACAAATGTGAAGAAAAAGGGAATTTTCTGTGATTTGTATAGACAAAACACGCGGAATATTATATAATGGTGTGTAATCATCGTAAAATGAAAGGATTTATATATAAATGAAAAAGGCTTTTATAAGGGTTCTGGCGCTGATGCTCGTTCTCGCGATTGCATTTACCGCATTTTCGGCTTGTTCCTCAAAGGGTAAGACCTTTATGAAAATAGAGGATACAGAGATGTCGGTCAATATGTTCCAGCTCTTTCTCTCGAGAATGAAGGGAACTATATGCTCGTCCTACGGCGAGGAAGCACTCGACGATTCCTTCTGGGATACGGTAATGTCGGCAGACGGCGCAACCTATAACGACCATTTCACCTCTCAGGTGCTGGAGAATACAAAGACATATCTTGCGGCGCTCCACCTCTTTGAGCAGGAGGGGCTTGAGCTTCCCGAATCATACATTGAGGAGATTGACGAGCAGATAGACGAGCTTATAGAGAACGATGCCGACGGCTCGAAAAATACATTTAACTCTATACTCTCGGATTTCGGAGTCAACTACAAGATGCTCAGAGAGGCGTATATCATCGAGGCGAAGATAGCCTATCTTAACGATTACCTGTACGGCTCTGACGGCTCTAAGATATCTCCCGTGCTTCTTGAGGAATATTATCAGAACAATTACGCGAGATTCAAGCAGGTATTTATCTATACCTACGCGCTCGTTTATGATACCGACGCCGACGGAAACGATATATGGTACAGTATCACAAATCCCAAGAAGATATCCTACGATACCACCGCAACTCCCAAGAAGGACGGAAATGATAATATAGTCAAGGACGCAAACGGAGATACGGTCTATGTCGACGAGGAGGGAAAGATAGCCTACGATAAGAAGAACGGCAAGAGAAATCCCAAGCTCGGAAGCAACGGATATCAGCTCACGCGGGATTACACCACAGAGGAGCTGAGAGCGGCTATCGACCGCGCGCAGCTCATTGCGGAGCAATGCGTTGAGGGGAATTATACTCTGTTTGACAGCTTGGTTGATAAGTACAGCGAGGACGAGGGAATGTCGGAGTATCCCGGGGGATATTATCTCACTGCCGAGTCGGATTATGACTCTCCCGAGGTCGTCAAGGCGCTCTTTGAAATGAAGGAGGGCGAGATAAGGACTGTAAACTCGGATTACGGAATTCATGTCGTTATGAAATACGAGCTTGACGAGGGCGGATATGCAGATAAGGATAATTCGGATTTCTTCGTCAGCACCAAGACGGGGCAATATGTCTTTATATCAAAGCTCAGAGAGGAGCTTCTCGCGCAGACCCTCAAGCCGTATATAGATAAGATAGAAATAGACGAGACGCTTATCGAGGAAGTCGATATAAAGAGCGTCGGAGCAAATTTTTATTATTAAGCTATTGACAAAAGATATATTCTGTGGTAAAATACAGCAGAACCGCATAGAAATCAGGGGTGCCTATTTGAGGTAAGAAGTAAGAGAGAAAAGGTTATTTCTTATGATACCGAGAGGCTGAGACGGAATTTTCCGAACCCTTTAACCTGATACGGATAATGCCGGCGTAGGGAGATGGTATATTTCGACTTTCGAAATTATTTTGACCGCACGGGGATTTCCGTGCGGTCATATTTATTTTTCAGGAGGTCGGATTTATGAACCGAACATTCAAAACCCAAAGGCTGACAACATCAGCCGTAATGATTGCGCTCTCGGCGGTCCTCGCTATCGTCTGCGCTCTCATACCCTTTCTCAACCTGCCTTTTGGCGGAGGATTTACTATCGCGAGTATGCTCCCGATAGTGATAGTATCCTATATGTACGGAATAAAGTGGGGCTTTTTCGTGTCCTTCACCTATTCGGTGCTGCAGATACTTATGGACCTTTCGCTCGGAACAAGCTCATCTGTGATTATGGCGCTTTTTATGCCCTCGAGCGACGATTATATGGGCATAGTTGCTGCCGTGTCTATCCTTATCATTGATTACATCATAGCGTACGGTGTGCTTGGTATCGGCGGTATATTCAGAAATCGCTTTAAAAACAAGACCGCGGCGCTCTGCCTCGGAAGTGTCTTAGCTCTCTCCCTTAGATATCTCGCGCATATCCTGTCGGGCTCTATCTTCTACGGCGCTTGGGCGGAGTGGTTCTTCTCGCAGGAGGGATTTTACTCGATCGGCTCCTGGATTCTGGATAAATTCAGTGGCGGAATTCTCGCGCTTATCTACTCGATATTCTATAACGGACTCTATATGCTCCCCGAAATTATTATAACCGCGGTTGCCGCAGTTATCGTTTCGAGAATACCGAGTATCAAAAAAACAGAGCTTGAATAACCTTTTTTAGGCTTCCTCTTGAGGGGAATGCTTGTTAAAGAAAAGCTTTTTGAAAATGACAATAGAAACCCCAAAAGCCTCGCTTGACAAAGCGAGGCTTTTGTGTTATAATCTTACGGTAACTCCGCCGAACGGCCGCGCGGTATGTCGCCGAAAGGTATTACCGTGAGGAAAGTCCGGGCTTCATAGGGCGCGATAGCTGATAACATCAGCCGGAGGCGACTCCCGGGAAAGTGCAACAGAAATAAACCGCCCGCAAGGGTAAGGATGGAAAGGCGAGGTAAGAGCTCACCCACTCCTATGGTAACATAGGTTTGCTGTAAACCCTATCGGAAGCAACACCGTGGTCGGATAGTCTGCCCGACGCATGTCCGCAGGTGGCGCGAGGGTTCTCCCCTCGGAGCCGAATGGCAACATTCGGCAAAGATAGATGGCCGTTTAAGACAGAACCCGGCTTACAGACGGAGTTATATTTATATGATTAATCGTTATATGCGAGGGAGGGAGAAAACTTCTTACAAGAAGTTTTCTCCCTCCCTCGCGCTCCCACCCATTTTCAAGAAATTTTAAAGCAAAGGGTATTTTTGTATAGAAAGCAAGACGAAAATAAGAAATACCTTAGTTTTAAGTTTTTTGAAGGTGGTAGGGGGTGTGGGGGAAGGCGGAAACTTTTTTAAAAAAGTTTACG
>JAGAKG010000073.1 GCA_017625755.1 Clostridia bacterium | reverse complement strand
GGGGTATTTCCTAATGCATTACCACCTAATGCTACTACTATTTTTTTTCTCATATTATTTCTTCATTGTTGCATACATGATTGCTTTGATTGTATGAAGTCTATTTTCAGCTTCGTCCATGCTCCACCCCCGCGCGTCATCCTACTCCGCTACGCTCCGTGACGAGTTTGAAAACAAACTCGTTGAGCGAAGAAAATATCACGGTATGATGTTTTCGTAGTCGAACTCCGCCAAAGCGGAGCAATTCCGCAAGGAATTGGAATCTCGCGGGAAAGCTTTGCGTTATTTATAATCTACCGCCTCGACATCCCGCTTTGTTATTTTTAAACTTTTCGTTCTCGGGTCGTCGTGGGCGCCGACCCCTACTGGGTTTGGTGTAATTTATTCGCCTATCTCCCCCCAACGGCAAGGCAGAACACAACGACTTCCAATCCAAAAAGAAACGCGAGGTGTACTTCCTCGGAAGTACACCTCGCGCAAATCATATTCCTTTTACCAATTCTTTGTATTCTTCATAGGAGCAAATAAGCTTTATCGCAGAGAGAAGCGCGTTTGATGTCATACCGCAGGGCAGCCCCAGCCTTTTCGCCAGAGCGTCGCGGCGGCGCGTGCTGTCCTCTTTGCCCATAAGCCCGTCCTCATAAAAATCCGCCTTGCTTATCGGGTTCTCCTGCGCCGCAAGGTAGGCGCTCTCGTCCTCGTAGGGAGAGAGAAGATCATACAAAAGCTTGTTTTCAATCCCCTCGACACCGAGAAATCCCTCGGCTGACGCCTCGGTCTTGCGCCGCTCCTTGCCCTTTATCTGCGGCGTATATAGCTGAATTATTCTATTCGCGGGAATCGCCGACGCAATATGTGAGCGAATGACCTTCCCCGCCCCGTCGCTGTCGGTCAGAAGGATTATAGGCATTTTCTCGGCAAGCTTGCGTATGAGCGCAAGCTTTTCATTCTTCTTGAAAATGCCGAAGCCGTCGGTCGCGATTATCCGCGCCTCGCAGATATTCAGCAGCTTCAAACGGTCATATTTCCCCTCAACGATTATCGTGTAAGGTATTTTAAGCTTTTCCATTCTCTACCTCACGCAAAGATAAGAAAATATCCAAGCACGGCGGCACCGAGCGCAATTCTGTAAACACCGAACGCCGAGAATGTGTGACGCTTCACAAAATCCATAAGGAATTTTATAACGAGCATCGAAACGCCAAACGCCACGGCACTTGCCACCGCAAGGACTGCCCAAGCGAGCGCGGGAACGGTGATATCATTCTCGATAACATAGTCAAAAAAGCCGTAGCCCTTCAGCAGGCTCGCTCCGACCATTGCGGGGATTCCCATAAAGAATGAAAATTCCGCCGCCGCGGGGCGCGATATTCCAATAATTCTCGAGCCGAGTATCGTCGAGCCCGAGCGCGATGTACCGGGTACGATAGAAAGCGTCTGAAAGCAACCGATTATGAGTGCCTGCGAGTAGGAAATATCATCGACGCTCTCTACCCTCGCGCTCTTATTCGCCTGCCATTTTTCAATAATTATGAACAGCACGCCGTAAAGAATAAGCGCCACGGCAACAGTCACCCAGTTGTATATCCAACCGTCGATATCCTTGCCCGTAATCTTTTCAAGTATCTTATCGCCAACGACACCTATTAGTGCCGCGGGGATACTTGCCACAACCACCTTGAACCAAAGCGTCCATGTGCTTTTCTTTTCCGCCGCCGTTTTTGACGGAGCAAATGGATTGAGCTTGCGGAAGAACATCACGACTACGGCGAGTATCGCGCCGAGCTGAATTACCACCTCAAACATACTCATATATTCCTCGGCAAAAGCCGCTCCGAGTCCACCCGCCACATCAAGGCTCAAAAACTCGTCAAGCAGGATAAGATGCCCCGTAGAGCTTACAGGAAGCCATTCCGTTATTCCCTCAACGATGCCAAAAAGCACCGCCTTTAAAATTTCAATAATCATTCAACACCTCAATCTTCCTTGCCCGAGCGCATTATATCGCCCGCCTTGACCTCAAACGGGATTCTAACATAAAAGAGCATTGCGGGGTGCGGAGCCGACTCGACAGCCTCGCCCGCTTCGTTGTATATTTCTTTTACTTCAAAAGCGCGTCCTATACGGCGCGGAGAGATGAGTTCGGCTCTGTCTCCCACGCTGACCTTGTTTCTCTGAATGAATTTGTAAAGTCTGCCGCGCTCGTTCTCTATCTCAATTCCCGCGGGCAATTCATCGGAATTATATTCCACAGCCGTAGCAAAATATGCCTTTTCGCGGATATATCCCGTGCCCGACGCAGTCTGCGCGTTCTCTATCGGCGTATCGAGATAGTAGCCAGTTGAATATTCTCTGTGCGACACGCTTTCAAGCTCGGTGATAAGCCGTTCATCAAAAACATAACCCTCGGGGTCAGCAAGATACGCGTCTATCGCCATACGGTAGGCGTTTGTGACCACCGCGGTGTAGTATGCGCTCTTCATTCTTCCCTCAATTTTGAAGGAATCAATTCCCGCCGCGATAAGCTCGGGGACGATGCCGACGGTACACATATCCTTCGAGGACATAATAAAGGTGCCAAGCTCGTTTTCCTCTATCGGATACGGCTCGTCGGGGCGTTTTTCCTCGACTATTCTGTAATTCCAACGGCAGGGCTGAGTGCAGGCGCCGCGATTTGCGTCCCTGCCTGTGAGATTGTTCGAGAGCAGACATCTTCCGCTATATGACACGCACATCGAGCCGTGAATAAAGGCTTCAAGCTCGACGCCGTCAGGCAGGGCGTCCTTTATCGCCCTTATCTCCGAAAGACTCAGCTCCCTTGCAAGCACAAGCCTTTTCGCTCCGAGCGCCGCGTAAGCCTTTGCCGCCTCGGGGCTGACTATACTCGCCTGCGTCGATATATGGATCTCGGCGTCGGGAATTATGCTCTTTATCTCGGCAAGCACGCCGAGGTCGGCGACGATAAATGCGTCCATTCCCGCAGAGGATATTTTTTTCAGGTAGCTTCTTAGCATCGGATATTCGTGCCCGTGGGGCATAGTGTTCACCGTGAGGTAAAGCTTTTTTCCTCTTTCGTGAACATATTCGGCGGCGGCGAAAAGCTCGTCGTCTGTGAAATTGTCGGCGGCGGAGCGCATACCGAAGCAGTTTCCCGCAAGGTATACCGCGTCTGCTCCGTAAAGCAGAGCCGCCCTCAGCTTTTCAAAATTTCCCGCAGGGGATAAAAGTTCAGGCATATCTATCTCCATATCTGTTTTCATAAATGCTCCTTTTATTATAATACATATCGGATTTTATGTCAAGAAGTTTCACCCAAACAGCCTTTGAGGTATTTCCAACGGCGGGGTGAAAATTCCAAATATTTCTCGGTAGGGGATGGCGCCCTCGACATCCCGTTTTGTCGTTTTCAATCTTTTCGTTTGCGGGTCGTCGAGGCGCCGACCCCTACCGGGTTTGGCGTAATTTATTCGCATATTCAACCCTGACGCCACTCCCCGCTCGAGATTCTAACGCCTATGGCGTTACCACGCTAAGGCGTGGTTCGACTGCGCAAACAATTCTCAGGATTGTTTGCTCCGCTCAGAATGACACATAAATGTGTCGGCGGGGGCAAGACTAACGAAAAGGCTACCGCCGAAGCGG
>JAGAKG010000072.1 GCA_017625755.1 Clostridia bacterium | reverse complement strand
TTGTAATTTCAGCTTCGACATTCAAGTTCTTAATAGTACCAACTCTAAGGTCATAAAATACGCCTACATCTCCGCTGCCGTTTATCGTGATACCCGTAAGAGAGTATCCGCATCCGTCAAGGGTAAGGTCTCCCGTCTTGTCCCAGATAGAAGTCGTATAGGTCGTTCCGCTGAAATCAAGGTCCTTTGTAAGATAATAGGTTCCGCCCGCCGGCATATTATTAATGAAGTCATTGACACTGCTTATGGGGGTACCCGTGGGGGTGTAGCCACTGTCAACGCTTCCTACCGAGGCAGACGCTCCGTCATATATTGCGAATGTCGGTATCGACATCGTCAATAGCATAACAAGAGCTACTGCAAATGAGAGAATTTTTTTCATTTCTTTTGTCTCCTTTTAAATTAATAATTTTATTTCAAAAAGTCTTTCGAACCTCTTGATTACTTTTATATTAGTCCTTCAATGACCTTTTCAAGGTCAGCGTCTATTTTTGTCTTCTGGGAACTTACGCTTCCAAGAAATCCCGTGGGATTTTCTTCCGCCGCCATAGTACGGGCTATATCGTATATGGTCGTGGTTGCCACAAAGCCAAAATCCTGAACCTGACTCTCGACTATAAGGTCGAACATTTCTATCGAATCCTCGTCTCTTACAAGCTGAGCGTTGGTGAAGAACTTATCGTAAACGACGCCTCTGACATGCGTGCGTCCGTAATACGCCATAGCCTCACCCAAAATGCCTGCCTCAGAGATATCGCTGCATATAGCGGGAATCGCCATATAGCAGGAGAAGTGACGGTTCGATATAGTGTAATAATCGCCCTGACTCGTGCTATACATCGGGAGAGGAAGTATTCCAAACTCCATATCCATAGAACGGAAATCAAGAATGTCATACAGCGTGTGCGAGAAGAATGCTATATTGCCCTTCTTGAACTGCTGGTATATCTTGGTATAATCTCCGTCGAGCGCGGGGTCTACCGTGTTCATTGAAATCGAGGTATCGCACAGCAGGGTGATAAACTTGTTGACCATCTCTCCCGCTATATCGTTACCGTAAATGCCCACCTCAAAGGTAGTTCCCGTATTCTTATACGCGCGCTGTCCCGCCGCGACTATGTAATAAGCGGTTGCTCCGTATTCGCTTACAAAGCCCGCGCGGTCATCTATGGATATCGTTCCGTCATTGCCCTTATCGTCTTTGGCTACATTCGCGAATTCCTTGAGCTTATCTATGGTCCACTGGTCATTTCTTACCATATCATAGAAGGTATCCGCAGGGTACTTCAAGGTTTCCATTACGCTTGTATTGAAGAAAATGCAGCTGAGCGAAAGCAATCCCTTGGACGAAAAATCGCCCGTCGCCAGATATTGGCAGCCGCCAACTCTAAGATCTCTGTTTGAGGATTGGTTCCACCACTCGTTGCGAAGATTGAGTGTATCGATCTCCATCAGGTCAGCAAGATACTGATAGTGAAGCACCGTGTTTACATCAACTCCCGACAGATACGCAAGGTCTATCTCGGTATTGCCCGATATGATCTGGTCTCTGAGCATCGTACCGACCTCGGCGCGCTTCGCGGTCATGATCTCGAGCTTACACTTGAGCGCATTCTCTATCTCTTGATTTCGGTAATATATACCGTCATTGATAGGGTCGTTGTTAAGCTCTTTAGCGAAAAAGTCACAATATGTGAGTATCTTTTCCGAGTTTCCAGGGTCTGAGTCCTGGCAAAGAACTGTCATCGTTTTTCCGCCAAGGTCAACGCCCTCAAAAGGATAATCGCTTTTTCCGTCTCCGCCTGTTCCGCTTGTGCTTACCGTTGTTTCTTCACCATCGCCGTCTCCATCTGATTTCTTACAGGAGGACAGAGGTATCAGCGTCAGGCAAAGCGCCAACACAAGGCATATAAGCTTCAAGACTCTTTTGTTCATCTTTTTCAAGCACCTCCGTTATTGTTTTTATATGTCAACAAACACAGCTCTCAGGATACCCGTGTTCGTACACATACTCCGTAATGGTCGGACACCCACTCATTCTCACCGAACGAATAGTCTCCAAACCTCTTTTCATTTATTACCTTAAACCAAAGTATCTCCTGCTTGTCACCCTTGCCTGTGAAGATATAATCTCCGTCAGCCTCCTTATCACCGTAAGCATTGTATGTATCCTGCTCACCGCTCAGATTTTTCTTGGCAGTATCTCTGGAATCATTGAAGGTTTCAAGCACGGTAGCATATTGCGTGTGCTTCTCCTCAATGTTCATATCTCCCATAATATATACGGGGTACTGACTCATATAGGGCTTGAGGAAATTCGTGAAGATCTCTATCTGCTGAGTTCTTATATCGCCGTAGTCGGCATAGGCGTGAAGATGAGTGTTCATAACCATAAATCTGGTTCCCGTCTCCTTCACCTCGAAGATTGCCCAGGTAGCTACCTGTTTATCCTTTGCTCCCGGAAGCTTCGTGCCCGGAACATCAGGTGTTTCGCTGTACCAGAAGGTATCCCATTCTATTACATCGAATTTTTCCGCCTTGTAATATATGTTGTTCCAGTCTCCGTCCAATCCGCCGTAAAGCTTCTTGCCTCCGAGTCTCGCATATCCGTGAGGAGCGAGGGCGCTCGGAAGATAGGGCAACCAGTCGTTGACATCCTGCTCGGAAACTCCGATTATGTCAGCATCGTAATATGTGAATTCCTTGCAAACTCTTTCAAGACGCTCCGCGGGTGTGTTGGGAGCATCTCCCCACACGCAGAGATTCTGCATAAGAAGCGTGATAACATTATCGTCAACAGAGCCTACCGCATTCATCATATTCCGACACATCAGCTCACTTATTCCAAGCTCGCCGTGCTTTGCCGACGCAAGCCATTTATCCATCGCAAAGCTCAGGTCTTTATACACATCTATACTCTTATCGGCGGTAATAAGAATTTTCGTACCATACACCCCGATATGTATAGGATAAAGCGTCCAGTCGTGAGTCTCGGAGTCAAAGCCAAGGCTATCGTTACGGTTTGTGCTTCCGACTATTATTTCATAATCGGAAGGCTCAGACGCATCACTTGCCACTCTTGGTGTAACACCCGTTGCCTGGGTTATTCTTTCGGATATGTATTCCGCGGTAGTATACGCCCACCAATCAGCAGTTGCCGAATAAACTACCTTATAGTTGCTCTTTTCTCCGTCAACTATCTTCAAAAGCGATTCGTCTTCCCCGCTCGTAGTCTGCGTCGTTTGCGAGGTTGCCGTCTGCTCGGTTTCCTCATCGCCCGTTCCGTCGGTATTACAAGACGCCATACCAAACACGCACAAAAGTGCAAGTACACACGCCAACACCCTTTTTTTGAGCATTTTTATCAACTCCTCCCTCAATATTTGTGCAAATATCCTAAGTCAAACTTAATCAAACAGCATGATTTTTGACAAAAGCTCTACCACACTTAATTATACCCCTTACAACAAGTATGGTCAAGTAATTATCACCGCCAAAATAATGGTACAAATAACGCTTTTTGTCTTCTTTTGTCAAACTGATTATTTCGCGTATCGCTCGCTCACGCTCTCTCCGCCAACGGTCATATCCCTGCCGCCGACAGATACTGTTGCCTCAACTCCGTTGTGAGATACGGCAGTTACCGTCTCGCGGTCAATAGAAATCTCAAGCTCCGCTCCTCTCCAGAAAAGTCTGAACGAGAGCTTCTTCCAAACCGTAGGCAAAGAAGGCGAGAATTTAAGAGTATCTCCTTCGGCACTCATTCCCGCAAAGCCGAACACTACGCATTGCCAGATTCCGCCGCAGTTTGCCGCGTGTATTCCCGCGTTGCAATTATTTGATGTTTCTCCGAAGTCGGTGTTGAGCGCTCCGCGGAAGAAGTTCAGTGCCATATCCGCGTCCATCACCTTTGCCGATATCATTGCGTAAGCTGAGAGCGAAAGCGAGGAATCGTGTATGCACTTGTCCTCATAGAATATAAAATTCTTCCTTATTATGTCTTCAGAGAAGAGCTCGGGCATAAGCGTTATAAGCTGAATTACATCTGCCTGCTTCGATACCATAAGCTTACTTATCTCGTCAAGCGTGTAGAATCGGTATATGTATCTGTTTATTCCGCTGTTTTTGTATGTTGCCACATCTATCTGCGGAAGTGTGAGGTATGTGTCGTCCTGAGGAACGAGCCCGTCCTCGTTCGGCGCGGGAAGATAGAGCTTCGGAAGCTTTGCCCTGATATTTCGGACTATCTCCGAAAGTCCTATTTCTCTGTCGAATTTTGCGAACAGCTCGGGCGCCTCAGCTTCAAGTCTTGCCGCCTCCTCGAGCGCGGTTCTCATATTCCAAGCCGCCATATAGTTAGTAAACGCGTTGTTATCAACATGCTCCTTATACTCGTCAGGACCTATCACATCGAGTATCTCATATCTGTCAAGCTCGGCATTATAATCAAGTCTTGACTGCCAGAAATCAGCTGTCTCAAAGAGAATTTCAAGCGCGTATTTTTCCATAAACTCGGTATCGTTTGCCGTCTTTGCGTAGTTATACACTCCGTACGCGACATCGCAAACGACATGATGCTCGTTGCTTCCGCAAATAAAGTCACGGCGCACATTATATTTAGTATAATTTCCTTTTTCCACCGATTGCTCGTCACCTGATACTGTCGATTCCCAAGGATACATAGCGCCTCGGAAGCCGTACTTGCGTGCCTTGCGGCGAGCGCCGCCGAGGGTATGATAACGGTAGGTACAAAGCTTTCTCGCGGCATCGGGGTCGGTGTATATGAAAAACGGAAGGTTGAAAAGCTCGCAGTCCCAGAAAACATGACCCGCGTATCCCGCTCCCGTAAGCCCCTTAGCGGCAATGCTCACTCTGTCGTCGTGCGCGGGGCACATAATTATTGAATGGTATAATCCGAGTCTGGTTTTCAGCGTATCACGCGGATCGTCTCCGTCAATAACGACATCACATCTCGACCATCGCTTATCCCAAGCTTTGGCAGACTCACCGAGAAGCTCGTCAAAGGATTTCGTGCAGAGATATTTCATCTCTCTTTGTATAGCTTCTCTCATAAGCTCAGGGCTCTTACCGCGCCATTCGGTATCGTTTTCGGTGTAATAGAGCGCGTAACGGACTATCTTTATCTCGTCACCCTTTTTAACGGTCAGGCTTGCCTTACTTCCGACATATCTTCTGCCTGTGCCGTACTGCTGGATACCCGCAGCCTCCTCGCCGTTCACGAACACTCTCATTCTGTTCGCTACTCTGAACTTGGTTCCGTTGCAGGCAGCTCTTCCGCCATACCACATAACATCATCCTCAAGGACTTCTCTTTCCTCCTCGAAGATATGCTGGGTGCCGCCAAAGGTCTCCTTGGCATCAACCGAAGCTTTTACCGATATCTCCGCGTCGGTTCTGGATATAATAACGGTTTCAAACGCGACAAGGTGAAGCTGTTCCATAGATACGAAACGGCGGTGAGACACAGATACATCAAAGCCGATCTCCTCGTATGCGCAATCATAGGAATAGCTCATAAGTCCGTTCTTCAAATTAAGACTTCTCGAATAATTACTCGAACCGCTGTGAAGCGGAGCTATCGCCTTTCCGTTCACCGATATTGAAAGCTTAGTTGCATCGGGAAGCGCAAAAAGCTCCTCCTCCTCGTTTGGCTGGCGGTCGTAAAGTCCCGCGATAAGCGTCAGTCTGCTCTGGTCGGGGTATTCCTCGCAGTACGCGCTTCTCATACCGATATATCCGTTACCGAGACACATAAGTGTCTCGTATTTTCTCTGGAGCTTTATGGTACACTCCTTTTCCTCAAGTATGTATGTCTCGAAATTTTCTCTGACCGTCATTTCATTTCTCCCTAATATCAATTTTACTGTCGCTTCCCTCTATCGGGAGCAAAAGCGTCCGTCGGTAAGCACCTATGCCAAATATTTATGACATATATGCTTACCGACTGCTATAAATATTTTTGTCTGCTTTATTCAATACGACGAATAAGGAATCCTCCTATCAAGATATCCGTGTCTGAACAAACACTCCGTAATGGTCGGATACCCATTCATCATCGGATATTGAATAGTTTCCAAACTTCTTTTCGTTTATTACCTTAAACCAGAGAATCTCCTGATTGTCGCCCTTACCTGTAAAGATGTAGTCTCCGTCCGCAGTATACGAGCCGTAAGCATTATAGGTATCCTGTTCTCCGCTGAGATTTTCCTTAGCTATGTCTCTTGCGTCGTAATAGGTTTCAAGCAAAGTAGCGTATTGCGTATGCTTCTCCTCAACATTCATATCTCCAAGAATGTAAACGGGATATTTGTCTATATAGTCCGCAAGAAAATCATTGAGTATAGCTATCTGCTGGTCTCTTATCGTACCGAAATCGGTATATGCGTGAAGATGCGTATTAACCACCATAATCTGCTTTCCCGTACTCTTTACCTTAAAGATAGCCCAGGTCGCAACATTGTAAAGCTCAGCGCCTGAAAGCTTGGTGCCTGCCGTGTTTGGTGTTTTACTGTACCAGAAGGTACCCTTGCTTACCACAGAGAACTTACTGGTCTTGTAATATATATTGTTACCGTTTCCGCTTCCGTCAGAGGCGAGCTTCAAATCTCCGATTCTGCCGTATTCTCCGTTTGTAACCAGCTGCTTCTTCAGATATGTCAACCACTGATCTGACTGCTCGGAAACTCCGATTATATCGGGATCGTAATACATAAACTCCTCGTAAACTCTCGCGAAACGCTCTTCGGGAGTGTTGGGGGCATCTCCCCATGTGCAAACATTCTGCACCATAAGCGTAATAACATTGTCGTCAACAGAGTTTACCGCCATCATCATTCGTCTGCAGGTCTTTTTACTCATTCCAAGCTCGCCCGCAAATGCCTCTTGCATCCATCTGTCCACCGCAAAGCTCAGATTTTCATACATTTCTATCGTGGTATCCGCATTAAGCAAAACATTGTTGCCGTTAATTCCGACATATAGCGGATAGCTACTCCACGACGATGTATCAAATCCGCTCGTTCCGCGGTTGGTATTTCCTATCAATATCTCATATTCCGAAGCCGCGGTTGCATCGCTTACAACTCCGAGTCTGACTCCCGTAGCCTTGAATATTCTATCGGAGATGTAATTTGCCGTATTGAGCGCCCACACATCCGCAGACGCGGGATAGACTATCTTATAATTGCTCTCTCCGCCTTCAACTATCTTCATCGTTGCTCTTTCATACGAACCCGTAAACGAGAGAGTCTCTATCTCCGCTCCGTTCGAGTCGGTTGCGCTAAGCTCAAGCACGAGCTTATTCCACTCCGTCTCGGGGACACCCGTAATGATAAGTCCGTAAAGAACTACGCCGTCTCCGCCCTTAATATCAAGGTCTGCCGCGATAAGCTTTCTGTAAAGCGATCCGAATGTGTCGAAATTCACTGAAACATTACTGTTAACAATGTCGCTACCGTCGCTGTTGACAGTATCGGTCTCAACCTGCTGAACCGAAATCCTCAGATTCATATCCGCAATCTTAGCGACAGATACCTCGTCAAGAGCAAGAATGAATCGAAGGCTTCTGGTGTTGTCTGTCTCCTTGAGTGCCGTAAACTGAACAAATCCCTGAGCAGCCCCGCCCGTAGCGGTAAAAATAGTTCCGGCCGCATTGGTCGTGCTGGTGTTGCCCGAAGCCTCTACGGTAGCCGCAGCGGTAAAGCCTGCGAGAGTGGAAACCTTTGTGTGTTCTTTGGTATTAGTAACAACGCCCTCGTTGCTGTTGTTACTAAGCTCCCAAGTTCCTGTTGTG
>JAGAKG010000071.1 GCA_017625755.1 Clostridia bacterium | reverse complement strand
GGCTATCCTTGACCTGCTCGACTACCGTCTCCTCGGGTATATCAATCTTGCCGTTCTTGTCGTGTCCGTTTGCGTTGCCATTTCCGTTACCTGTTGAGAGGTTATACGGATTTATGTATGTAGGCTCTGTGAGAGACAGATTTACGGGCGCGAAGTCGGGAAGAATACTTTTCGCGTTTGCGCTCTGTGCCGTCGGGAACTCGCCCGATACCGTCATTCCCTGATATACGGGAACCTGCTTTGTGAGCACAGGCAGAATTACAGCCATAAGTATTCCGAATATAAGCATAAGACTTGCCGCGGCGGAGAGCCAGGCGATGGCGATTTTCTTTTTCTTTTTTCTTCTCTCCGCCAGCTTCCCAAAAAGCTCGAAGCGTCTCTTGGTGTTCTTCTCTATTATGTCGTCGTCTATCTCTGAAATAATATCGATTTTTATATCGTCCCTTTTTTTCTTATCACTCATATTTATAGCCCTCCTTTTCAAGAAGCTCGCGCAAGTTCCTTCTTATTGTCGCAAGGTCGCGTGATACTGTCTTCTCGCTCATATCAAGAAGCCTTGCTATGTCCGAAATCTTATCGGAATAGTAATACCTGCACACAAAAACAAATTCTTCTCTTGCGCTCAGAGAGCGAATAAAGTTGTTAAGAAGCCTTCCAAGCTCCTTGATAAAGTATTCACTTTCGGGAGAACTCTCCGAGGGAATACATTCGTCAAGCTCCTCAAGTGAGGTCACAAGCTCGGAGGGTATGCGTTTTGACGCGCTGTTCTTTCTGAATCGGTCAAGCGCAATGTTGCGCATAATTTTTGCCAAAAAGACCTTGAACACACTCGGTCTTGCGGGAGGAATTCTCTCCCATGTTCCCATATAGGTGTCGTTCAGGCACTCCTCGCAGTCAAGATTATCGTGAACGATATTGTAGGCGATAGTATGTAGATAATTTCCGTATTTTGAGTCGGTCTCCTTGATCGCCCTTTCCTGCCTTTGCCAGTACAGCTCGACAATGTCCTCATCCGACAAATGCTCTTTTTCAACTGTCTCAATTTTTTCTTTCATAAAGACTCTCCTGTAAATTTATAAGGTTTCCCTGTACATATAAGTCGTATTTTTTTTAAAAATCGGACATTTTTGCGAAAAATCTTTTAATCGGGTGAAATTATTATTTTAACTACCTCGGGTGCGTTAAATATTCTCGGTATAGTACCGCCCTTTTTGAGTCCTCGGCTGATTACAAGCTTATTATCGTGAACGCCCGATGTGTATTTAGGGAAAATACCCTGCCCTGGCGCGAAAACGCCTCTGCCGAAGAAACGCCACTGACCGCCGTGGGCGTGTCCGCTCACAATAAGGTCTATGTCCATATCCCTAAGATATTTTTTATAATACTCGGGATGGTGGCAAAGCAGTATTTTCGGAGCGTCGCAAGAGCAGAAGTCGGAGAGAAAATCGAGCTTCGGCACCCCGCCCTCGTTGATAAGCCCCGAGCAGAGTCCCGCAAAGGCTATTCCGTGGCTCAGGGTAAATTCGTCGTCAAGGAAGCATACGCCCGTATCGGCGAGCTTTTTCATACTCTCTGCGTCATAGCTTTTTTTCTTGACCATTCCGCGCCACTTAGGGCTCCACGAGCGTATTCCGCCGACCTCGTGATTTCCCGCAGAGAAAAATGTGGGAGCTATACGTGAGCAAGCGGAAAGCAGCTCAAAGCCTGCCTCGTTTATATCATTCTTAGTTCCGTCTAGCGGCTCGAAAATATCCCCTGGGGCGAGGATAAAATCGGGCTTCATGTTCTCAAGCATTTTTATTACCTCGCTCGGCTCATTGCCGTGAAGGTCGGATACGAGCGCAAAGACATATTTCCCGGGAAATTTTTTATTATTTATTCTATATTCGGTAAGCTTCATAAATTATCCTCGATTTAAACAATATATACTAATTGTATCACATATCTGTTTTTTTTACAAGAGGGGCAGCTCACTAAAAAGTGAGCTGCCCCAAAATAATTCTCTTATTTTTCAAATCCGTGTATAAATCCCGTCACATCTGCCGAGCAGATATCCCCCGCTATGACCTTATTGCGGTATACTATGATATTCGCGTAAACAGTTCCCTCATAGCCGTTGTAGTTCGTGACCTCGTATGTATATCTCATAACCTTCTTTTTCTTGTATTTGGAAAGGTCGAGTCCCTGACGCTTCTGTATCTCGTTATATCCCGTAAACACCTTATCAAACTCGGACGGTATAGTGACCTCACCCGCTGTTATCGCGTCGGGCTTAACCTCCCATCCGAACTGAGAGAGAAACTCTATTCTGTCCTCATTGGTTTTTACCTTGTCGTAATTGATTTCGGCGTCCTTCGAGACGGTTTTGTCGGTATCCGCTTCTCCGTATGTGGGAACAAAGGCGATAAGCGTTATGAGCGACACGAGCGCCACGCATACCACCGCAAAAAATTTCAGCGTGCTTGCGCGTAATGAGTAAATAAACATTGAGAATTCCCCTCCGTTATATATTTCTATTGAATTATATTGAACGGATGGCGATATTATTACTTGACAAGACAAAAAAGTTGGCGGTCTTACGACCGCCGATTTTATATTCCTTTAAAATAGAATCTCTTTTCCTTAGCCCGTATGCTATGCACGAGTCCTACGATTATATAAAGAGCAAGCATTGACGAGCCGCCCGCGCTCATAAAAGGAAGCGTGATACCCACAACGGGTATAAGTGCCATACACATTCCGATGTTCTCAAGTGTTTGCAGAATAAATATCGCGGAAATTCCGCAGCAGACAAGTCTGCCCGCGGTATCCGAGCAGCTGAGCGCGATAAATATTATTCTGACGACAATAACAGCAATAGCGGTCAATACCAGCGCTCCGCCGAGAAAGCCGAATTTTTCACAGACGGTGGCAAAGATAAAGTCGGTATGAGATGCCGCGAGATCCTCGTAAACTCCACCGCAGAAAAAGCCCTCACGGAACACCTTTCCAAAAAATCCGCCCTGCGATATGGCATCAACGCTCATAAGCGGCTGCATACCGTAACCAAATGGGTCAAGCTCGGGATTAAAGCCGTATATTATTCGATTCTGCTGATAGGGCGCGAGAAAATCCCACAGGAAGGGGGCGGCAAGCACCGCAATGCCGATAAATCCAAGAAAATACCACAGAGATAGTCCCGAGCAAAACAGCATTACCGCGATAATACCGATATATACGAGAGATACTCCGAGGTCTCCCGAAGCAAGAATAAGCCCGACTATCAAACCTGCGTGCGCAAGTACGCCGAGGAGCGTGAGAGGTTTGTTAATTCTCTCTTTAACAGTCTCTATATGCTTTGCAAAGGTGCAAACGAAGGTTATTTTTACAAATTCAGAGGGCTGTATCATAGGGCCGCCGGGCCAGAGCCTCAGCCAGCTTCGGTTAGCCGTGTCCATATTCTCTCCGCTGATACCGAGAATAAGTGTAAGCAAAAGAAGCACAGCCGACGCAACGAGCATTATTATGCAGAAGCGGTCAATAAAAAACTTATAGTCAAGGTTTGCGATAATTACCATCAGAACGGTTCCAAGCACCGTCATCGCCGCCTGCATAACGAGCTTGCTCCGCCCGAAATTCTCCATAGCGCCGAAGATAGTCAACAGACTCATAAGCGACAAAAAAGCAGTCGCTCCGAAAAGAATCGGATCAACTTTTTTTATTATGTTTTTTATGAAAGCTCCGATTCCACCCATAGCAACCTCTTTTAAAGAATCAGTGGGAAGGAAGCTTTTCTCAAAAGATTCCTTCCCACTACCTATTTCACTATTACTTATTACCTATTACTTATCAATATTGTCTGCCCCAGACAACCATATGTTTAGCGGGCTTTCCGCAACATACGCACTTATCCGAGATATGCTCCTCGACGAAGGGTATGCAACGCGACTTGACTCCGCCCGTCACATCCTTGAGCTTGTCCTCGCACTCGGAGTCGCCGCACCACATAGCCTTGATAAAGCCGGGACGATTCTGCGCTATATCGAGGAACTCGTCGTAGTCGTGAGCCACGCTCATCTTCTCCGCCAGGTTCTTCTCTGCTCTTGCGTAAAGCTCGTCGTGAACGCTTCGGAGCATCTTCTCGACTTCCTCTGCGATGTTATCAAGCGATACCACCGTCTTCTGACGGCTCACACGGCTTACAAGCACGCAGGAGTTGTTCTCAATATCTCTCGGTCCGATTTCAAGACGAACGGGAACGCCCTTCATCTCGTACTGACTGTACTTCCAGCCCGTAGAATTATCGCTATCGTCAAGCTTGACGCGGAATTTTGCTTCAAGTATTCCCTTTATCTCGCCAGCCTTCTCGAGAACGCCCTCTTTATGCTGAGCTACGGGAATGATCGCCACCTGTATGGGAGCAACCTTAGGAGGCAGAATAAGTCCGTTATCGTCACCGTGAGTCATAATGATTGCGCCTATCATTCTCGTGGAAACACCCCAAGAGGTCTGATGAGGATACTGTATCTTATTATCTCTGTCGGTATATGTGATATCAAAGGCTCTCGCAAAGCCGTCGCCGAAATAGTGCGAGGTTCCACCCTGAAGCGCAACGCCGTTGTGCATCATAGGCTCGATGGTATATGTCTCCATAGCGCCCGCAAACTTTTCCTTCTCGGTCTTGCGTCCCGTAACCGCGGGGATAGCAAGTGTCTCGGCATAGAAATCCTCATAGCACTTGAGCATTCTGAGGGTTTCCTCACGCGCGTCCTCCTCGTTTTCGTGCATTGTGTGTCCCTCCTGCCAGAGGAATTCGGAGGTGCGGAGGAAGGGTCTTGTGGTCTTTTCCCAACGAACTACATTACACCACTGATTATAGAGCTTGGGAAGGTCTCTGTATGAGTGGATTATATTCTTATAGTGGTCACAGAAAAGCGTCTCGGAGGTCGGACGCACGACAAGTCTCTCCGCAAGCTTATTCTGACCGCCTATCGTTACGATAGCGCACTCGGGAGCAAAGCCCTCGACATGGTCCTTCTCCTTCTGGAGCAGGCTCTCGGGAATAAACATAGGCATATATACATTTTCGTGACCGAGACGCTTGAATCTCGCGTCAAGATCGTGCTGAATATTCTCCCAGATAGCGTATCCGTAAGGACGGATTATCATACAACCCTTAACGCCCGAATAATCAACAAGCTCCGCCTTTTTTACAACATCGGTATACCATTGAGCAAAGTCAACATCCATCGCCGTTATCTGCTCAACCATTTTCTTATCGTTTGCCATTTTTATGTCCTTTCTTATAAAAACAACTTAATTTTGCCATAATAATATATTATAAAGCATACTTGCCTTATTGTCAAGAGGAATAAGCTCAAAATGAGACAAAAAAGCTACGGAAGGCAGAGAAAAAGTGCCTTTGGAGGGGATATGGAAAGCTGTACTGAAATTCTGGGGATAAGATTTTACGCAATAAGTTGCGCAGACGCGAAAAAAGAGATAAAAAACGCCCTGCGCGGCGAAGGACAGATGCGTCTCTTTACGCCGAATCCCGATATTATCCTCAAAGCGCAGAAAAACAACGCTCTCCGCAAGGCGCTCAACTCAGGGGCACTTCTCTTGCCCGACGGCATAGGTATCGTTATCGCGTCAAGGCTTCTCGGCGCTCCTCTGCCGCAAAGAATAACGGGCATAGATATGGGAGAGTTTATAATCTCATACGCCGCCGAGTCCGAGCTGAGCATTTTTCTTCTCGGCGGGAAGCCCGGCGTTGCGGAGGCAGCTGAGCGGGAGCTTCGCAAGAAATATCCGCGGCTGAATATATGCGGAACGCATCACGGATATTTTGAAAAATCGGGGAGCGAGAACGACACCGTAGTCGAGAAGATACGCTCGCGCTCCCCCGATATTCTTTTCGTATGCTTCGGCTGCCCCGCACAGGAGCTGTGGATATCCGAAAACGCCGCAAGGCTCCAGTCGGTAAAGCTGCTCGCGGGGCTTGGCGGTAGCCTTGATGTGTGGTCGGGAAAAGTCCGACGCGCGCCGAGATTTGTCCAAATCTGCGGATTTGAATGGCTTTGGAGAATGATACGCGAGCCGAAAAGGCTCCGAGGATTTCTTAACATTCCTATTTTCATGGAAAAAATACTCCTTCAAAGGAGCTCAATTTCACGCACGAGTCCTAAAGTTTGATACATTTATAATAATAAGCATCATAACGCGCCGCTGTAAAATGGAAAATATTGTGCATTTTAACAAATTTGATAAATTTTAATCAAAAGTCTTGTATATTCGACGAAAATGAGTTAAAATATGTAATTGAGAAAGCATGTCTTGGTATAGCTATGCTTTCCAAAGTGTAAAAAAATTTTTTATATAAAATGGAGGATTTTTACCATGTCAGTAAAAGTTGCTATTAACGGCTTTGGCCGTATCGGTCGTCTCGCGTTCAGACAGATGTTCGGCGCAGAGGGCTACGAGGTAGTTGCAATCAACGACCTTACCGCTCCCAAGATGCTCGCTCACCTTCTGAAGTACGACACAGCTCAGGGCAAGTACGCTCTCGCTGATACCGTTGTTGCAGGCGAAGACAGCATCACTGTTGACGGCAAGACCATCAAAATCTATTCTGAGAAGGACGCTGCTAACTGCCCTTGGGGTGAGCTTGGCGTAGATGTCGTTCTCGAGTGCACAGGCTTCTACTGCTCCACAGAGAAGTCCATGGCTCACATCAACGCAGGAGCTAAGAAGGTTGTTATCTCCGCTCCCGCAGGAAAGGATCTTAAGACGATCGTTTACAGCGTTAACGAGAAAACTCTCACCGCTGACGACAAGATCATCTCCGCTGCATCCTGCACCACAAACTGCCTCGCTCCTATGGCTAAGGCTCTCAATGATTACGCTCCCATTCAGAGCGGTATCATGACCACCGTTCACGCTTACACAGGCGACCAGATGATTCTCGATGGTCCTCACAGAAAGGGTGATCTCCGCCGTGCTCGCGCAGGCGCACAGAACATCGTTCCTAACTCCACCGGTGCTGCAAAGGCAATCGGACTCGTTATCCCCGAGCTCAACGGCAAGCTTATCGGCTCCGCTCAGAGAGTTCCCACCTGCACAGGCTCCACAACTATCCTCGTTGCAGTTGTTAAGGGTAAGGATGTTACCGTTGAGGGAATCAACGCTGCTATGAAGGCTGCTTCTTCCGCTTCCTTCGGTTACAACACCGACGAGATCGTATCCTCCGATGTTATCGGTATGACATACGGTTCTCTCTTCGATGCAACTCAGACAATGGTTGCAAAGATCGATGACGACACATATCAGGTTCAGGTTGTTTCTTGGTACGACAACGAGAACTCCTACACCAGCCAGATGGTTCGTACGATCAAGTACTTCGCAGAGCTTAACTAATTTAAGTTATGTAAAATATGGCTCACCCCGAGGGGTGAGCCATTATTTTTTTCATTCTTTTTCGGAATCGTCGATTGTGACTATTTCAAGGGCGGAATCCAATAATATATTTATAACCTCGTTTCTGGAACGATTCGTGGTATTTGCTATACTATCCAAGGCGTCTATGGTTTCGTCCTTCATTCTGACCGAAACGATTTTATATCCGTCGTCTCCCTTTTTTGTCGTCTTTTTTGTTATTTTTATTTCTTTCTGATTTTTCATTTTCCGTAAACCTCAAAAAATTTATAATTATATTTATATTATATCTTGACAAACACCTAAATAATATGTTAAAATTATATAGTATTAAAATAACTATAAATTTATAGTGTTGAGGTAAATAATATGAACAATGAAACTTTAGACACAAAACAAATGCAAGAGACTTTGGTATCGGAAGCCGAGAAAGGCGATGAGAGAGAATTTCTTCCCTTCTTCGTATGGGCGCAAAGCCGCATAGGTTTACTTTATTGCTTTGCGTTTGCCTTTTTCGCGCTATACAGCATAATGTACGCAAACGGATTTTTTGACATGATGTTCAAGATTTGTATACTGGGATCGATTCTTGTGACTGCGGGAAAAACAGGAATTTTTTCCAAAACAACCCGAGATAAGATATGCTCCGACGACTATGTTAAATCAATGAGCGAGTTTATCAGCAAAAGTACTCTGATAGTATTGCTGATAATAATGCTCCTTCCCGTGTTTGAAAACACATTTGAGGAAATTTTCGCTTGGAAGTACGGATATATTATTTTCTGCTTTGTAATATTGATTCTGAATTGCTTCTTTGCCCGTCTGAAGCGTTATACCGAGGATGAGCGTAAATACCTGAATTTACTTCAGTTCCCCTCTATTATCGGATTTGTGGGTAGCGCGCTCTTCTTCGTATCTCTCTTTATAGGATACAAAAAAGGCTTTGGATATATCGACACTGAACATATCGACAAAATAACGCTGCTCCTGAACATACTGTGTATTATCGGTATAATATGCGGCGTTCTTTATACCCACTTTAACCTTACCAAAATGGCTTGTGTTTCCCATCACTCGTCTATAATAGTCGATCCTATCCTCGCGGCTGTTACCTTACTGTGTGTAGGTCCTATGCTTATTTTATACATTGCGTTTGATATAGACCCTATAGTTAGGCTTCTCTTGTGCGTGGGCGCAGTCCTTATGCTGATATCGTCGGTGATAGGTTTAATTCTTGAAAAGAAATCTACTTTAGATATGAACCTAAAAAAAGATGTTAAGGGCAGCAAGGCAGACGGAAACAAAGACCTTTACAAAGTATGGGAGTCTTGGCGTATCAAAAAGTGGAATTTCGGTTCTATTTTCCTTATTTTATTGGCTTTTGTTATATTTAATGCCCTATCAAATTATGTAGTAGGAACGCTTGTGGGTAATAACATATTAGATAAGCTTGCGGATCTGATCAGCGGAGCGCTTTTCCTTGAGACGGCACCTGAAGTAAGTAAACCTATGATAACTCTTATCTTGGTTTCTCTTATAAAAGGGCTTATGGGACTCCTCTTTGTAAAAATAGCTATGGATATAAACGAGCCTTTTCCAAAGGAAAAAAGCATCAAATTTTTACCCCAAAATACTGTTTCTCGTATAATCTTCATAGCTTTTCTCGTTTTATGCGGAATAGCCCCGATATTTTATTCAATCAGCTCCATTTTTATAGAGGTTAAATTGGCACTGATAATTTTCTTGTACATAACTGTTACAATGTTCGTGTTGATGTATTACAGATTTTCGGATTTTCTGCTTTTAAAAGCAAATGCGCATAAGGCTGTTAGAATTATCGTTCCGCATATAATATTCATCTTGGCTTTTGTGTGTGAATTTTTAGCCACCATATTCCTGAGTAGCGACATAGACGACATTATATATATGCTGAACAATCTGAATTTTGGATTTGAGTTAGATAATAGTACGGCGGTAATTTGTATAATAATTGCAGTTGCAGCCGCTGTTATTGGATTATTTTCAGGCACCTCCTATCTTCTTAACAAAAAATGGTATCTGTCGGCACTGCCTTTGGCATTATATTATAACGGAATTATTGTTGGCATAGACTTTTTCCGTGTTTATATTCATCAGCATAATTTGATGATTACGGAATTAACGGTGGGACATGCTATTAAAGGCGTCGCAATAGGTCTATTTGGCTTGACGATTTTGCCTACCGTTGCTCTGATTGTAGCTACTATCTTTATGATAGTACAATTAATACGCTTTAAGAAAAAGTATTTAACAGACGAAATCGAAGAATAAACCTAACAGGCTACCGCGTTTGGCGGTAGCCTGTTAAGCTTTATATAAATGTCGGCATCATAAAGAGCATTTCCCTGATGTCGGTATATATCTTGAAATAATCGTCGAGCGGGAGCGGATTTTCACCCCTGCCGCACTCTATGGTAAACGAGGGCTTATTGAATTCCGAAATATACCAATCGGTAAGTCCGCCATACGCCGCCATTCCCTCGGGGGTACCGAGCAGATACCCCGTCATTCGGCTGAGCGTTGCCGCAATCGTCTTGCTTCGCGGAGCCGTCCTTTCGCCGCTCGTGTAATAAATCTCCTCGCCCTGCGTATGCAAAGTAAGTATAGCCTTTATATCGTCATTGAAGCGCAGAAAATTACAGAGTGCGCCGACCTCAGGCTCACTTTCGGGCATATTCCCGCTGAATCTCGTGGGAGCGCCCTCACCGATACCCTGCTCCGCCTCGAGCTGTTTGTATTCGGCAAATCCGCAGTTATAGTTGTGATTGAGGTCAACTCCCCTCGCGTTTGCCTGCCAATGGGTGAAATCCGTGCTGTTTTGGTTCATTTTCAGCAGACGCTCATAAAGCGGATTATCCTCGCCGACTCCGTTTATCTGGTAATCCACTCCGTCGGGATTTAGCATAGGTATTATGTATATGCTTTTAGTTGAAAAAAGATAGCTCAGGGTGTATGTATATATCCTGCTGTCCTTCTTGAAAAGCTCACAGTATTCGTTGATAAACCGCAGAAGCAGAACCGAGGTCATCCACTCCATTCCGTGGTGCGCGCCAACATAAAGCACAGACCGCTCTCCGTTGCCGAGTCTTATTATCGGTATACTTCGCCCCATAATCGACTCGCCAATCGAGGAAACGCTCATAAACGGATAGCGCTCCGAAAATTCATTTATATACCCCATCATCACATTATAGTCAAGCGGTACCTTATAGTCCAGAATGTTCTTTTGCATATTTATTTTTGCCGTGTTTTCCCCAAAGTTCATAAAGCTCTCCCGTCTTTTTTTAATAATCAAAAAGCCTTATTGCGGCTCTTTATTAAAAGAATATGACGGCGCATATTTATTTATCACAAAAAAAGCAAAATATAAAATATTTTATTTCCTTTATTTTAAAAAACATCTTGACAAATCGCGCTTTTGTCAGTATAATATTAATGTTGTCCAAAAGAATACCCTTTGCTGGTGTAGCACAGTCGGTAGTGCAGCTGATTCGTAATCAGCAGGTCGTGTGTTCAAGTCACATCACCAGCTCCATTTCCCTCCCGAAGCTTCGGGAGGGTTTTGCTTTTCTGACAAATTTCTTGATATAGAGTCATGACCACCAGCCGTGCTGGTGGTTTTCAGAATACAAAAAAACAGGACAGAGATAAAACATCTCTGTCCTGTTTCTTTTTTATCAGCCAAGAAACTCCGAAACAGCGTTCGCGGTTATATTTATCTGTTCTTTGGGGGTTATGGTTGCTACGCCGTCGCCGTCCTGCGCGCCGTACATTCCGAAATATGCGTGACAACCGCCCTCAATAACAAGCTCGGTATAGTCGCTCGGGAGATTGACTATATTTTCCTCATATTTCTCTCTGTTCATAACTCCGTCCTCGCTACCGTAGACCGAAAGCACGCGCACATCAGTTGCGGAAAGGTCAGCCGTGGAATAGGAGCCGAGAAGCACGAGCCCCTCAAAACTATCCGTCTGCCCCTCAAGATATGCCGCCGCCATTGAGCCGCCAAGCGAATGTCCGCCTATATACCAAGACTCAATTTCGGGATAGGCTTCTCGTATTCCGTCCGCCGCGTTTATGTCAAGCACCGCAAGATTGAAGGGCATATCGAGCAGAACGCAGAATATTCCCCGCGCGGCGCAGGCTTCCATAAGCGGTATATACGCCGTATGCTCGACCTTGCCTCCCGGATAGAATATAAATCCCTTATCTGTCGGCATCTCGGGCAGAAAAATTATCGTATTATCCTCAAGCGTGTTTTGGGTAACCGCGCCATCGGTCACTGTATCAAGCTCGAGATATGCGGCTATCGCCTTTTCGTCAGCTTTGTAATAGTCTGCAAGATATACCGCGCACGCCGTAACTATTACAGCGCAAACAAGCAGTACCGAGATAAGACATATAAGTATTCTTCTTTTAATCTTTTTTATAAAAAACATTTTTATCCCCGTTCAATCAAAAATTCAGCTATTAAATTATAATTCCGTCGGATATATTTTATCACATCTTGCCTTGATTTTCAATACAACCATAGAGAAAATAAAATGCTTTTCAATAATTTCATAAATTTTGTTTAAAAACCGTACTTTCTCGCAAACACTATATACTGATAATGTTCTGTGAAAATTTCAATTTGCAACTTTCATAAGAATTTGGAGGTATTGATGTGAAAAACAAAATATTTGGGGTACTGCAGCGAGTAGGGCGAGCCTTTATGCTCCCTATCGCTCTGCTCCCCGTTGCGGGATTGCTTCTCGGTATTGGAAGCTCCTTTACAAACCCAACGACGCTTGAAACCTACAATCTGACAGGTATCATAACCGAGGGCGGTGTGCTTTACACGGTTCTCGACATAATGAGCAAAACAGGAAGCGTTATTTTCGATAACCTTGCCCTGCTCTTTGCCATAGGCGTTGCTATCGGTATGGCGAAAAAGGAAAAAGAGGTCGCGGCTCTTTCGGGAGCTATCGCTTACCTCGTTATGAACACCGCCATCAGCGCGCTTATAACCGCCAAGGGCGGCGTTGAGGCTATGGCGGCAAACTCCACGGCGACCTCGCTCGGAATCACCACCCTGCAAATGGGTGTTTTCGGCGGTATTATCGTGGGACTTGGCGTTGCTGCGCTTCACAACAGATTTTATAAAATAAAGCTCCCTCAGGTGCTTTCATTCTTCGGCGGAACGCGATTTGTTCCCATAATATCCAGCTTGGTTTATTTGCTTGTCGGAGTGGCTATGTTCTTTATATGGCCTGTCGTTCAGGGCTGGATTGCAAGTCTCGGCTCTCTCGTATTGCGCTCGGGATATATCGGAACCTGGATATACGGTATCATTGAGAGAGCGCTAATTCCCTTCGGACTCCACCATGTTTTCTATATTCCCTTCTGGCAAACGGAGCTTGGCGGAACTATGGTCATCGACGGCGTTACCGTATCGGGCGCACAGAATATCTTCTTCGCTGAGCTGGCGTCCAAGTCCACAGAGCAGTTCTCTGTCTCGGCGACGAGATTTATGTCGGGTAAATTCCCATTTATGATATTCGGTCTGCCCGCGGCGGCGTTCGCGATATACAGATGCGCCCGCCCCGAAAAGAAAAAGATAGTCGGCGGACTTCTCCTCTCTGCAGCGCTGACCTCTCTGCTCACGGGTATCACCGAGCCTATTGAGTTCACATTCCTGTTCGTCGCGCCTATTATGTATGTGGTACACTGTATTCTCGCGGGTCTTTCATATATGCTGATGCATGTTCTCGGCGTCGGTGTCGGTATGACATTCTCGGGAGGCTTGATAGACCTCACACTATTCGGTATTCTTCAGGGCAACGCAAAGACTAATTGGCTATGGATAGTGGCTGTCGGTCTTGTTTATGCGGTAATATACTACTTTATATTCTACTTTATGATAACCAAGCTCAATCTGAGGACGCCCGGGCGAGAGCTTGACGACGAGGAAACCAAGCTTTACACCCGAGCCGATGTGGACGCGAGAAAGTCTGCGGACTCGTCAAAGAACAGCGCTCATCTGCAAAGCGCGCAGATACTGCGCGGTCTCGGCGGCAAGGCAAATATTTCGGATATCGACTGCTGTGCTACAAGACTCAGAATAACCGTCCTCTCCCCAGAGGGAGTTGACGACGAGCTTCTGAAGCGGAGCGGCGCGTCTGGCGTGATTCACAAAGGCAATGGTGTGCAGATAATATACGGACCTCAGGTATCTGTGGTAAAGTCTAATCTTGATGACTTTATGGACTCCCCCGAGTCGGAAAATCTTGACGCATTTTTCTCAGATGTATCTGAAAGCGACGAGGGAAAGAAATCGGATTCGAGCGGTAAGATTGAGAGTGAGGAGCTATTCGCATATCTCAAGGGTAATATTATCTCTCTTGAGAAGGTCGACGACGAGGCGTTTGCCACGAAAACGCTCGGCGACGGAATAGCTATCGAGCCTTCCGAGGGTAAGCTTTACGCCCCCTGCGACGGCAAGATAGGCTCTCTCTTTGAAACCAGGCACGCAATCAACCTGATATCCGACAAGGGCTGTGAAATTCTGCTTCACATCGGTATTGATACGGTAAAGCTTGGCGGCAGGTTTTTCAAGCTTCATGTCAAGGAAGGTCAGCGGGTACGCCGCGGAGAGCTTCTTATATCCTTTGATATGGCGGAAATCCGCAAGGCGGGGTACAAGCTTACCACTCCCCTTGTAATCTGCAACACCGAGGATTATAAAAGCATAAAGCATATCGGCTCGGGTCAGGTGTCGGTTGGTGACAAGCTGATATCTATTGAATAAGCAGAAAGGAAATACGGTAATGCAAACCTTCACCTATACGATAAAGGACGAGATAGGTATCCACGCAAGACCCGCAGGGCTTCTCGCAAAGACCGCCAAGCAGTTCAAGAGCGACATTCTGATAGAAAAGAACGGAAAAATGGTAAACGCTACCAAGCTTATGATGCTTATGGGGCTTGGCGTAAGATGCGGAGAGACTGTCAAGGTCTCTGTCGTCGGCGAGGACGAGACAGAGGCAGCGGCAGCTATGAAGGACTTTTTTGAAAAGAATCTTTAAGTAAAAAGGGGGAGCGGATATGCTCAGATTTAGTGGAAAAGGCGTATACGGAGCAATTGCGATAGGAAAAATTTCGGTCTTTAAAAAGCAGGAAACTCATATCCGCCGCTCCCATATAGCAGATACTGCGGCAGAGCTTGAGAGGGTGAGAGCGGCAAAGGAAAAGGCATTCGTTCAACTCTCCGAAATATACGAAAAGGCGCTCCGCGAGGTGGGCGAGACAAACGCGCAGATATTTGAAATTCATATGATGATGCTGGAAGATGACGATTACAACGATTCTATTCGTCATATAATTGAAAGTCAATCGGTCAACGCGGAATACGCCATCGCGCTCACCTCAAAGAATTTCACCGCGATGTTTGCCTCTATGGAGGACTCGTATATGCAGGCGAGAGCCGCCGATGTCAAGGATATTTCGGACAGGCTTATCGCTTGTATGGAGCAAGGCGGGATTTCAGAGGCGCCATCTGACGACAATGTGATAATCTGCGCCGACGACCTCACGCCGAGCGAGACTGTTCTGCTTGACAAGGAGAAGATTCTTGCATTTGTAACCGCTCACGGCTCGTCAAATTCACACACGGCGATACTTGCGAGGAATATGAATATTCCCGCGGTCATCGGTGTCGGAAAGGAATTTATTCAAAGCATCCGAGACGGAGATATGGCGGCGGTTGACGGATTTACGGGAGAGGTATTTATAAATCCCAACAGCAAAACACTTGCCGCCATTGAGGAAAAGCAACGCGCAGACCTTGAAAAAAAAGAGCTTCTAAAGAAGCTTAAGGGTAAGGAAAATATCACGCTCGACGGAACGCGCGTGAATATATACGCCAACATCGGAGGTGTTGACAATATCGGCGCCGTGATATTGAACGATGCGGGCGGGATAGGACTTTTCAGAAGTGAATTTCTATATCTTGAGAGAAAGGATTTCCCCACCGAGCAAGAGCAGTTCGAGGTATATCGAAAGGTGCTTGTGAGTATGTCGGGAAAAAAGGTGATAATCCGCACGCTCGACATCGGAGCCGACAAAAAGGTGGATTATTTCGGGCTTGACGACGAGGAAAATCCCGCGCTCGGCTTCAGGGCGATAAGGATATGTCTAACCCGCCCCGAAATATTCAAGACTCAGCTTCGCGCCCTTTTCCGCGCCTCGGTATTCGGCAATCTCGGAATTATGTTCCCTATGATAACGAGCGTATCCGAGCTTGAGAGAATACTCGAAATATGCGACGAGGTAAAGACCGAGCTTGACGAGAAAAATATCGAATACAGCGAAAATATCGAAATCGGCATTATGATAGAAACCCCCGCCGCCGCAATTATAAGCGACAGGCTCGCTCCTATGGTCGACTTTTTCAGCGTCGGTACAAACGACCTCACGCAATATACTCTTGCGTGTGACCGACAGAATCCCAAGCTCGAGCCGTTCTGCGACACTCACCATGAGGCGGTAATGAAGCTGATAGAGCTATCCGCAAAGAACGCTCATGCGCACGGCGCATGGATAGGAATATGCGGCGAGCTTGCGGCAGACCTCTCTCTCACCGAGCGCTTTTTGCGAATGGGGATAGACGAGCTTTCGGTCTCTCCATCGTATGTGCTCAGAACAAGAGACGCGGTAAGAAATATTGATTTGAGAAAATAATGAGAGGACGGGATTTTATTCCCGTCCTCTTGCTTTTATTTGATTTTTCTACATTCAAGGTAGTATCTCTTATCTGTTGCGTGTCCCATAGAGAAAGTCTTTCTGGGAAGTGCGCCGTCGAATATAACCGTTTTGAAGAGCTGAGATTTCTCCATTCCGTCAAAGAGGAAGCCCACGGAATTTTCCTTCTTGGCAAGCGCCATGACAGACGATTCTCCGTGAATATAATCGACCTTGGTGTCGGGGTGTACCGATATGTATTCGTCGATAAATTTCTGAAGTGTTCCGACTGTAAGCTGCTGCTCGGGGGCTTTTGCGATAAGAGTTCCGCTCTTATCTCCGTAAATATACTCTATTCTCTGCTCCTCGGCGTTACCCGAAAGCTCTCCAAGATATCCTTCAAGCTCGGATATGAAGCTATCGCAGTCCACATCTGTGACTATTCTGTATATAGGCTCAAATTTAAGAGCCACGTCGTGTATGTTAACTACCTCAACAAGCGCGTATCTCGCGGGATGAGTCTTTGCGGCATCAATGCCTACCCTTTCCTTTATCTCCTCGTACGCAGCCTTTGCAGAAGCGAGAGAGTGGTTTCCGTCGCCAACGGCGAAAAGAAGCGGAGAAAGTCCGTCCTTGCCGTATTTTTTCGCCATAGCCTCGGCGGATATAAGCTCGTCAAGCGCTTTGGAAAGCGCGTTTTTATATTCGCGGTTTATAATCGTTCCTCGAATATGTCCGCCGTCAAGCATAAGGTCAAAATCATAAACTACCTCTCCGACATTGGCTCCCGCAAGCGGCTCTATAACCGTTTTTTTCGGGTCGTCAATAAGAAGCATAACATGGGGCAGCTCAATGCTTGCGTTGCGTCTGATTGCGACTCTCGGCGGTATGCGCTCGACGACCGTCGCCTCTGTGGCTCTGATAAGCGAATCGGCTCCCCGTCTGTAATCGTACGCCTCGAGGTCTATCGCCATAACTATACCGTGGCGCACGGTTCCGTCAGACTGTGTACGCTCAACATATATCATACTGTCGGGATAAGCGTTGAGTATCTCACGCTCGTATACAAGCATAGTTTCGTTTATTCTCGGTATTCTCTCGGCGGTCTCCTCAAGATACACCTCGGGAAGGATCATATTAAGCGTTGATGGTGCGTCTCCGACTATCCCCTGTGCCTTTTCCCAATATTCAGGCTCACTTGTGAACTGGTCGCAAGCTACCACCGCCCATTTCTGCGGCTCGTTTTTGGTGAAGTCGGGCAGAAGAATGTCTGCGCCCGAATAGCATTTTTTCATATTTAACAACTCCTTTGTATTCATGGGATAAATTTTTCAAAAATTGAATGGCGTTCGTCCCTTTGGCAGGTTTCATACGCTCTGCGGTTTCTGACCGTCCAAACGAAAATCTTAGCACCGAACAGTCTTTCGCAAATAAATATCATAGGTCTTTTTCTTATCTTTCCGTCGACCGCGATAAAATCGGGGCGGGAAAGCAGATTCAATAGCAGATTTGAAAGCGCAAAACCAACAATCGCGCTTCCCTTTCTCGTTTTCTTCGTGACCTTGGTCACAAGCTGACCTCTGGCGTATCTCGGGCGGTATTTTTTAAACCACTGAAGCAGCAGAGGGTTGAAGGACTCGACCGAAAACGCGCCCTGATATTTATCGAGAAGCGATACCGCTCTCTTACAAAGCTCTGTATCAGAATCCTCGCCTTTAAGCTCTATAAGCAACGGAACTCTGCCGTCGACGAGCTTGAGCACCTCTGCGAGTGTGGGGATTCCGAAAGCACTGCCACCAAGACGGTATTCACAAAGCTCACGGTATGTAAGCTCCGAAATCTTTTTTTCCGCGCCGCACATTCGCACAAGGTCATAGTCGTGAAAAACAACTATACGCTTATCCTTTGTGAGCTGTATATCAAGCTCAATTCCAAAGCCCGATTCCGCCGCGCGCGCAAACGCGGGAAGTGAATTTTCGGGGTATTGCTCATTCCAAAGCCCTCTGTGCGCATAATCAACCAAAAGCATATCCATATCAGCTCTGTCTTTGAGTCTTGGGGATATGAGAAAAAGGTACAGAAGCGCAAGAAACAAAATAATCAAAAATATTATAAATCCGAGCATTTATTTTTCTCCGTTTATAATTTAAATATCAACATCAAGAGATTCAAGCTTAGAGGTATTCTTTGGCGGTCTGTTGTCTCCGTGCTTTACAAAGAGCATAGTTACAAACGCTAAAAATACGAATATTGCCGCATACGGGAAAAGCGTTCTCATTCCAACGCTATCAAGCAGCTTTCCGCTGAGTATCGGTGTGATGGTCTGAGCCGCCATACTTGCCGTGTAGTAATATCCCGTATATTTACCTATATTGCTTCCCTTCGACATCTCAACGACCATAGGATAGCTGTTTACATTTATCGTAGCCCAGCCTATACCCGCTATCGTAAAGAGTATATTTATTATCCATATATTGCAGCCCGCTTCGATAAAGGACGCCGCCACGAGCGCGCCCCCGAGAAGAGCAACACCGATAAGTATTGATTTCTTTCTGCCTATCTTTGAGGCAAGCATTCCCACGGGAATGAATGCAATGATTGCCGCCGCCTGAGCGATTATTAGGGTAAGATTGAAGTCAAGTCTGAGTACATTTGACGCGTATACCGAATATTTACTGGTTACGGCGTTATATCCCATAAACCAGAATACCACCGATGCGAGAATGAATATCAGCGAACGCATCTCCGCTCCCGTGAGCTTTCTGTCTCCACCGACATTTTCCTCGGCTTGGTCAAGTCCGAGTCTTTCACTCTCCTGCTGCATCTCTGCAACAAACTGAGGCTCCTTTACATTAAAGAGGAACACGGCAAGTGCCAGAAGCATAAGAGTCGATGTCACGGCAAAAACTGGTATGTAATTCATAAGGGCGTTTGATGCCTTTCCCGTGCCGAAAATTATTCCCGCTATAAGGATAAGTATTCCGCCTGCCGAACCCATCAGATTTATTACCGCGTTTGCCTTTGAGCGCAAGGGCTTCAGTGTTACATCGGGCATAAGCGCGACCGCGGGTGAGCGGAATGTCGCCATTGCCACAAGCACGACCAGAAGCATCGCAATAAAGGCTACGAGTATTATTCCGTTATTCGATGTGACCTCTGCGGCGTACGCCTGTCGCGCGGGAACTACCAGCTCGGCGTATTCATCGCTGCTATCCTCGAGGGCGAGGAAGCTTTCCTTTTCAATAAACGAGCTGAGCGGAGCTTCTTTACCGTCAACGGTTATTGTCACATCAGAATCGTAAAGCGTGGTCATTGCCGACTCATAATCCTCAGACGCCGAATCGGTTACCGCAGCTATATCGTCGATTTTTGAAAGCTGGATATTATCCACCACAGAAAGACCGAGGAATGCTATCGCTGCGACTATCGTTCCGAAAACGATAAAGGGAGTTCTCTTTCCCCTCTTTCCCTTGTGCTTATCGGATATAGCTCCGAAAAGCGGAAGCATAAAGAGGGCGAGTATATTATCAAACGCCATAATCGCGCCCGACCAGAACTGCGACATACCGAATTTATCGGTAAGTATTTTCGGAATTATTGCGTCGTAGGTCTGCCAGAAAAGGCATATCAGAAAAAATGCCGTTCCGACAAAGAAGGTTCTTTTATAGTTGAGCTTCATACAGTTATCCTCTCGAATCGTTTTTATTCAATATATAAAGCGCTTTCATAACGCCTGCCTGAGTTTTTCCGTCTATTATCTCCCCTCGGCAGACCATTTCTGCAAGCTCCTCTATCGGGATTTTCACGACCTCTATAAACTCGTCCTCATCAAGATCGGTATCGCCGAATTCAAGCTCCTCGGCAAGATACATATGAATACACTCGTCGAGTATTGCGGGCGAGGAAAAGAATTTTCCAAGATAGGTCAGCTTACCGCTGATTGCCCCCGTCTCCTCGCGAAGCTCTCTCCTTGCCGCTCCCTCGGGGTCCTCTCCCTTATAGTCGAGCTTACCCGCGGGAATTTCAAGCACCACATCGCCAAGCGGATATCTGTACTGCTTCACGCAGATCACCTCGCCCTTATCGGTCACGGGTATGACACAGACCGCTCCGATATGTCTTACATACTCTCTGAAAGCCTCTCTGCCGTCGGGAAGCTCGATATCGTCACGGTAAAGGTGAACCACTTTACCGTCGAATATCAGCTCAGACCTCAGCGTTTTTTCCTCAAAATTCTTTATATCCATAACTTCTCTCCGTAAAACTCAAAAGATACTTAATATATTATACTATATATCTTATTCAAAATCAAGTAAAAATGCACTTTTGTCTTGATTTGTACTATATTTTATGGTACAATTATTCCATAAAACACACAATGAGGTCTTATATGAAAAAGGTTGAAATATATACAGATGGCGCGTGTCGCGGAAATCCCGGTCGCGGCGGTTGGGGCGCTATACTAAAATACGGCGAATTCGAGCGCGAGATATCGGGTGGCGAGCCTATGACGACTAACAACCGAATGGAGCTTACTGCGGCAATCGAGGCATTGAAGCTTCTCAAGGAACCCTGTGAGGTAACGCTTACATCAGACTCGAAATATCTGATAGACGCTATCGAGAAAAATTGGATAGAGTCCTGGAAAAAGCGCGGTTGGAAAAAGTCCGACGGCAAAGAGGTACTCAATATTGACCTTTGGGAAAAGCTGCTTGAGCAGCTTGAAATTCACAAGGTGACATTTGTCTGGGTTCACGGACACGCAGGTCACAAATACAACGAGCGCTGCGACGAGCTTGCCACCGCCTTTGCGGATAGCTTTGACTAATAAAAATAGTGCGAGGGAAACCTTTTAAGGAAAGGTTTCCCTCGCGCTACCTTCCAAACCTTTTAATGCAAAAGGTTTGAGTTGGTTGATGTTTTTATTAAATGGTAGATATACCATAGATTTAAAGTTTTTGACGTGAGGATAGGGGTGTGGGGGAAGGAGAGAAAGCTTTTTTCAAAAAGGTTCTATCCTTCCCCACTGTTAAACTTTTTTTAAAAGAACGAAAGCTGTTCGGCTTCTTCCTCTGCGGGTTCTGTTTTTGACGCCTTAGCCGGCTTTTTAGGCTGCTCATCGGGAGCTTTTGTTTGAAGATTACCAAACACATCTCCGCCAAAGGTAAGCTGGTCGGTTTCCTCAAGATTTTTGATAACTCCGTTGGTACGCAAAATCTCGATAACGCTCTTGGTAAGCTTCGCCCTCGTTTGCAGGTCCTCTACCGAGAAGAAGGGCTCCTCCTCTCGCGCCATTACGATACTGAGCGCGGCGTTCTCTCCAAGTCCCGGCAAAGAGGAGAACGGCATTCTGATAGCTCCGTTTTCGGGCAGGAAGGCGTATGCGTCGGATTTCTCGATATCTATCGGCAAAAATTTTATTCCTCTTGCCATACACTCGTTGGTAAGCTGGAGAGACGCGACCGATGCCTGCTCCTTGGGAGAGGCTTCCTTTCCTCGCTTTTCAATGTCCTTGAATGTATTCATTACATTCTGCTTACCCTTCATTACGATAGTCGCGTCAAATCCGCCCGGGGCTACCGTAAACATAGCGCAATAGAAGGCTATCGGGATATGTATTTTATACCACGCAAGTCGTATCGCGGACATAACATACGCCGCGGCGTGCGCCTTCGGGAACATATATTTTATCTTCTTGCAGGAGCCGAGATACCATTCGGGTACATTGTGCGCGCGCATATCCGCTTCCCATTCTGGTGTGAGTCCCTTTCCCTTTCTGACGCTCTCCATAATTTTAAACGCCACAGAGTTTTCGAGTCCGTAACGGATAAGGTCATTCATTATGTTATCTCGACATCCGATAACCTCGGAAATCGTACAGGTTCCCGCTTTTATAAGCTCGTCGGCGTTTCCTATCCAAACATCGGTGCCGTGGGTAAGTCCCGATATCTGAAGCAGGTCGGCGAAGTTCTTCGGCTTTGCCTCAACGAGAACCTGCTGAAGGAATCGCGTACCGAACTCGGGCAGACCGAATGTACCTATCTTTGAGTCGATATCCTCGGGGCTGACTCCAAGCGATTTGGTCGAAAGGAATAGCTCGTATATCGATTTATCGTTCATCTTGACATCCATAACGCTGGTATCCGAGAACTTTTCGAGCCACTTATATTTGGTCGGAATATCGTGTCCAAGCTCGTCGAGCTTGAGTATGGTATCGTGGAGATACGAGAAGGCAAAGTGCGTCGTTACGATATCCGAGCGAGGGTCGTCTGCGGGGTGCTGAACGGGGGTGAAATCGTATACCTCGTATTCTCTCGGAACAACGATTATTCCGCCAGGGTGCTGTCCCGTGGTACGCTTTACGCCGACGCAATTCTGGATAATTCTGTCGGTCTCAGCTCTGCCGATACTTACGCCCTTGGACTCAAAGTATTTAGCTACAAAGCCGAAAGCTGTCTTGTCGGCAAGCGTTCCGAGCGTTCCCGCGCGGAAAACATTCTCCGCACCGAAAAGCTCCTCTGTGTATTTATGCACCCTTCCCTGAACATCACCCGAGAAGTTAAGGTCTATATCGGGAGACTTATCTCCGTGGAAGCCGAGGAATGTCTCAAAGGGTATATCGTGTCCGTCCGCGTTGAGCTTCGCTCCGCACTTCGGACACATCTTATCCTCAAGGTCAAATCCCGAGCCGACGCTTCCGTCTGTAATGAATTCGCTGTATTTACAGTCGGGACAGTAATAGTGCGGTGGCAGAGGATTTACCTCGGAAATACCCGCCATCGTTGCGACGAACGACGAGCCGACCGAGCCTCGCGAGCCGACAAGATATCCTTGACTTTCGCTATAATAGACAAGTCTCTGCGCTATCATATAAAGCACGGCAAATCCGTTCTTTATAATTGAGGTAAGCTCCTTATCAAGTCTGTTTTTGACTATATCGGGAAGCGGATCTCCGTACATCGACTTCGCGCGTGTCCAGCACTTCTCCTGAAGCTCGTCCTCAGCTCCCTCCATATTCGGGGTATAAGTGCCCTTCGGGATAGGACGGACGCTCTCTATCATATCGTTTATCTTATTCGGGTTAGTTACGACGACCTCGTATGCCTTTTCCTCACCGAGATAGGAAAACTCCTCGAGCATCTCCTCTGTGGTACGGAAATAAAGGTGGGTATCTCTGTCGGCGTCCTTGAACTTCGTGCTGACGATTATCTTTCTGTAAAGCTCGTCCTCGTCGTTAAGGAAGTGGGCGTCGCAGGTTGCTACGACCGGCTTATTATACTTTTCTCCCAGCTCAACGATGCGTCGGTTAAGCTCCATAAGCCCCTCGTCGTCGGCTACCTTATGCTCGGCAACAAGGAATCTGTTATTTGAGAGAGGCTGTATCTCAAGGTAATCGTAGAAATTGACTATATTTTCAATCTCTGATTCGGGCTTGCCCTCAAGTATCGCGCTGAAAAGCTCTCCTGCCTCGCAGGCAGAGCCGATAATAAGTCCCTCTCTGTGCTTTTCAAGCTCGGTCTTGGGTATTCTCGGTACTTTTCTGAAATAATTGAGGTAGCTGTACGAGATAAGCTTATAGAGATTTTTAAGTCCCGCCTGATTTTTAACAAGTATTATCTGGTGATAAGGCTTGAGCATAAGCGGGTTGGTCTTGGTACTCATCTCGGAAGCAAGCTCGTTGAAGCTCTTGACATCAAGGGCTTCGAGCTGTTTGGTCATTTTAAAGAATATATACGCCAGAATTTCGGCGTCGTCGCAGGCTCTGTGGTGCTTGAAGTCTCCAAGCTCGTAATGCCTTGCGAGTCCGTCGAGCTTATGCGATTTCAGGTCGGTATTGAGATACCTTGAAAGCGCGACGGTGTCAAGATACGGAACATCGAACGGAATATCGAGTGCTTTAGCCGCGGCTCTGATAAATCCCGTATCAAAATCGGCATTATGGGCTATAAGAAGTCTGCCACCAACAAATTCGAGGAACTCGGGGAGAACCACATCAATCGTTCTCGCGTCCGCAACCATATCGTCGGTTATAGAGGTAAGCTCCACTATCTCCTCGGGTATAGGACACTCGGGATTTACAAAGGTATTATAGCGCTCAAGAACCTCTCCGTTTCTTATCTTTACCGCGCCTATCTCGATTATCTTACAGTTTACGGGAGAAAGTCCCGTAGTCTCGATATCAAAAACTATAAATTCGTCGGAAAATCCGCCCGCGTAATCGCCCTTAACGGCAGACGCCGTATCGTTTACGAAATACGCTTCAAGACCGTATATGACCTTCATTCCGCATTTCTCGGCGGCGATCATCGCCTCGGGAAAGCCCTGAACATTTGCGTGGTCGGTTATCGCCACGGCGGGGTGCCCCCACTTCTGCGCTGTCTTTACCGCCACATCGGGTGGAATCACCGCGTCCATATTAGACATATTAGTATGCAAATGAAGCTCAACGCGCTTGACGGGAGCGTTATCCTTGCGCGATTGCTTTGAAACTATGGCGATATCGGTATAGCTCAGATAAAGCTCGTCGTCATTACGCTCATTTTTGGTATATCCGTGTATTGCTACCGTGCTTCCTACCGAAACAGCTCCCTTGGCTTCCTTTGCTTCCTCGGGGGTAAGCGAATAGCGCTTGGCGTATATCGAGGAATTTCCGTCGAATATTCCTATCGAAACATTGAATTTATCCCCCGCTCTGTTCGGCTCTGAGGAAAATGAAAAAACATCTCCCACAAAAACGATATTCTTTACTGGTTTATTGATAGTTGCTATCGGAACAGGGCGCACATCAAACTCGTTGCCTATAACGAAGCTCGGCTCAGTGAGGTTGAAAGTATACGGACCTATCTTTATCCTTCCGTCCTCTACTACCGATTCTCTCAAATCGTAATTGTAGACCGACGGTATTCTCGGAAGCTTTGGAGTATCGTCCTCATGGCTCGTCTCCTGCTTACTCTGATATGACGAGGATTTCAGGTGCGCCTCGTAATTCTTTTCGGCAACCGAGAGCTGTCTGTCTATCTCCTCGAGGCGAAGCCTTGTCGATTCCGAGCTTTCGGTTACAAGCGTTCCCGAATATTCTATTGAGACCGATATCTTTATTCCAAACTCACTCGCTATTATATTCTCAATAATCGCGGGGGTTTTTGCGTCCTCGAGAAGTCCTATTCCCTCCTCGGGAAACGGAATTCTCACGGTGAGCTTGTCCTCGGTAAGCTCGTATGTATAATCCGAGAAAAAGCCCTTTGCGACGGTTCCTACCGTCTCCGCCTCAATGAGTATCTGCGGAATATATTCGTATGTAAAGAGCGACGGCTCATAGGTCGGAAGTATCTTGAAATACCTGAGCGCATATACCGCGGCGACCTGCTTTTCTATATCGTAAAGTATTGATTTATTTATTATTTTTGGAAAACGCGCTCTGACCTCGAGCAGTCGGTCCTCTTTATTGACCTTGCTCTCAACGGTACTTGCCGTTGTCAGTATTTCCAGATACTCTTCGGGGGGAATGTATTTTGAAAGCAATTCCCCGAGACTCTTACCTGCCACGAAGCACCCTCTCTTTCTTTAGTCTTTATTATTTAAGCTTCTTTATCTCCTCTATAAGCTGACCTACGATATCGTCCTCGGATATCTTGCCAACTATCTCGCCGTGCTTGATAAGTACTGCCTCTCCCTTACCGCCCGCAATTCCTATGTCAGCCTCTCTGGCTTCTCCTGGGCCGTTTACCACGCACCCCATAAGGGCGACCTTGATAGGCTTCGACATAAGCCCCTCTCGCCTTGCCGCGTCCTCAAATTCTCTTACGAGCGATATAAGGTCTATCTTGGTTCTTCCGCAGGTAGGACAGCTGACTATGTCCATTCCGCACTGTCCTTCAACGCCAACCGCGCGGAGAATATTTTTCGCCGCGTCAGCCTCATATTCGGGCTTGTCCGTAAGCGACACTCTTATCGTATCTCCGATACCGTCACAGAGCAACGAGCCTATTCCGACTGCGCTCTTGAGCGCGCCTATCTCGCGGCTTCCCGCCTCGGTAACTCCGAGATGCAGAGGATATTCGCAACGCTTTGCGAGAAGTCTGTTCGCTTGTATCATATTATAAGGGTTTGACGCCTTCATTGAAATAACTATGTCGTTAAAGTCAAACTTTTCAAGCAAGGAGATATGGTACATCGCACTCTCGCAGAGAGCCTCGGGCGTGGGCGCGCCGTATTTCGCGAGTATGCTTTTCTCGAGCGAGCCGCTATTAACTCCTATTCTTATCGGTATTCCCGCGGCGGAGCAAGCGCGGCAGACCGCCTTTACTCTGTCGTCATCTCCTATGTTACCGGGGTTTATTCTTATCTTATCAACTCCGACCTCGGCGCATCTGAGCGCTACCTTATAGTCGAAGTGTATATCGGCTACTATCGGTATCTCTATTCCGCTTTCCTTGATTGCCGTAATAGTATCCGCCGCCTCTATGTCGGGAACTGTTATACGCACGATATCGCAGCCTCTCTCGGCAAGAAGTCTGACCTGCTCGACGGTTGCCGCCTTATCGTGTGTATCGGTATTCGTCATCGACTGAATAGCAATAGGCGAATCTCCGCCTATTGCTGTTTTTCCTATATTGACCTTTTTTGTTTTTCTTCTTATCTCATTGTAATTCATAAAAACCTCAAAGAGGTACAGACCTCTATCTCAAAATAAGTTTTATTACATCCTTGAAGGTAACCAACGCCATAATCGCAAAGAGAATAATTATTCCAACAAGGTTGACATATCCTTCAATGCGTCTGTCTATCGGCTTTCCGCGTATTCCCTCGACCGCGAGGAAAACAAACCGCCCTCCGTCAAGCGCGGGAAACGGAATTAGATTGAACACACCGAGGTTTATTGATATCACCGCCACGATATATATAAGCGTCGGAAAGCTGCTCTTAGCTGCCTGACCGACCACCTCTGTGACACCGACAGGCCCCGACACTGCCTCGACTCCGTACTTTCCGCTGACAAGATTAAAGAGCGAATCATATACCATCTTGACCGTCGAGAGCGAGCGGAAAAAGGCGTGCTTTATATAATTTCCAAAGCTCGGCTTATCCTGATACATTTTAAAATCGCACTCTCCGAAAAGAACGCCGCTATCCTCAAAATTCGGGAAGGCTACTTCCTCGAGAGTTACCCGCTCCCCATCTCTGATTACCATAATATCAATAGGCTTGTCGCCCTTGTTCATTATCTCGTACGCAACCTCCTGCCCAGTGTGAACGCGTGTTCCGTCCACCTTGATTATGGTATCCTCTACCATAAGCTTATCCGAGCTGAGGGCGTTATCGTTGAACGCTCCGATAGTGTTGGAAACGAGAGTTTTTTGCGAAAATACAAGCACAAACATCAAAATAAATCCGAGCAAAAGGTTCATAAACGCGCCCGCAATGATAATCAACATTCTCTTTGGAACGCTCTTATTGCAAAATGCGTTGGGATTTTCCGACTCCTCGTCCTCTCCGTCCATACTGACAAATCCGCCTATCGGAAGCAGGCGAAGGCTGTATTTCGTTCCCGATTTCTTTGAGGTATGGGAGAATATCTTCGGTCCCATTCCTATCGAAAACTCGTTTACCGTGACTCCGCAGATTCGGGCGGCGACGAAATGTCCGCCCTCGTGAATGAATATCAACAAACCAAAAACAACGAGAGCTATTAAAATATAAAACAGTACAGTTATCGTTCTCACCTCACAAAAATAATTTGTTTACTGTCAAATAGCTCTACTGATAATTTTGCGCGCTACCTCACGCGCTTCTCTGTCATATCCGAAGATATCCTCAAGCGAGCTCGCCTTGCTAGCCGCCAACAGAATATCGACCGTTTCCGTGACAGTCTCTGTAATACCGTAGAAGGAAAGGCGTCTGTTAAGGAATGCCGCCACAGCCTCCTCGTTTGCCGCATTGAGCACCGCAGGCAGAGCGCCTCCCTTTCCGATTGCCTCGGTCGCGCACCTCAGGAGCGCAAAGGTATCGGTATCGGGCTTTGCGAAGGAAAGACGCGAAAGCTTAGAAAAATCAAGCTCGTCTATCACCGCCTCGACTCTGTCGGGATATGTAAGCGCGTACTGCGCGCAAAGTCTCATATCGGGAACCGAGAGCTGGGCGATAATGCTGTTATCAATATATTCCACCATAGAGTGAATTATACTCTCGCGGTGTACCACAACCTCGACTTTCTCGGCGGGAACTCCAAAAAGATGCACCGCCTCGATCACCTCAAAGCCCTTATTCATAAGTGTAGCACTGTCGATGGTTATTTTTGCGCCCATCTTCCAGGTTGGGTGCGCAAGAGCCTGCTCAACGGTGATATTCTTTAGCTGCTCGACGGTCGAACCGAAGAAGGGACCGCCCGACGCGGTGAGAATGAGCTTCTTGACCTCTTTTTTCTTACCCGATTTCAGACATTGGAAAATAGCGCAATGCTCACTGTCTACGGGAAGTATCTCTACTCCCCTCTCTGCCGCACGCCGCATAACTATCTCGCCCGCGACCACGAGTGACTCCTTATTTGCGAGGGCAAGTCTCGCTCCCGACTCTATAACCGCGAGTGTGGGCTTAAGTCCCGCCTCTCCGATTATCGAGTTAAGCACGACATCGTTATCCGCCGACGCGATCATCTCGCATATTCCCGCTTCTCCCGAAAAAACCTTTATATCGGTATCCTCAAGTCTTTGGCGAAGCTCCTTTGCCGCCGACTCGTCTGCCATAGCGCAGAATTCAACTCGGAATTCTCTCGCTATTTCCTCTGTTCTTTTTACATTTGAATTAGCGCTGATACCCGTAACCCTCACTCCGTTGGCTCTCGCCACATCGACCGCCTGCTCTCCGACAGAGCCCGTTGTTCCGAGTATCATCATTCTTTTGTTTTTTATATACGACATTTTAAACCGCCTTATAAACTTACAAAATGGTTATTCCCGTGATCGACGCAAACATACACATCATAGCGATACAGAGCGAGACCGCAAGGATAGAGTCAAATCTATCAAGCATTCCGCCGTGTCCCGGGAAAAGCTTTCCGTAGTCCTTTATTCCGTAATGACGCTTGATGACCGACATTATAAGGTCGCCTATCTGCGAGATTATTGCCGCTATAATTCCTCCTATGGCGAGGAATATAAGATTTGCCTCAGTTCCGAAGAAGGCATCTGTTACGATACCCAGAACAACGAAGGATATCGCGCAGAAAACAGTTCCTCCGATGCTTCCCTCGATAGTCTTTTTAGGACTTACATCGGGAATGAGCTTATGCTTTCCAAAAAACACTCCCGTGAAATAGGCAAAGCTATCTGTTATCCATGCTCCGAGGAATATCAGAAGATATATGTACTTTCCGTTCTCCCCGAAATCACGGACATAAAGTATGGAATTGAGCGCCGCGATTATGTAGAGCGATACGGTAAATATCGTTGCCGCATCTGAAAACTTTATCTTTCCGTGTGACATTATCGCCAGCGTAAAGAGATACATAAGGTAAAACGCTCCGCAGATGAACGCGATAGTTGCAACATGGTAAAGGTTTTCCATATATCTGACAAGGAACGGAAAAGCAAGTCCAAACGCATAGAGCGGCGCGGAAACATAAAGCTTATTGATTCCGATACATTTCAGCATTTCGTAAAGCGATATCACCGTGACCGCCGCAAGCGCCACGCATATTACAACCGTATTTGAAAAGTAAAGCACGGGCAAAAGCACGCATACGGCAACAATAGCCGTTATAATTCTTGTTTTCATTATTACCTCTCGGTCATACTCCGCCAAAACGGCGTTTTCTGTTCATATAATTTTCCACAGCCGCATCAACATCGCTCGGCTTGAAATCGGGCCAAAGAACATCTGTGAAATAAAGCTCGGCATAAGCCGACTGCCACAGCAGGAAATTCGATATTCTCATATCTCCGCCCGTGCGGACTATCAGGTCAAGCTCGGGGGACTCGTTGGTATAGAGCGCCGAGCTGATATCCTGCTCGGTGAGATTGGTCTTTCCCTCTGCCGCAAGCTTATTTACAGCCATTACTATCTCGTCCCTTCCGCCGTAATTGAGCGCAAGGTTGACAATATATTTATATGATGCTGAATTGTTTTCTATATCTATCATCTTCTTGCGCATACTCTCGGGAAAAACCGATTTGTCGCCAAGGAAGATAAATCTTACATCATTCTTTTTCAGTCTTCTTTCGCAATCGTCAAGATAATTGTCAAGAAGTCTCATAATGGAGTCGACCTCTTTTTTCGGTCTTTTCCAGTTCTCCGTGGAAAAGACATAGAAGGTCTGCGCCGCTATCCCCATATGACAGCAGTAGTCCATTATCTTCTCGAAAACATCTGCTCCGAATTTGTGTCCGTACTCTCTGGGCATCGCTCTTTTCTTTGCCCATCTGCCGTTTCCGTCCATAATAAAGCCTATATGCTTTATGTTTGCCTCCTCGGCAGTAAATTTAACTTCTTTTTTTGCCATTTGACTTTCCTCCCGATCAATCTATTAAAAAGATTGGGCGGCTCAGGCCGCCCAATCCACAGAAAGCCTCATATCTGCATGATTTCTTTCTCTTTTCTAGATGTTATTGCATCAATTTCCTTGATATACTTATCGGTAAGATCCTGAATGGTCTTTTCAGATGCCTTCTGCTCGTCCTCTGTCATCTCGCCATCCTTCTTCATCTTCTTACAGGTATCATTCGCGTCGCGGCGGATATTTCTGATAGCAACCTTTGCTTCCTCGCCCATCTTCTGAACCTGCTTAACAAGCTCGCGTCTGCGTTCCTCTGTGGGCTGGGGGAATACTATTCTTATCATCTTACCGTCGTTCGTAGGTGTGATACCAAGATCCGACGCAAGAATAGCCTTCTCCATCTCCTTGAGAGTTGTAGCGTCGTAGGGAGATATCGTTACCGTCTTACTGTCGGCAACGCGCACATCTGCCATAGACATAAGAGGTGTGGGTGCGCCCCAGTACTCAAAATTGATTTTCGAGAGAACCGCCGTGTTCGCCTGTCCTGCTCTGATAGTCGCGATATTCTGCTCGTAAGAGCTTATCGCCTTGCCCATTCTTTCTTCAAAATCTTTTGTGTTAAGTTTCATAGTTGCCTCCGTTTATGTTAATGTCTTTTATTTTTTCTTATTTATGAATTTCTGTTCCGAGCTTTTCGCCCTTGATAACGCGATAAATATTCATAGGGTCCTTGAGTCCGAATGCGTATACCTTTATGTCGTTATCCATACAGAATGTAGTCGCTGTGAGATCGAGAGCCTTCAGCTCGTCTCTGAGTATTTCCTTATAGGTTATCTCGTCATATTTGACCGCGGTGGGATCCTTTGCGGGATCTGCCGAATAGATACCGTCTATATTCTTCGCCATAAGAACTGCGTCTGCCTCTATTTCTGCCGCTCTAAGGACTGCCGCCGTGTCAGTTGAGAAGTAGGGCGAGCCAAGTCCGCCTCCGAAAATAACTATCTTGCCCGCCTTCAGCGCCGCAACCGCGCCTCTCGCGGTATAAGGCTCAGCGAATGCGTTCATATCGACCGAGGTCATAACTACTGCGTCAAGTCCGTTCTGAATAAATGTATCCTGAAGCGCAAGTGAGTTGATAACGGTTGCGAGCATTCCCATACTGTCGGCTCTGACACGGTCCATCTTACCGCCTTGTCTGCCTCTCCAGATATTTCCCGCTCCGACGATTACGCCTATTTCAACCCCCTCGGCTACACATTTTTTAAGTACCTCGGAAATTTCCGATATAAAATCAAAATTAAGTATTCCGTCGGCGTTTGCCGCAAGCGCCTCTCCCGAAAGCTTGAGCAGAACGCGTTTATATTTTGCTTCTGACATAGATATCTCCTTATCTTTCAAAACTATACATATATTTTACTACTTTTATCCGTTTTTGTAAACAGTTATTTCATTATTTATTGTAAACATTTTGCAAAAAATCAAAATATTTCGGTTTTATTGAAAAAAGAGAGATTGACCTGCGCCTGACAAGCCAATCTCTTTTTTATTAAACTCTTTCAAACGCCTTACGCATTATCTCGAGCTTTGCCTTTGCCGCTTCCTTATTTTCAGCCACCACGCTGAAGTAAAACTTACACTTAGGCTCTGTGCCGCTGGGGCGTACCGCTACCCAGCTTCCGTCGCTAAGCATAAATTTAAGCACATTCGACTTTGGGAAGCCTGCGTCGAGCATCTTCTGAGATTCATAGTCCTCAAAGCCGACGACTCTTGCGCTACCAACCTCGCTGGGGGGATTGCATCTGAGGTCATTAACGAGCGCCGCTATCTTATCGGGACCGTCTATTCCTTTGAAGGCGAAATTATCGAGCGCGTCGAGGAAGTAGCCGTATTTGTCATAGAGCGAGTAAAGAACATCCTTGAGCGTCTTACCCTGAGCACGATAGTATGCCGCCGCCTCGCAGAGCATCAGGGACGCCTGAACACCGTCCTTGTCGCGAACGAAGTCGGCAATCAGGCAGCCGTAGCTTTCCTCATATCCGAAAACGAACTTCTTTCCGTCACCGTTCTTATGAACATGTATCTTATCGCCGATAAACTTGAAGCCTGTCAAGGTCTTCTCAACCTCAACACCGTACGCCTCGCAAACTCTGTCTCCGAGGTCAGAGGTTACTACCGTATTGAACATTATACCGTTCTCGGGAAGTGTTCCGTTAGCCTTTTTCTGAGAAAGGATATACTCGAGAAGCACCGCAGCACTCTGATTTCCCGTCATACGGACATACTCTCCGTTATGCTTTACGGCAACTCCCAGCCTATCGCAGTCGGGGTCTGTGGTGATAATGAGGTCTGCGTCGCAACGCTTCGCATACTCAAAAGCCAGAGTATAAGCCTCTGCCATCTCGGGGTTGGGGTTCTGCGTCATACTGAACTCGGTATCGGGAACGCACTGCTCCTCAACGGGAATTACATTATATCCAAGCCTTGTAAGAACCGTTCTGACGGGGATATTACCCGTTCCGTGCTGAGGTGAGTAAACAATTTTCAGGTCGTCCTTCTTGACATCCTTATTGATAACGATAGACATTACCGCATCGTAATACTTCTCGTCGATACTGCTGTCAACAAGCTCGATAAGCTCCCCCGCTTCTTCTCGAGAGAGAGACTTTACCGCAAGGGGATCCTTTATCTTGTTTATATGCTCAACAACGAGGTCATTCTCATCAGGCACGAGCTGACAACCAAGATAGTTATACAGCTTGTAACCGTTGTATTCGGGGGGATTGTGCGACGCCGTTATCATAACACCGCCAAACGCATCAAGCTCTCTTACCGCAAAGGACAGCTCGGGCGTGGGGCGAAGCGAATCAAAGATATACGCCTTGATGCCGTTTGCCGCAAGAACTCCAGCTGTCTCAAGCGCAAACTCCACGCTATGGCGCCTGTTATCGTGGGCGATAACGACTCCTGTCCTTTCGGGTGTCTGTCCTATCTCTTTGATATAATCGGCATACCCTTGGGTAACTCGTCTTACTATATATTTGTTAACTCGGTTAGTTCCCGCGCCGATAACGCCGCGAAGTCCGCCTGTACCGAATTCGACATTGCGAGCGAAACGCTCTTTTATTTCTTTGTCGTCATCGGCAATAGCCAGAAGCTCCGCCTTTGTTTCCTCGTCGACATAGGGACTTTCCAACCAATGCTTGTATGCATCACGATAATTCATGGGCTTATCTACCTTTCTTTTCTACGCTAATATTATTATAAACTATATATATGGAAATTTCAATGCAAAAATTCACCAATTTTCAAAATTATAATACGCTTTTTTCGCAATATAATCAACATAAATAAATATAATCTCTCCTAGGGTATTGACAAATAAGACAAAATGTGTTATCATATTAATGCTTTAGCAAATTAAAGCGTTAAAAGCAATGCTTTAAGAAAAAATGGAGGAAATTATGAAAAAATTTTTATGCTTGGCACTCGCAATCGTTATGTGCGCGTTTGCTCTCGTTTCTTGTAAGAAGGACGACAAAACTCTCACCTGTGGCGTTACTATCATTCCCGGCTTGAATGAAAAGGATGCTGACGGAAACTGGACAGGATTTGAGTCCGAATTCGCTATGGAAGTCGGAAAGATTCTCGGTATGGAGGTTGAATTCCAGGAAATTGACTGGGGACAGAAATACAACGAGCTGAATTCAGGCGCTATCGACTGCATATGGAACGGCTTCACCGCTAACTCCACCGATGAGGATTCCTCGGGTAAGGAAGTTAAGAGAAGCGACCTTGTTGATTTCTCTTACGGTTATATGCTCAACCAGCAGTGTGTTGTAGTTAAAGCGGCTGATGTTGCGAAATACAAGACCGAGGCTGACCTGAGCGGCAAAACCGCTTGTGTTGAGAGCGGAAGCGCAGGTGCGGCTTATGCCAAGACTGTTACCGACGAGGACAAGATTTCCGACGCTACCGCACAGGTAAAGGCGTTCACAGAGCTTGGCGCGGGTGCTGTTGATTTCATCGTGGTTGATATTCTTCTCGCGCAGAACCTCTGCGGCAAGGGTGACTATGCTGACCTCGCTATCGTTGAGGCTATCGAGCTTGAATCCGAGATATACGCAGTTGGCTTCAAGAAAGGCAGCGAGCTTACCGAAAAGGTAAACGCGGCTATCAAGGAGCTTGAGGAAAACGGAAAGCTTATGGAGCTTGCTAAAAAGTACAAATTCGAGAATGTTCTCAAGGTTACCGAAACCATCGAATAATCATTACTTATAAAGGAAATTAATACAGTATGGGTTTTTGGGATGTCACGAAAAATCTACTTTCGGGCTTTGAACAGACCTGCCTGATATTTGCGCTAACACTTGTGTTAGCGCTTCCTTTAGGTTTGGTCATTGCTTTCGGCTCAATGTCAAAATTTAAACCGCTTTCCTATCTCACAAAGGTGTTTGTCTGGATAATCCGCGGAGTTCCGCTGATGCTTCAGGTAATGATAGTTTTTTATGTACCCGGATTTTTATTTGGAACACCGCTTCTTCCCCGCTTTTGGGCAGTAATTGCCGCGTTTGTGATAAATTACGCCTGCTATTTTTCGGAAATATACCGTGGCGGAATAGAAAGCATTTCAAAATCGCAATACGAGGCGGGAGAGGTTCTCGGACTTACAAAGTCACAAATATTCTTCAAAATCGTTCTGCTACAAGTAATAAAGCGAATACTCGCGCCTATGTCCAATGAGATAATAACCCTTGTTAAAGACACGGCGCTGGCAAGAATAATTCTTGTTGCCGAGATAATCAAGGAAGCGGAAAACTTTATCGCCTACGGTCTTGTCTGGCCTCTGTTCTACACGGCGGTATTTTATCTGATATTTGTCGGTGTACTCACACTTCTGTTCGGCTTCTTTGAAAAGAAGCTCGACTATTTCAAGGCTTAAAGGAGGATATTGGCTATGGCATTACTTGAAGTTTTCGGTATCACAAAAAGCTTTGGAAAAACGAAGGTTCTCAAAGGAATTAATTTTTCCCTGGAAAAAGGAAATGTTCTTTCTATTATAGGTTCATCGGGAAGCGGCAAGACCACCCTGCTCCGTTGTCTGAACTTTTTGGAGACACCTGACACGGGTATCATTTGCGTTGACGGCGAGAAGATATTTGACGCGTCTACCGCAAAGAAGCTCAAAGAGTCGGAAATACGGCAAAACAGACTCCGCTTTGGTCTCGTTTTTCAGTCATTCAACCTTTTTCCGCAATACAATGTGCTTGACAATCTAACTCTCGCGCCCAAGCTTCGTATAAACGAAAAGAATCTCTCTCCCGAGGAAAAGAAGCAGGAGCTTGAGCATATAACGCAGCACGCGCTTGAGTTGCTTAACAGAGTCGGACTTTCCGACAAGGCGGATTTTTACCCCTGTCAGCTTTCGGGCGGTCAGCAGCAGCGTGTGGCTATCGCGCGAGCGCTTGCGCTCTCCCCCGATATTCTCTGCTTTGACGAGCCGACCTCGGCTCTCGACCCCGAGCTTACGGGTGAGGTTCTGAAGGTAATCAAGGACCTAAAATCCGAAAATACGACTATGATAGTTGTAACTCACGAAATGGATTTCGCGAGAAATGTATCCGACACAATAATGTTTATGGCGGACGGAGTTATCGAGGAAATGGGAACTCCCGAACAGATATTCGACCACCCGCAGTCCCCAAAAACACACGCATTCCTCAACAAATCCTTTGAAAATTTTTAATTACATAAACACGGGGCTGACTCAAATGAGTCAGCCCTCTTTTAGCAATCGTTATATAAGAAAGCCGCTCTCCGAGATGGAGCTGGCTCGAAGCGACTGTGGGAGAGCGCGTTATGTCAATTTAGCAAAGCTTAACTCTTTTTAACGCAGGCTCCTTCCACCGCAAGCGGTCCCCCTCCATCTCGGAGGGAGGCTTTTACCGATATTCTTTTCATTGTAACCAAGAGGCATATTTTTACATATCTAACTTTTCTAACCCCATTACATCACAAAATCGGCAGAGGAACAATCCTCTGCCGATTTTTGCATAAATCAGAAACTTATATTAATCCTTGAAATATCCCTGATAGATAAGGTCTGCGTTACCTGTAAGCGTTACGCCGTCATCGGTGTAATTAACTATAAGGTCGCCGCCGTGAAGCTTGACCGTTATATCCTCACCCATCTTGCATATTCCGTTCTCAACTGCCGCAACAACAGCCGCGCAAGCGCCTGTTCCGCAGCCCCAGGTCTCTCCGTTTCCTCTCTCGTAAACTCTCATCTTGATAGTCGTGGGGTTTACAACGCGAATAAACTCTGTGTTTATTCTCTCGGGGAATTCGGGAGCATTCTCGAACATCGGTCCTATCTTCTTGACATCAACGCCGTCGACATAATCTGTAAAGACTACGCAATGGGGGTTACCCATAGATACGCAGGTTATCTTATACTCTTTGCCGCCAACTGTCAAGGGATAGTCGATAACTCGCTCTGTGGGGATAGTTGTGGGAATATTTCTTGAAAGAACGCTCGCCTTGCCCATATCAACGCTGACGGTCGAAACCTTTCCGTTTCTCGTGTATACAGTCATTGACTTGACTCCGCTTCCTGTTTCTATCGTGATATTCTCTTTTTTGACAATTTTATTGTCATAGAGGTATTTAGCCACGCAACGGATACAGTTACCAGCCATAAGTCCTTCACTTCCGTCGCGGTTGAATACTCTCATCTTAGCGTCGGCAACATCCGAACGCTCAATAAGAACGAGTCCGTATCCGCCGACACCGTAATGTCTGTCGCACATCTTGATACAGAGCGACTCGGGACAGCTTATACTGTTATCGAAGTTCTCGATATAAATATAGTCGTCTCCCGTTCCTTCCATCTTGGAGAACTTGACAAGTCTATGCTCTGTCGACATATTATTGATATCGACAAGCTCCGTGTTCTGCTGATTATAACGGCTCGCGATAATATCAGCCAAAGCGTTTGCGGTATCAAGCGAGGTCAGACAAGCTACCGAATAATGAAGAGCCTTTCTGTGAAGGTTTATATAATCGGTAAGAGTTGAATCAAAGAGGGTTCCCGTGTATACGATATAGCTTATCTTTTCCTGCTCGATAAGCTTGTAAACATCGTCGCTGTCATTGATAGAGCCGACTGCGGTGACCTTTGTTCCGAGTCCTTCGATAGCCTTTGCGGTATCCTTTGTCGCGTATATCTTCATTCCGATATCGTCAAGCTTCTTAGCAAGAGATACTATCTCGTAGAGGTCGTGCTCTCCGACGCTTATAAATACGCCGACATCAGAGCCTGCGTGAGGAGATTTGAGCTTGAAGCCTGCCGAGGTAAGTCCCTTGAATATCGCTTCGTTGAGGTTCTTTCCAAGACCGAGCACCTCGCCCGTGGACTTCATCTCAGGACCGAGATAAGAGTTCGCGTCGGTGAGCTTCTCGAAGGAGAATACGGGAACCTTTACCGCATAGTACGGGGGAATCTTATAAAGTCCCGTACCAAAGCCAAGCTCTCGCAGAGGTGTGCCAAGCATAACCCTCGTTGCAAGGTCGACCATAGGAACGCCCGTTACCTTACTGATATAAGGAACTGTTCTTGACGCTCTGGGGTTGACCTCGATAACATAAAGCTCGTTATGGTATATGAGGTACTGAATATTTACAAGTCCCTTAGTTCCAAGCGCCAACGCGAGGTTCTCAGAGGATTCAACTACCGTCTTGAGCATTTTATCATTAATGCTGTACGGCGGGTAAACCGCGATAGAGTCGCCGCTATGAACGCCCGCGCGCTCAACATGCTGCATTATACCAGGGATAAGAACATCACATCCGTCAGATATAACATCGACCTCAAGCTCTGTTCCCATCATATACTTATCAACCAGAACAGAATTCTCTATTCCGTTTGCGAGAATACGGTTCATATATGTCTCGACCTCTCTGTCGTTATATACGATACACATATTCTGTCCGCCTATGACATAAGACGGGCGAAGCAGCACGGGATAGCCTATCATATTAGCCGCGTCTATCGCTTCCTTCAGCGTCATAACACTCGTACCCACAGGGCGCTTGATATTGAATTTTTCAAGGAGCGCATCGAACTTTTCTCTGTCCTCTGCCGTGTCTATTCCCTCTGCCGAGGTTCCGAGTATTCTTATACCGTTATCGTCGAGGAACTTTGTGAGCTTGATAGCCGTTTGTCCGCCGAACGCAACAACGACGCCTATCGGGTTCTCTACCTTGATGATGTTCATAACATCCTCGGGGGTGAGAGGCTCAAAGTAAAGTCTGTCTGCGGTATCGTAGTCTGTCGAAACAGTCTCGGGGTTATTGTTTATGATAACAACATCATAGCCAAGCTCCTTGAGCGTCCATACGCAGTGAACCGAGGAATAGTCGAACTCGATTCCCTGACCTATGCGTATAGGTCCCGAGCCGAGAACCACTATGGTCTCCTTGCCCGACTTCTTGAAGTTGCGAGCCTCGCAGGCGCTATCGTAGGTCGAATAGAAGTAAGGTGTCTGCGCGTCAAACTCTGCGGCGCAGGTATCGACCATCTTATAGCTTGCCAGCATCTCGGGATGCTCTATCTCTCCGCCAAGACGCGCAAGCGTCTTATCGGGATATCCGAGCTTCTTACCTCTCTTATACTCCTCGATACCCATACCGTTCTCAGCAATATCGTTCTCGAAGTCGGCAAGGTTCTTGAGCTTATTGAGGAAGAAGAAATCTATTCTCGTTATATCGTGAATAGTCTCGAGCGGAACTCCGCTCTTGATAGCCTCGAACACCGTGAAGATTCTTCTGTCGTCGGATATTTTAAGTCTTTCAATTACAGGCAGGTCGCTGATGGGAGCTGCGTTGAGAGTATCGAGAGATATCTCCGCGCCTCTGACCGCCTTCATAAGCGCCATCTCAAAGCTGGGCGCTATCGACATAACCTCACCCGTAGCCTTCATCTGTGTTCCGAGCTTACGGCTGGCTCCCGTAAACTTCTCAAAGGGCCACTTGGGGAATTTGACTACGACATAGTCAACGGTAGGTTCAAAACAAGCGCAGGTCTTGCCCGTGATATCGTTGGTTATCTCGTCAAGAGTATATCCGAGGGCAATCTTCGTGGTTATTTTAGCTATCGGGTAGCCCGTCGCTTTACTTGCGAGAGCCGACGAACGGGAAACTCGGGGGTTGACCTCGATAACCGCGTACTCCATAGACACGGGATCGAGCGCGAACTGACAGTTACATCCGCCCACTATACCGAGAGCCGAAACTATCTCCATAGACGCGTTTCTGAGCATCTGATATTCCTTAGGCGAGAGTGTGAGTGCGGGAGCGACGACGATAGAGTCTCCCGTATGTATTCCCACGGGGTCAACATTCTCCATACTGCAGACCGCGATAGCGTTTCCTGCAGAGTCGCGCATTGCCTCGAACTCTATCTCTTTCCAACCGAAGATATATTTCTCAACGAGTATCTGCGATATCGGAGACGCGTCAAGTCCGTTTTTAGCGATAACGGCAAGCTCGTCCACACTATACGCCACGCCGCCTCCCGCTCCTCCGAGCGTGAACGCGGGACGGACTATGACGGGAAATCCTATCTTGGTTCCTATCATAAGCGCGCTGTCTATATCGTTTGCGATGTCCGAGGGAATACAGGGCTGACCTATCTCCTCCATAGTATCCTTGAACATCTGTCTGTCCTCTGCCTTGTCGATAGCTCTCGCGTCTGTTCCGAGGAGTCTGACATTATGCTCCTTCAGAAATCCCTCGTGGGAGAGCTGCATAGCAAGAGTCAGACCTGTCTGACCGCCAAGTCCCGCAAGGAGACTGTCGGGCTTTTCTTTTTCTATAACTCTCTTTATGGTATCTACCGTAAGCGGCTCGAGATATATCTCGTCTGCCATTGCGTTATCGGTCATTATTGTAGCGGGGTTGGAGTTTACGAGAACCACATTCACTCCCGCCTCCTTGAGAACATGGCACGCCTGAGCGCCCGCATAGTCAAACTCTGCGGCTTGTCCGATAACGATAGGACCTGAGCCTATTACGAGTACCTTTTTTATATCCTTATTCAGCGGCATTTTCGTCCCCTCCCATCATCTCAATGAATCTGTCAAATATAAACGCCGTATTTATCGGTCCCGTACAAGCCTCGGGGTGGAACTGAACCGAGAAAGCCTTCAGCGCGGGATATTCTATTCCCTCGCAGGTTCCGTCGTTGGCGTTTACAAAGGTGACCCTGCCGTTAGTGATACTGTTGGGAGCTACCGCATATCCGTGATTCTGATTCGTGATATAGGTATGCGTTCCGTCCAGATATTTCACAGGCTGATTTGCCCCTCTGTGACCGTATTTCAGCTTGAATGTAACTCCGCCGTTGGCAAGAGCAAGAAGCTGATGACCGAGGCATACTCCGAATATCGGATACTTTCCGAGGAGCTTCTTGATGCACTCAATGCTCTCGGTATTCTCCGCGGGGTCCCCGGGGCCGTTCGAGAGAACTATACCGTCGGGCGAGGTAGCCGCTATCTCCTCCGCCTTTACTGTGGGAGGCACTACCGTCACTCTGCAGCCTCTTTCGCAAAGCTCCTTGACGATACCGTTCTTCTTGCCGTAGTTAATAAGCGTTACATCGTATTTTTTATCGCCTACCGCCTCTGCTACATAGGTCTCGGAATCGGTGACCTCAGCTACTGCGTTAACTATGGTATAGTTTTTAAGCTCGTCCATATCAGCGGGAAGCTCGTAGCAAATAGTTGCGTTCATAACGCCTTTTTCGCGAATGATAGCCGTAAGCTCACGGGTATCAACTCCGCATATAGCGGGAATTCCCTCGTCCTTGAGATATTTATCTATATCGTACTGGCATCTGAAGTTCGAGGGGGTATCGCACCACTCTCTTACAACATAGCCGCGAAGGTAGCTCTTACCCTCAAAATCTTCGGGAATAATTCCGTAATTTCCTATAAGCGGAAAGGTCTGTATAACTATCTGTCCGCAATAGGTGGGATCTGTCAGCGTTTCGATATATCCGACAACTCCCGTTGTGAAAACAAGCTCTCCCACGGATTTCTTTTCCGCGCCGAACGCCGTTCCCTCAAAAATGTGTCCGTCCTCGAGAATCAAATATGCTTTCTTCATATAATCCCGTCCTTTTTATTTATGCAAGACATTTAACAAGCACAGCCTTCTGCGCGTGGAGTCTGTTCTCTGCCTGGTCGAAAATCTCGTTTGCGTGAGCCTCAAATACCTCTGCGGTAATCTCCTCCTCGCGATGCGCGGGCAGACAGTGAAGCACCATAGCGTCCTTGTTCGCAACGCCCATAACCGTGGAGTTTATCTGATATCCGCTGAATATCTGCTTACGAGCCTCAGCTTCCTCCTCCTGTCCCATAGACGCCCAGACATCGGTATAAAGAACATCTGCTCCCGCAGCCGCCTCAAGCACATTGTCTGTGCAGAGGAACTTGCCCGTTCCGTCAGCCCACTTCATTATCTTTTCGTCGGGCTCGTATCCCTTAGGACAAGCAACTGAAACGCTCATTCCCATCTTTATTCCGCCGACGATAAGCGAGTTGGTCATATTGTTTCCGTCTCCGATATAGCAGAGCTTGAGTCCCTTAGTCGTTCCCTTATGCTCACGAATAGTCATAAGGTCTGCAAGCACCTGACAAGGGTGGCAGTAGTCGGTAAGTCCGTTGATAACGGGGATAGTTCCGACAGAAGCAAGTGACTCGACCTCCTCCTGCTCAAAGGTTCTTATCATAATTCCGTCAAGGTAACGGGAAAGAACTCTCGCGGTATCCTCTACCGGCTCGCCTCTGCCTATCTGAAGGTCGCGGGAGCTGAGAAAGAGCGCTGTTCCGCCGAGATCATACATACCAACCTCAAAGGAAACTCTCGTTCTCGTTGAGGATTTCTCAAAAATCATACCGAGAGTCTTACCCTCGAGAATGTGGTGAGGAATTCTGTTTTTCTTTTCGTATTTCAGCTGATCAGCTGTATTGAGGATCTCTACTATCTCTTTTTCGGTGAGATCCATCAATTTAAGCAAATGCTTCATTTTCTGCATACCTCCTTAAATGTATTTATAGCAATTTTTAATTTATCCATCGGGATATTCAGTGCGGGCAACATTCTGACCTTATTCTTCGCCTTTATAACGAGAACTCCGCGCTCCATACATTCCGAGATGACATCTGCCGCGGGGCGTACCGTTTCAACTCCTATCATAAGACCGAGTCCCGAAACGCTCAGCACTCCCTCAGCGCCGTTCAGCTCGTCAAATATATATTTGCTCCTTTCCTTGACTCCCGCGAGCATATCGCCGTCAAGCCGCGAAATGACATTGATAGCCGCCGCGCAGGATATCGGGTTGCCGCCGAAGGTCGAGCCGTGAAGCCCGGGGGTATAGGTATCCTTGACCTTTTCCCCGAGAAGCGTCGCTCCGATAGGAAGTCCGCCTGCGAGTCCCTTTGCGGTTGACACGATATCGGGAGTGATACCGTATGTCATATATCCGTAAAGCTCTCCGCTTCTACCGTTTCCTATCTGAACCTCGTCGGCTATAAGCAGAATATCGTTTTTCTCGGCGAACTCGGCAAGCGCCGCAAGATAATCCTTGTCGAGAGCATTAACTCCGCCCTCGCCCTGAACGACCTCGAACATAACCGCGCAGCACTTATTCTCGGCGCAAAGTCTTTCGATGTCTGCCATACTGTTAGGCTCGGCGTATACAAATCCGCCCGTGAGAGGCTTGAAATCCTGATGGAAGGTATCCTGTCCCGTTGCCGCAAGTGTAGTTATCGTTCTTCCGTGGAAGCTGTTTTTGAGAGTGATTACAGTCGTATACTCCTCTCCTTTTTTGTCAGCTCCGTACTTGCGTGCCGCCTTGATAGCGCACTCGTTTGCCTCTGCTCCCGAGTTTGAGAAAAAGACCTTTTTCATTCCCGTTCTCTCGCAGAGAAGCTTTGCAAGATTTGCGCAGGGCTCGCTGAAATACAGGTTCGATGTGTGCTGTATTTTTCCGAGCTGAGCCGTGACCGCCGCTATCCACTCCTCGTCTCCGATACCGAAGGTATTCACCGCGATACCTGTTCCAAGGTCTATATATTCCTTGCCCCCCTCGTCGTAAACGAGAGAGCCTTTACCCTCCACGAGGGTAAGCGGAAATCTTGCGTATGTATTGGCAATAAACTCTTTATCTATATCCTTAGTCATCATAGCTGTTACCCGAAAGGAACATTGTTCCGATACCTTCATCGGTAAGTGTTTCTATAAGTATTGCGTGTGGAATTCTTCCGTCGATTATGAACACCTTCTTGACACCGCGTCTGATAGCCTCTATCGAGCAGTTGACCTTGGGTATCATTCCGCCGCTGATAATTCCGTCTCTCATAAGCTGAGGTGCGTCGCTGACATTTATCTTGGAGATGAGGGTCGAGGGGTCGTTCTTATCCCTGAGTATTCCCTCGATATCCGTCATAGATATAAGGCTCTCTGCTCCGAGCTGTCCCGCTATTCTTGCCGCCGCTGTGTCGGCATTTATATTATATGTGTTTCCGTCGGCATCATATCCCACCGTGGAAATTACGGGGATATATCCCTTTTCAAGAACATCGAGAATCGGGGTAACATCAATATCGGTTATCTCGCCGACAAATCCAAGTCTCTCATCAAGCTTCTCCGCCTTTATCATATGTCCGTCGATACCGCAAAGACCTATCGCCTTGCCGCCCTTATTCTGAATAAGGTTTACGAGGTTCTTGTTTATCTTACCCGCAAGCACCATCTGGACTATCTCAACGCTTTCCTTATCGGTGACGCGGAGACCGTCGACAAATTCGGTCTTTTTGCCCACTCTCGAGAGCATTTCGGTTATCTCGGGGCCGCCGCCATGAACGAGAACGACCTTGATCCCGATAAGCGAGAGCAGAACGATATCGCCCATTACGGCGTCCTTCAGCTCGTCGTTTATCATTGCGTTTCCGCCGTATTTTACCACGACGACCTTATTGTAATATTTCTTTATATAGGGCAACGCCTGTGTGAGGACATCGGCGCGCTGTGTGATGCTGAGTTCCATTGCTTGTCTTACTCCTTATGTTCTGTAATCGCCGTTTATTTTTACATAATCGTAGGTCAGGTCGCAGCCCCACGCAACCGCGTGTCCGTCCCCCTCGCCCGCGCTTATAAGAATACGAATTTCGGAGCAAAGCAGTATTTCCTTTGCCTTTTCCTCAGAGAATTCAACGCCCGCTCCGTTTCTGCAGACCTCGATATTTCCCTTTTCGGATTCAAAGGAAACGCCGACCTTCGATATGTCAACATCCGCTCCGCTATAACCTATGGCGCAGAGGACGCGTCCCCAGTTTGCGTCAGCTCCGAACATAGCCGCCTTGAAGAGCGACGAGCAGATTACCGATTTAGCGACTATCTTCGCGTTCTCCTCGTCAACCGCTCCGTCAACAACGCACTCGAGAAGCTTCGTAGCACCCTCTCCGTCAGCCGCTATCATACGGCAGAGGTAAGAGGTTACCGCGTGGAGCGCCTCGCAGAATACATCATAATCCTTGCCGAAATCTTTTATCTCGGCATTTCCCGCAAGACCGTTCGCCATTATAGACACCATATCGTTAGTAGATGTATCTCCGTCAACGCTCACCATATTGAAGGATGTTTTTACATCCTCGGAAAGCGCCGCCGAGAGCATTTCGGGGGAGATCGCGCAGTCGGTAGTTACGAACACGAGCATTGTTGCCATATTCGGGTGTATCATTCCGCTTCCCTTTGCGATTCCGCCGATTCGACATACAGTTCCGCCAATCTCAAACTCGTAGGATATCTCCTTTACCTTCGTGTCGGTAGTCATAATTCCCTCACAAGCGAACAGGCTATTATCGCCGAGTCCGCTCACAAGCGCGGGGATTCCGTTCGCGATAGGCTCGATATCAAGAGGCTGACCGATAACTCCCGTGGACGCGACTATCACATTATTCGCGGGGATATTCAGCGCCTTGCCGAGAAGACTGCACATCTCTGTCGCTATCTCTATTCCGTTGGCGTTGCAGGTATTGGCGTTTCCGCTGTTGCAGATAACCGCCTGTGCCACGCCGTCGGCAATATTTTCCTTTGTAACCGTAAGCGGCGCGCCCTTAACGAGGTTGGTGGTATAAACCGCCGCTGCCGCCGCGGGAACCTCGCTGTATATCAGGGCAAGGTCCTTCTTGGTCTTATTTTTTCTTATTCCGCAATGTACTCCGTTTGCGGTATATCCCTTTGCGGCACAGACGCCGCCATTTATCTTTTTCACTTTGATTACCTTCCGAAAACTCTATTTTATAAATATTATATATATATTATAATACAAGACCTATGGTTTTGTCAATTCCCATTACCATATTCATACATTGAATTGCCGCTCCCGACGCGCCCTTGCCGAGATTATCGTAAAGCGCTGTGAGAAGAATTCTGTCCTCGTTGCCGTTTACGGTTATGAGCATAGAGTCCTTCATCGCAACGGCGTTAGCCGCAACAAATCCGCCCTCGTCGAGGCTATCGCAATATTTTACGACCTCTCCGCGGTATTTCTCGGCGTAGGTCTCCTTGATACTGTTTATATCAAAACCCTCGCAAAGCTGAGATTTAAAGAGCGGGACAGTCACAAGCATTCCGCTGTAAAAATCAGACACTATCGGGCAGAACGCGGGTGCGTTCTCAATTCCCGTGATAGCCTTCATTTCCTTCAGATGCTTATGCTGCTGGGTAATACCGTACTGTCTCGGTGCGTCGAGAAGCTCGCATCTCTCGTCAGCCTCATACTCCGCTATCATTTTCTTTCCGCCGCCGCTGTATCCAGTGAGAGAGTGGCAGGTAAGGAGCGTATCGGCTCCGATAATTCCCTTTTCGATAAGGGGATAAACAAGAGCGATAAATCCGCTCGCGTGGCACCCGGGGACAGCTATTCGCTTCGAGCTGAGCAACTTTTTCTCATACTCGGCGGACAGCTCGGGAAATCCGTAGCACCAAGCCGTATCTGTTCTGTGCGCTGTTGATGTATCAAGCACAACCACATTCTCGTTCTCAATCATAGCGACCGCTTCCCTTGCCGCGTCGTCGGGCAGACAAAGAAAGGCTATATCGCAGGAGTTAAGCGCTCTGCGTCTTGCCTCGGGGAGCTTTCGCTCCTCCTCGGAAAGTGTTATAATTTCTATGTCGTCTCTTGTGCTCAGTCGTTCGTATATACGCAAGCCCGTTGTGCCTGCTTTTCCGTCAATAAAAATTTTCGTCATTTCAAAAGTTCCTTTTTCACATAAGCTATCTGCTGCTCAACAGAGCCCACCGAGGTTCCGCCCGCCGAAATTCTCTTTGAAACGCAGGTCTCAAGAGATATCTCGTCAAAGAGGTCTGCCTCGAACAGCTCGGTATATTTTTTGTATTCCTCAAGAGGAAGCGTATCGAGAACGCAGTTCTTCGAGATACACTCCGCAACTATTTGTCCGACTATCTTATACGCGCTTCTGAATGGCATTCCGCGCTTGGTTAGGTAGTCAGCAAGGTCTGTCGCGTTGATAAATCCGCCCTGAGCCGCGCGGTACATATTATCCGCCTTGACTCTCATAGTGCGTATCATCGGGGCAAAGACCTCAAGGCAGGCGATAACGGTATCGACCGAATCGAATATTGCCTCCTTATCCTCCTGCATATCCTTGTTATACGCGAGGGGGAGTCCCTTGAGTGTCGTAAGCAGAGCCATAAGATTTCCGTATACTCTGCCCGTCTTTCCTCTGACAAGCTCCGCCATATCAGAGTTCTTCTTCTGCGGCATTATAGACGAGCCCGTTGTGAAGGAATCGTCAAGCTCGACAAAGGAAAATTCCCAGCTCGACCAGAGGATTATCTCCTCCGAGAATCTTGAGAGGTGCATCATAATTATCGAAAACGCGCTCATAAGCTCAAGGCAAAAATCCCTGTCGGAAACGCCGTCGATGCTATTGAGCATAATCCCGTCAAAGCCGAGCTTCTCGGCGGTATACGCTCTATCGGTATTATATGTCGTTCCCGCAAGTGCGCAAGAGCCGAGGGGAGAATAATTCATTCTCGCAACTGCGTCGTCAAGACGCGAAATATCACGAAGGAGCATCATCGCGTACGCCATAAGGTGATGACCGAATGTGATAGGCTGCGCTCTCTGCAGATGTGTGTATCCGGGGAGTATTACCGCTTTATTCTTCTCCGCCTGCTCGGTAACCGCGTCTATAAGCTCTCGCAGAAGCTCCTTCACCTCTGCCGCCTTATCGCGAAGGTAAAGTCTTATATCAACAGCCACCTGGTCGTTTCGGCTTCTCGCGGTGTGAAGTCTCTTTCCCGCGTCACCGATTCTCGCCGTAAGCTCAGCCTCTATGAACATATGAATATCCTCACAGTTCATATCTATCTCAAGCTTACCGCTCTCTATATCCTCAAGGATAGCCCCCAGTCCCGCGATTATTTTCTCGCAGTCCTCCGCAGAGATTATCCCCTGCTTCGCAAGCATCGAAGCGTGCGCCAGAGAGCCCGTGATATCCTGTTTATACATTCTGCAATCGAAGCTTATCGACGAATTAAAATCGTCCGCTTTCTTATCGAGAGCCTTTGAAAAGCGTCCCGCCCACATTTTATCCATAACTTATTTATACGCGTTTTGCCCGTCGCCTTTCGGCGGCAGGCAAAACTTCCCTCCAAGAGATTATTTGTTTTTATTCTTCTCGTTTACCTGAGCCTGAACCTTTATCGGAAGTCCGAACAGGTTGATGAATCCTGCGGAATCAGCCTGATTGTAAACATTGTCCTCGCCGAAGGTAGCTATCTCCTCGGAATAGAGAGAGTAGTCGCTCCAAGCGCCCGCCTTGATTATGTTGCCCTTATAGAGCTTCAGGCGTACCTTACCCGTTACATTCTCCTGCGTCTTATCAACGAACGCAGAGAGAGCCTCACGCAGAGGTGTGAACCACTGACCGTTGTAAACGAGGTCTGCAAAGGTTATAGCAAGCTCATCCTTCTTATGAGCGGTGTATTTATCGAGACAGAGTGTTTCAAGGTAGCGGTGAGCCGCGTAGAGTATTTCTCCACCGGGAGTTTCGTATACGCCACGGCACTTCATACCTACAAGACGGTTCTCGACGATATCAAGAAGTCCGATACCGTTCTCTCCGCCAACCTTATTGAGCGCGAGAATGATATCCTTTGCGCTCATCTTCTCACCGTTGAAGGCAACGGGACGGCCGTGCTCGAACTCAAGGGTGATATATGTGGGAGCATCGGGAGCCATAAGGGGAGAAACACCCATTTCAAGGAAGCCGGGCTTCTCGTAGAGCGGCTCGTTGCCTGCGTCCTCGAGGTCAAGTCCCTCGTGGGAAAGGTGCCACATATTCTTATCTTTCGAGTAGTTTGTCTCGCGGTTTATCTTGAGGGGGACATTGTGCGCCTCTGCGTACTCTATCTCCTCCTCACGGGATTTGATGCTCCACTCACGCCAGGGAGCGATTATAGGCATATCGGGTGCGAACGCCTTGATAGTAAGCTCGAAGCGAACCTGGTCGTTACCCTTACCGGTACAGCCGTGACAGATTGCGTCAGCGCCCTCTGCCTTTGCTATCTCAACGATACGCTTCGCGATAACGGGACGAGCAAAAGAAGTACCGAGCATATAATCCTCGTACTTTGCTCCTGCCATCACCGTGGGGATAACATAATCCTCAACGAATTCCTCAGTGAGGTCCTCTATGTATATTTTGGACGCGCCCGTCTTGATTGCCTTTTCCTCAAGTCCCTCAAGCTCGTCGCTCTGACCTACATTTCCGCTGACCGCGATAACCTCGCAGTTATTATAGTTTTCCTTGAGCCACGGAATGATTATTGATGTGTCAAGTCCTCCCGAGTACGCAAGAACTACCTTTTTGATATCCTTTTTATTCATAACATTCTCCTTTGTTGTATAAAATTCAGTTTACGGTGAATATTATACATCATTTCATTTAACTTGTCAATACATTTAATGACAATATTTTCATTACTTTCAAGCATCTTTTAGAGCGATATGCACAACAATGAATATTATTCACAAATTTATTCATAAAAAGTCTTAAATATCAAGAAAGCCAATGAATACAAGCTCTACAATATTCATTTTTCAAAGTAAGCAAGCAAAAAAATATTTTTTTAGCCCGATTTGCCGAGGCGGTCTATGTGGAGACTCACCAAAATCGGCAGACTAGCCCCAAAATGAATATCGCTATGAATATTATTCACAATTAATGAATAAAAACACTTTAAAAAACGCCCAAAAGGAGAAAGACCGACAAGCCTTTCTCCTTTTATATTTATCAGATAACCTTAACTATCCAGCCGAATTCGTCGTCAAGTCTGCCCCATTGAATACCCGTAAGAGTATCATAGAGCTTCTGCGCTATCTCGCCGATCTCGCCGTTATTTATAGTCATTTTTACATTTCCGTCATCAAGAAGTCCGATGGGAGAAACGACTGCCGCCGTTCCCGTGCCGAACGCCTCGTCGAGCTTACCGTTCTTATACGCCTCGATGACCTCCTCCTCGGAAAGCTTTCTCTCCTCTACCTTATAGCCCATAGTCTCGAGGAGCTTTATGCAGGAAGCGCGGGTGACACCGGGGAGAATATTTCCCTCGTTAAGAGCGGGGGTGATAACCGTTCCGTCGATAACGAAGAATACATTCATCGCGCCGACCTCGTCGATATACTTATGCTCAACGCCGTCGAGCCAGAGAACCTGAGCGTATCCCATCTTCTCTGCCTTCTCCTGACCGATAAGAGAGGCTGCGTAGTTTCCGCCTATCTTTGCAAATCCCGTACCGCCTCTTACGGCTCTTACATATTCACGCTCTATGAATATTTTTACGGGCTTTATTCCCTCTGCGTAGTATGCGCCTACGGGAGAGAGGATTATCATAAACTTATAGCTCTTTGAGGGGTGTACGCCTAGCTGAACATCGGTGGCGATTATAAAGGGACGGATATAGAGCGAGGTTCCCTCTACTGTCGGTACCCAATCACGCTCTACCTCAACGATTGCCTTAATTGCGTCAAGCGCGTCAGCGGGGTCTATCTTCGGGATACAAAGACGCTCGTTGGTATTATTCATACGCTCGATATTCTTGTCAGGTCTGAAAAGCTGTATTCCGCCCGTGGGAGTTCTGTACGCCTTGAGGCCCTCGAACATCTCCTGCGCGTAATGGAATACCATACACGCGGGGTCGAGCGAGAGATTCTGATAGGGTACTATACGCGCGTCGTGCCAACCCATTCCCTCGTCGTAATCCATAATAAACATATGGTCGGTAAAATATCTTCCAAAGCCGAGATTATTGAAATCGGGCTTTTCTTTTCTGTTTTCGACCAGCTCGTATTTTATATTAAGCATTTTTCGTCTTCCCTTCTTATATTCTTATATATTTGCGGCAATTATACTGCCCATTTCAGAGCATTTTACTTTCTTGAAGCCATCACGGTAGATATCGGCGGTTCTGTAACCATCGTCAAGCGCCTTATTGACAGCCGCCTCGATAGCGTCCGCCTCACGGGGCATATCAAAGGAATATCTGAGCATCATAGCGCAGGACATAATAGTGCCTATCGGGTTCGCTATGTCCATTCCCGCAATATCGGGAGCCGAGCCGTGGATAGGCTCGTACATACCGAGAGTTCCCTCGGAAAGGCTTGCCGAGGGCATCATTCCGATAGAGCCCGTGAGCATACTTGCTTCGTCGGAGAGAATATCTCCGAACATATTTTCGGTAACTATAACATCAAACTGCGAGGGATTCTTGATAAGCTGCATAGCCGTGTTATCAACGAGAATATCGCTATATTCAACATCGGTATATTCCTCCGCGAGTCTGTGCATAACCGCTCTCCAGAGTCTCGAGGAATCAAGAACATTCGCCTTATCGACAGACGCGACGCGCGAGGAGCGCTTGCGAGCGGTCTCGAAAGCCACTCTGCCTATTCTCTCTATCTCGTGCTCGCTGTATGTCATTTCGTCGGTAGCTACCTTTTCACCGTCGACCGTCTCTGTTCTGCGTTTACCGAAATAGATACCGCCCGTCAGCTCTCTGACTATCATAAGGTCGATGCCGTTACCTACGATAGAGGGCTTGAGGGGAGATGAGTCCGCAAGCTGCATAAAGAGCTTTGTCGGTCTGAGGTTGGCAAAAAGACCAAGCTCGCTTCTTACCGCAAGCAGAGCCTTTTCGGGACGGATAGAAGGGTCAACATTATCCCACTTGGGGCCGCCTACCGCTCCGAGCAGAACGCTGTCTGCGCTCTTACACTTTTCCATTCCCTCTTTTGTTATCGGCACACCGTATTTATCGATACTGCATCCGCCGATATCGACCTCGGTATATGTAAATTTATGCGAATATTTCTCGCACACCTTATCAAGTACCTTTATCGCCTCGTTAACTATCTCCGGTCCTATTCCATCGCCCTTGAGGACGGTAATATTCTTGTTCATCTCTTTACCCTCTTATCTGTTCTTTATAGAATTCAGAAGTCCGTCGGATTTGATTATATTCTTAACGAAATCCGGAAAGGGCTCTGCCTTGTATGTTTCGTTTTTAGTGTGGTTTGTGATAACGCCCGTATCGAAGTCTATCGATACCTCGTCTCCGTTCTCTATCTTCTCACTTGCCTCGGGACATTCGAGTATCGCAAGTCCTATATTTATAGAGTTACGGAAGAAGATTCTCGCAAAAGTCTTTGCTATAACGCAGGAGACGCCCGATGTCTTTATAGCAAGGGGGGCGTGCTCACGCGAGGAGCCGCAACCGAAGTTTGCTCCACCCACGATTATATCTCCCGCCTTTACCCTTGCGGCAAAGTCTTTATCTATATCCTCCATACAGTGAGCCGCAAGCTCCTTTGCGTCCGAGGTATTAAGATATCTTGCGGGAATGATAACATCTGTGTCTACATTATCGCCGTACTTATGCACATATCCTTTTGTATTCATAACAGCACTACTCCTCTCACTTTATATCTCTGGGATCGCAGATTCTGCCCATTACAGCAGACGCCGCCGCGACCTCGGGACTTGCAAGGTATATCTTTGAGGTAACATGTCCCATTCGTCCGACGAAATTTCTGTTAGTGGTGGCAACCGCTATCTCATCTGCCGCAAGGATTCCCATATATCCGCCGAGACAAGGTCCACAGGTGGGAGTTGATACGACACAGCCCGCATCGATAAAGGTATCAATATATCCGAGCGCGATACAGTCCTTATATATCTTCTGTGTCGCGGGAATAACGATACATCTGATACCCTCCGCAATATGTCTGCCGCGAAGTATCTCTGCCGCCGCCTTCATATCGGAAAGTCTTCCATTCGTGCAGGAGCCGATAACTACCTGGTCGGGGATTATTGAGGAAAGCTCTCTTGCTTCCTTAGTATTCTCGGGAAGGTGAGGACAAGCCACGGTGGGCTCTATCTTCGAGAGGTCTATCGTATATACCTCGTCGTATTCGGCGTCGTCGTCAGCGCGATAAACCTTGAAATCTCTGGTAACTCTCTCGTTCACATACGCGAGTGTGACCTCGTCTACCTCAAAGATACCGTTCTTAGCGCCCGCCTCGATAGCCATATTAGCCATACAGAGTCTGTCGTCCATAGTGAGCGACTTAAGTCCGCTTCCCGTGAACTCCATAGACTTATAAAGCGCGCCGTCAACGCCTATCATGCCTATGATATGGAGAATAACATCCTTGCCCGAAACGAAGGGTCTGCGAAGCTCTCCGACAAGCTCGAACTTTATAGCCGAGGGAACCTTGAACCAAGCCTCGCCCGTTGCCATTCCAGCCGCCATATCTGTGCTTCCCACGCCCGTGGAGAATGCTCCGAGCGCGCCGTATGTACAGGTATGCGAGTCGGCACCGATAACTGCCTCGCCCGGGGCTACCAATCCCTTTTCAGGCAGAAGCGCGTGCTCTATTCCCATCTCTCCGACATCGTAGTAATTCTTTATTGAGAAATTCTTGGCGAATATACGGCACTGCTTACACTGCTCTGCCGCCTTGATATCCTTGTTGGGAGCAAAGTGGTCCATTACAAGCGATATTTTTTCCTTATCAAAAACAGAGTCAAATCCGTTCTTCTTGAATTCGTTTATAGCAACGGGAGATGTGATATCGTTTCCAAGTACCATATCAAGCTTTGCCATAATAAGCTGACCCGCTCTTACAGAATCAAGTCCCGCGTGAGCCGCCAGAATTTTCTGTGTCATCGTCATAGCCATATCTATCACCTCTTATTTGGATAAAAGTTTACGGTTTACCGCGGATACGAGCGCGTTTACAGAGGCGGCGATAATATCGTCGCTGACTCCCGCGCCCCAGCTCACCTTACCGTCGGGGAAGGTTACACTCACATAGGTGACCGCCGCCGAGGTTGAACCTATCGAAAGCGCGTGCTCGGTATATGTGAGGTTGGAATACTCGATTCCGAGGTGCTTCTTGAGGGCGTTGCTCACCGCGTCAAGACGACCGTTACCAGCCGCGGACACATCAATATGTCCCTCTGCGGCATCTATCGTGATAATAGCCTTTATGCTATCGCTGTTTCTGACGAAGTGGCAATCGTCAACCCTGACAGGAGACTCGATATTGATATACTCCTTGTTGAATATATCTCTGACCTCGTCGGGAGAAAGCTCCTTGTGGGAATGGTCGGAATAGCTCTTGACGGTATATCCGACATCCTCGCGCATCTTTGCGGGAAGAATATATCCGTAGTTATGCTCAAGCAGATATCCAATTCCGCCCTTGCCCGACTGAGAGTTGATTCTGATAACATCGGTTTCGTATTCCCTTCCGACATCCTTGGGGTCGATAGGAAGATAAGGAACAGTCCAATAGCGGCAGGTGTGGTCCTCGCGCCATTTCATTCCCTTTGCTATCGCATCCTGATGCGAGCCCGAGAAAGCGGCAAAGACCAGCTTGCCCGCGTAAGGAGTACGGTCGTATACCTGCATACGGGTCACTCTCTCGTAAAGCTCGGTTATGCGGGGCATATCCCCAAGCTCAAGCTCGGGATCAACGCCCTGAGAATACATATTGAGCGCCAGCGTAATAATATCTACATTACCCGTTCTCTCTCCGTTTCCGAAAAGTGTTCCCTCAACTCTGTCAGCTCCCGCGAGCAATCCCATTTCGGTATCCGCGACAGCGCATCCTCTGTCGTTATGAGGGTGGAGAGATATGAGGACATTCTCACGGTATTTGAGGTTATCCGACATATATTCGACCTGATTTGCGTAAACATGAGGCATCGACACCTGAACGGTTACAGGCAGATTGATTATTACCTTTCTGTCTGCCGTGGGCTTCCATACATCGAGCACGGCGTTGCATATCTCAAGCGCGAATTCAGGCTCGGTTCCCGTGAAGGATTCGGGAGAATACTCGAAGCGGTACTTATTTCCCTCTGCCTCGTTGTATTTATTAAAAAGCTCTGCTCCCGCAACAGCGATATCTATTATCTCCTGCTTGGATTTCTTGAAAACCTGCTCTCTCTGCGCCACAGAGGTCGAGTTATAGAGGTGAACTATGGCGTTCTTTACTCCGCGAAGGCTCTCAAATGTCTTTTTGATGATATGCTCACGCGACTGAGTAAGTACCTGAACTGTCACATCGTCGGGGATAAGATTCTCCTCGATAAGCGTGCGAAGGAACTTATACTCTGTTTCGGACGCCGCGGGAAATCCGACCTCTATCTCCTTAAAGCCAAGCTGCACAAGAAGCTTGAAAAAGTCAAGCTTTTCCTCAAGGCTCATAGGAACTATAAGCGACTGGTTCCCGTCTCTGAGGTCGACCGAGCACCATATGGGGGCTTTGCTTATGTAATTTTTCTTAGTCCATTTCATCTCTCCTGCGGGAGCGGGAAAGAACTGTCGTGTATACTTGTTTATATTTTCCATTATCACTCTTTATTGCAAGGGCAATCCTTTCAAATCATTATTTCATCACAGCGCCATTCTCGGCTCCGCTTACAAGCTTGGAATAGCGTGAAAGCCAGCCTGTCTTGATGTTGGGTTCTCGGGGAATATATGTCTCCCTTCTCTTTGCAAACTCCTCATCGCTGACTCGCGCGTTAAGTGAGGCGTTCGGGATATCTATGTCTATAATATCGCCTTCTCTGAGCAGAGCGATATTTCCGTGGTCTGCCGCCTCGGGGCTGACATGTCCTATCGAGGCGCCTCTCGACGCTCCCGAAAATCTTCCGTCGGTTATAAGAGCTACCGTCTTATCGAGCTTCATTCCCGCAAGCGCACTCGTGGGATTGAGCATCTCTCTCATACCCGGACCGCCCTTGGGTCCCTCGTATCTTATAACTACGACATCTCCGTCTACTATCCTTCCGTTATATATAGCGTCAATAGCCTCCTCCTCAGAGTCAAAGACTCTTGCGGGGCCGCTATGCTTCAGCATTTCGGGAGCTACCGCGCTTCTCTTTACTACCGAGCCGTTCTGCGCGATGTTACCCCAGAGAATCTGTATTCCTCCCGTTGCGCTATACGGATTTTCGATAGGTCTTATAGAGCCTGTATCCTTTATGTATGCGCCCTCAATATTCTCGGCAACTGTCTTGGTTGTAACCGTGAGCGCGCTTCCGTCGATAAGACCTGCCTTGAGTAGCTCAGCCTGAACCGCGGGGATGCCGCCCGCCATATCGAGATCCTGAATATGAGTGGGGCCTGCGGGGGCAAGATGACAGAGGTTCGGAACTCTGTCGCTCATCTTATTAAAGAGGTCGAGGTCGACCTTAACTCCCGCCTCGTTCGAGATAGCAAGCAGGTGAAGCACGCTGTTCGAGCTGCATCCGAGCGCCATATCACAAGCAAGGGCGTTCATTATAGATTTTTCATTGATTATGTCGCGTGCGCAGATATTGTTCTTAACAAGCTCCATAATAGCCATTCCCGCGTGCTTAGCGAGTATAACTCTCTTGTTGCTTACCGCGGGGACAGTTCCGTTACCGGGAAGTGCGATACCGATTGCCTCGCACAGGCAGTTCATACTGTTCGCGGTATACATTCCCGCGCAGCTTCCGCAGCCGGGACAAACGCCCTGCTCGCACTCCTCGAGCTTACAGGAGTCTATCATTCCCGCCTTGTATGCGCCGACAGCCTCAAACATCTTGGAGAGGCTGACCTCCTCGCCGTCGTAGCGTCCCGCGAGCATAGGGCCGCCGCTGCAAACGAGCGCGGGGACATTCATTCTGACCGCCGCCATTACCATTCCGGGGACTATCTTATCGCAGTTTGGAACAAGAACGAGTCCGTCAAGCTGGTGCGCCATCGTCATAGTCTCAACGCTGTCGCAGATAAGCTCACGGCTCGCAAGTGAATACTTCATTCCGATATGTCCCATAGCGATACCGTCGCAAACGCCTATCGCGGGGATAAGCACGGGGGTTCCGCCAGCCATTCTGATTCCCGCCTTGACTGCTTCCGCAATCTTGTCGAGGTGAATGTGTCCCGGAACTATCTCGCTATGAGCGCTGACAACACCGATAAGCGGTCTTTCAAGCTCTTCCTTTGTGTAGCCCATTGCGTAAAACAGGCTTCTGTTCGGCGCTCTCTCCGCGCCCTTTGTTACATTATCAGAACGAAGTGACATAACATAAATCCTTTCAAAAACAGCTTTTATTTCTGTTAAATATTTTTAAAAATCTTTTTGGTAGCAACCTTTACTACCGTTGAGACGGCGGGAGAAACTATAATATTTATTCCAAATTCAATAAGGAAATTAAGTCCCACAAGTCCCGTGATTATATAGAGCATAACATTTGTGTCTCCGCTCCACGCATAAAGCGTATCGGTAAAGAATACCGAAAGACCGATAAGAAAAAGTCCCGTGTTGATTATCGGTGCGGAAAGCGCCGCGACGACCGACGAGGCAAATATTCTCTTATCGCTCGGCTCTTTTCCCACCATCGCCTTATAAATGAAGCCTGGGACAAGTCCCGCGCAAACACCCTTGACCATACAGATAAGAGCGGTAAGGAACGGGTTGATCTCCCAAAGTATAAATCCTCCTGCGTCAACACCCGTAATGCACTGTATTATAACCACAATACCGAAAGCTCCGCCGATAACAGCTCCGCCCGTGGGGCCTGTGAGTATCGCCGCGATAACTATTGGAATAAGCACGAGGGAGGGAGAAAATGGCCCTATCTTTATAAATCCCGCAAACACCTGAAAGACTACTACAAGCGCAAGAAGCATAGCGAGTATCGCAAGATTAAGTATTCTTTTATTCTGTGTCTGTCTCATTTAGACACCTCCCGAAGTACAGCCGTATGTGCTGTCTTAACAAATGAAAAATTGAACATAACCGTTCCTCCTTCCGAGACTTTCACTCGGTGCTGCCGTCCGCTTGGGTACGGCGCGTAAAATTTATAATATCGGCAGAGCCGTTATTATCAAGCCTTAATTTCCTTTGATTTCCGATATATGAACCATAGCCCCGCAAGGGTAAGCTCCTCGTCATATTCAAAGGAAGTACGACACATCGGAAGCACATATTTTGCGTATTCGCCCGTGATGACGCAATTTATCTCCTCAGCAGTTGCTTTCATCTCCTTGGCAAATCGCAAAACAAATCCGTCGAGCATCATAGCGTGTCCGAGAATAACCCCCGAGCGCACCGATTCCTGCGAATTTTTGCCTATTGCTCTGGTCTGTGCCGAGTACGCAACATTCGGAAGCAACGCCGTATTTCCGTGGAGTGCTTCAAGTGACATCTGCACACCCGGGATTATCGAGCAGCCGACAAATTCCCCGTGTTTGTTTATTGCCGAGACCGTGGTAACAGCGCCCATATCGACCACCACCGACGCTCTCGTGTTATTTTCATTTTTGTTTTTTGCTACGACCGCGGCGGCGTTAGCCACCATATCTCCGCCAAGCTCGGCGGGCGAGTCTATTTTTATAGGAAAGCCCGTTTTTACACCGGGTCCGACAAGCAAGGGCTCCTCTCCCGTAAATCTTCTCACGGTTTCGCAAAGCGTTTCCGTGAGCTGCGGAACTACCGAGGAAACAACTCCTCCGCAGAGTCCGTCTATATCAAATCCGCTCTCTCTTATGATAAGTTTAACCGTTGCAAAATATTCGTCAACGGTCTTTGTATAGTCTGTCGAAAGCTCAAGCTTATATTTCACGCAAGAGGAAGCGTCGTCAAAAAATCCCACGGATATTCGTGTGTTACCGATATTTACAGCTATTATCATAGCCATTCCCTCCTGCTTTTTCATTCTGCTCGGAAGTCCAGGACTTCCGAGCAGAATATTTGACTTAAGGTTAATTACTTCTTGAGCCAGCTCATCATCTGACGAAGCTCAGCGCCCGTCTTTTCAAGCTGATGCTCGCTCTCCTTGCGGCGAGTAGCGAGGAACTTAGCCTTGCGTCCCGCGGAGAACTCCTGCATAAACTCAGATGCGAATGTTCCGTCCTGAATCTCGGAGAGAACCTTCTTCATCTCCTTACGAGTCTCCTCTGTAATAAGTCTCTTACCAGTTCTGTAATCGCCGTACTCTGCTGTGTTGGAGATAGAGTATCTCATCATAGCAAATCCGCCGTTGTTGATAAGGTCAACGATGAGCTTCATCTCGTGGATACACTCAAAGTATGCCATTTCGGGCTCATAGCCTGCCTCAACAAGGGTGTCAAAGCCCGCCTTCATAAGCTCGGTAACACCACCGCAAAGAACTGCCTGCTCACCAAAGAGGTCGGTTTCTGTCTCCTCTCTGAAGGATGTCTCGAGAATACCTGCTCTGCCCGCGCCGATTCCGCTTGCGTATGCGAGCGCGTACTCCTTAGCCTTGCCCGAGTAATCCTGATGGATAGCGATAAGGCTAGGAACGCCCTTACCCTCCTGATACTGGCTTCTTACCGTGTGTCCGGGACCCTTGGGAGCTACCATGATAACATCAATATTCTTTGCGGGCTGAATGAAGTTAAAGTGAATGTTGAAGCCGTGAGCGAACATAAGAACATCGCCGTCCTTCATATAGGGAGCTACCTGCTTGTTGTAGATATCAGCGGCAAGCTCGTCGGGAACGAGCATCATTACGAGGTCTCCTGCCTTTGCAGCGTCCTCAATCTCCATTACCTTGAAGTTGGGATGTGTTGCGGCGAAATCCTCTGCCTTCTTCCAGTGTGCGCTTCCCTTTCTCAATCCGACAGCCACATTAACTCCGCTTTCAGCGAGGTTCATAGAGTGAGCGTGTCCCTGGCTACCGAATCCGATAACCGATACCGTCTTGCCGTCGAGCAAGCTGAGGTTGCAATCTGTGTCGTAATACTTTGTAATCATTTTTCAAATCTCCTTAAATATATAAAAGTTTAATTGAGTTCGTAATCGATAAGTCCGCGTTCAAGCGCTATCGCTCCCGAGCGGCACATTTCTATCATTTTGTAAGACTTGACCGCATCAAGGAAATCGTCAATCTTCTGCGGGGACTCGGTAAGCTCGGCAACGAAGCAACCGTAGGACATATCTATGATGTGCGCGCCAAACTTTTCTATTATCTTCTTCAGCTCCTCAAGCTCCTCCGTATCGCAAGAGAATTTCACCATAAGTATCTCTCGAATAAGGCTGAACTCTGGCTCTACCGAGAATATCATCTTCGCCTCAACGAGCTTGCCCGTCTGCTTCATTATCTGGCTGAAGGTTCTGTTATCTCCCGTGGTCATTACCGTTATTCTCGATATGTTAGGGCTATCGGTAGAGGAAACGGTAAGCGAGTCGATATTGAATCCTCTCTGCATAAAGAGCGAGCTGACTCTCGCGAGAACTCCCGCATTATTCTCAACAAGGAGAACCATACATTGCTTTTTCATTTCTATAATCCTCCTTATTTGAAGATAGTGTCGTGAACGGTGCGTCCCGACGGTATCATCGGGAGAACCTTTTCTTCACGGTCTATTCTGCAATCTATCCAGACAGGTCCCTTTGCCTTGACCGCCTTCTTCATAGCCTCCTCAAGCTCGGCGGGAGTCTCACAGAGGTATCCCTCTCCGCCAAACGCGCGGGCTACCGCGACATAGTCTGTCTTTCTCTCGGGCTCGCTGGAGGAAAATCTTCTGTCGTAGAAAACTCCTTGCCACTGTCTTACCATTCCGAGAACCGCATTATTGAGTATGACCGTTATAACGGGCAGATTGTAGCTTACTGCCGTGCAAAGCTCGTTCATATTCATATGGAGCGAGCCGTCGGATGTAAAATGAACGACAGTTTTATCGGGGTACGCCGTCTGAGCACCAAGCGCCGCGCCGTATCCGTATCCCATAGTTCCGAGTCCTCCGCTTGTGAGGAAGTTTCTCGGCTTGACATGGCGGAGATACTGAGCTGCCCAAAGCTGATGCTGACCGACATCGGTGACATATATAGCATCCTCACCCGCAATTCTGCAGGCGGTGTCGATAACCTGATGGGGCTTGAGTATGTCCTCTCTGTCCTCGGGCATATAATCGTCGCGCTTCCACTTGGCTATCTGCTCTGTCCATTCCTCGTGCTTGCAGGGCTTTATGTATTTAAGAAGCTCCGTGAGAACCTCCTTTACATCTCCCGTGATACTGTAATCCGCAACGATTATCTTATTTATCTCGCTGGGGTCTATATCTATATGCACGATACGAGAATTGTGACCGAACTTTTCGGTATTAAGTGCCACGCGGTCGCTGAATCGCGTTCCGATAGCAAGCATTATATCTGCTCTGTTAGCCGCCGCGTTCGCCGAATAGCAGCCATGCATACCGATAAGTCCGAGATTATTCTTTTCGTTATATCCGAGCACTCCTGCCGCCATAAGCGTATGCGCCGCGGGGATATCCGCTCTCATTATCAGCTCGCGAAGCTCCTCGCCCGCTCCCGATATTCTGACGCCTCCGCCGAAATATATAAAAGGTCTTTCCGCTCTGTTTATGAGTCCCGCTATTTCCTCAATATTTTTAAGTCTCGGGCGGGGATTTTCGGGCTTAACCTTCTCAGCAGGGGTATATGTAGTCTTATCCGCGGTGACATCCTTCGGGATATCTATAAGCACGGGACCGGGTCTGCCGCTTGCGGCAATTTTGAATGCCTCTCTGACTATATCTGCCAGCTCCTCAACCTTACGCACCACGAAATTGTGCTTGGTTATCGGCATCGTTATACCCGCAATATAAACCTCCTGGAAGCTATCGCAGCCTATAAGCTGTGTGGGAACATTTCCCGTGATAGCAACCATAGGAACGCTATCCATATAAGCCGTAGCGATACCCGTTACGAGGTTCGTCGCCCCGGGGCCGCTCGTCGCTATAACGACGCCCGTCTTACCCGTTGCTCTCGCATATCCGTCAGCCGCGTGAGCCGCTCCCTGCTCGTGCGCCGTCATATAATGATGAATTTTGTCACTATACTTGTAAAGAGCATCGTATATATTAAGAACCGCACCGCCCGGATATCCGAACACGGTATCAACGCCTTGCTCAAGAAGAACATTTACAAGTATTTCAGAGCCGTTCAATATCATTCTTTCCTCCTGTTTTCGCACTTGGCGAATAGTTGTTTTGCATTATGTTTTTAAGCTTACCTGCCGCAAAATGCTTTAATAAATCCAAAAAAGACCTTTATCTCTTCCGTTAAAAGAGACAAAGGTCGTTGACACTCTGCGGTACCACTCTTATTGCCGTTTTACGGCCGCTCTGCTTCACCTATCAGTGAATCGTCTGTGATAACGGTGACTCTCCGTCCGCGTCTACGCAACCCAATGGGTCTTCAAGCGGAAGCTGGGGGAGGAGATTCATACGGTCGCGCTACCGACTCGCATCACCCGTCGGCTTTCTGGAAACGCTTACGCACTACTAATTCCCTTAAACGCTTAAAACAAATATTGTGGTAATTTTATCACGAATACCCGTCTTTGTCAAGAAGATTTCTTCATTTTTGTAATTTTGATTGAATATGCACATATTTTCTGCGCATTTTGTCGTAATTTATGGCAAACCGACTTATTTTTATGCTTATAACTCGGCGATTACCTCTACCTCTGCAAGTACATTCTTAGGAAGCTGCTTTGCCGCAACGCAGGAGCGCGCGGGCTTCGATGTAAAGTATCTTCCGTAAACCTCGTTGAACGCCGCAAAATCTGCCATATCGGCAAGGAAACAGGTTGTTTTTACCGCTTTGTCTATCGAGGTTCCCGCAGCCTCGAGAACCGCACAGAGATTTTTGCATATCTGCTCTGTCTGCTCCTCTATGGTCTGAGCCTCGACTGCTCCGCTCGCGGGGTTTATAGCTATCTGTCCCGATGTAAAAACGAGACCTCCGCACTTTACCGCCTGAGAATAGGGTCCTATTGCGTCGGGCGCGTTTTTCGTATATACCTTTTCACTCATTGTATTTTTCTCCTTTTTATTTTACTGAACCGAAACTATACGGAAGCCCTCGTCAGAGAGCGCCTTAGTTATAGATTCGATATGCTCGTAATTCTTTGTTTCAAGAACCAGACGGAGGTAGCATCCGTTGATATCCTTCGTCTCGCTCGCTCTTTCGTGGTGAACCGAGATAACATTCGCTCCGAGACACGCGATAATTCTCGATACATCCATAAGCTGTCCCGGCTTATCCATAAGCTCGATGCAAAGATTGCAGGTTCTTCCCGAGGTAAGCAGACCTCTCTCTATAACTCGCGAGAGTATAGTAACATCTATGTTACCGCCCGAGACCACGCAGACGACCTTCCTATCCTTAACAGGGATCTTGTTGAACATAACCGCCGCAACAGAAACCGCTCCCGCGCCCTCTGCTATCATCTTGTGCTGCTCTATGAGCGCGAGTATCGCAGAGGATATCTCGTCCTCGTTGACCGTAACTATCTCGTCAACATATTTCGAGCAAAGTTCAAATGTATTCTCTCCCGGCTGCTTTACCGCTATACCGTCGGCGATGGTCGAAACGCTGCTGAGCTTCTCTATCTTTCCGTCGCGTACAGAATTGAACATACTGGGCGCGCCCGCCGACTGAACGCCGTAAACCTTGATATGAGGCGCAAGGTGCTTTATAACATAAGCCACGCCCGAGATAAGTCCGCCTCCGCCTACGGGAACTACGACAGCGTCGATATCGTCAAGCTCGTTAAGTATTTCAAGTCCGACCGTACCCTGTCCCGCGATGACATTATCATCGTCAAAGGGGTGAACGAATGTATATCCCTTTTCGTCGCGAAGCTCGAGCGCGCGCTTGTATGCGTCGTCGTAAACACCCTTGACCATAACCACCTCGGCTCCGTAGCTCTTTGTAGCCTCGACCTTGGATATAGGAGCTCCGTCGGGCAGACAGATAGTTGCCTTTATTCCGTATTTTGAAGCCGCGAGCGCCACGCCCTGCGCGTGATTTCCTGCCGAACAGGCTATAACGCCCCGCGCCTTTTCTTCCTCGGTAAGCTGAGATATCATATAACCCGCTCCTCTTACCTTAAAGGAGCCTGTTATCTGAAGATTTTCGGTTTTGAGATAGACCTCTCGGCACTCGGGATTTATCTTTTCCGATTTAATGAGCGAGGTCTCTCTGACGACATCCTTGAGGACATACGCCGCATGATATACCTTATCAAGTGTAAGCATTTTTTATCTATCCTTTCAGCAAAAAAATAAGTCTCCGTCTCTTAACAGAGACGGAGACGAAAACTCCGCGGTACCACTCCGATTCCCCGATCATACTCGGGACACTCAATGTACTTTCATACATTTTTCTTTAACGCAGAAATACGAACTGTTCTACTGACACACGCATATCGCGTACGCTTTCGGCAGTTAGCTCAAGGGTGATTTAGCACGGTGTTTTTTCACTGTCTCGCACCGACCGACAGCTCTCTGTAAAAAAATATCTCCGTGCCGCTCCCTATCATAGCGGTAAGTATATGATACTCTTTTACGCTCCAAAAGTCAATATCTATTCTGAACAATATTATTTTTTACATTAAAGTATTTTTGGGGCATTTTTGACAATTTATAGGTCATATTCACTGTAAATATCGCGAATTCTCTGCTCTGTTTCGCGTGGATTAAGCTTATCCGTAGCGTATGCGTACCTAAGAAGCTCACCCGGAATATAGCTATCGTATTTTTCAAACACGGGAAGCTCCTTCGGGCTCACAAGAGTCATCGGGTCTATCCCACCTCGCTCAACGAGAGAGCTCAGATAAGCGAAAAGCTCCTCCCCGCTTCCCCTCTCCATTCGGAAAGTTATATAATAGCACCCCTCGAACTCTATGCCCGATATGCCGAAGCGATGGGCATTCTGCGCGAGAAATTTGCGAAGCGTTCTGAACGAACGCGTGCCAAGCCACGGAAACAGGCACCAGGTATAGCCGCCTAGGTGTATGAGCGAATTTTTCGTCATTCCCGTCGCTCTCGCGACGCGCCTTGCCACCTCGAGTCTGTGTCGGGCATTCTCCTTGAGGTAGGGATATACCGTGTCCTCCGACAAGACCTGCTTCATTCTCTCAAGTATGCGCGTGTGTATCTCTCCGTACTCGCCCGGCCAGGATATTTCCATCTTACCTTCTACGCTCTTTACATAAACGAGACGGCGTTGAGTATCCACCTCGGTAACCTCCCACACTCTGCCCGCAAGCGCAAATCTGTCTCCCGCGGGGGGCGGTGTGGTTATAGTTCCTATTTCCTCGGATTCACAGCGTACGGTGTAATCCTCGCTGTCGTTGAACACCGCGTAAAACTTGAAGCTGTTCAGCAGTCTCTCGCCAGCAAGTCCAACGATAAGTCCACGCTCCTCGGTCATCTCTATCATATCCGAGTTGAGCATCGAAACTATGAGTGCCTTGTAATCCTCGCGGGAGATATCCGCGAAGGGCGGCAGACCGAGTACCCTCTCGGCAAGCCTTGCCGCGGTAAGCTCGCCGCTCGCCGCCAGAACGCTGAGCGTCTGGTGGAATAGAAGGCTCATAGGCTGATTCTTCGAGAATGGCGGCTCTATAAATCTTTCCTCAATGTATAGCTGAACGATGGCAATCGCGCGGATAAGTCCCCACGGGATAAGCTGCGGAAGCGGAGCGTTCGGAAGCGGCTCCTCCTCGCGGAACACCATCATCATCTCGGGAGGCTGTCCCCGTCTGCCTGAGCGTCCCAGTCTCTGCAAGAAGCTCGATACGCTGTTAGGCGCGTCATTCTGAAGTATTCTCTCAAGCTTTCCGATATCTATACCCAGCTCCATCGTGACGGTGGCGCAGGTCACCGCGTGAACCTCCTCGTCCTTCATTTTCATTTCGGCTTCCTCACGCAAGGACGCCGAAAGATTTCCGTGATGTATCAGGAATATATCGCGCTCTCCCCTTCTGCACGCTATCTGACGCAGTGTGGCACATACATATTCTGTCTCCTCTCGCGAATTTGAAAAGACGAGTGCTTTTTTATCCCTCACGCAGTCGTACATATACTCGTATCCCGCGTCGAGCGCTGCCACAGCCTCGCCCTTTTCATCACCCTCATTCTTACCGTGAATAAAGAAATGCTCCATTCCGAGCCGCCATCTTATCTGCTCTGTCTCGAACAGAGGTACATCTGTATCCCTGCCGCTCCCCGCCGATAGCCACGCCGCCGCATCCTCCGTCTTACCGACGGTTGCAGAGAGCCCTATCCGCCTCGGCGAGTGTCCTATGAGCCGCGATATTCTCGCCAGCTGGCAGATTATCTGATTTCCTCTGTCGCTACCCGTTAGCGTGTGTATCTCGTCGATAACCACATAGCGAAGGTCGCCGAAAAGTCTCGGTATATCGTTCGAGCGGTTGATAAGCATCGCTTCAAGCGATTCGGGAGTTATCTGCAATATTCCCTCGGGAGAGGTCAAAAGCTTCTTTTTATGCGACGCCGCCACATCTCCGTGCCAATGCGTGACCTTTATTCCGCTCTCGTCAAGCAGAGAGTCGATACGCAGAAACTGGTCGTTTATCAGACTTTTGAGCGGCGCTATATACAGCACGCCTATGCTCGAGGGTCTGTTGTAGTAAAGCTCGGTAAGTATCGGAAAGAAAGCCGCCTCGGTTTTGCCGCTCGCGGTTGACGAGGTGAGCAGGAGATTTCTATCTGTTTCAAATATAGTTTTAGCCGCGGCTATCTGCACCGCGCGAAGGGATTCCCACGAGTGTGAATATATAAATTCCCTGATAAAATCGGGAAATCGCTCAAATATTCTGTCCGCCTCTGTCATTTCTTTCTCCTTTCCTCAGCCTTTCAATTCAAAATATTATATCCTCGGGGGTATAGCTCGGTCTCGCTCCGCTCTGCCCCGATGTCTCCTCACTCTCGCCGTCACCGTTATCCGTCCTCAGCGTCACCGCCGTTCCGACGATATCATCAAAGCTCAGCTCCTTGTTCTGCATAAGCAGATTAAGCACCGTCATATAGTCCCTGAGCATCTCTCGCGGGGTTATCATACTGTCAGCACCCGCGCGGGAAAGACAAATCTCGAGAAACCTTATCTTCTCCTCCTCAGTTATCCTAGGCTCAACGCCGTAATTCTGCGCGTAGAGCTTAGTCACCCTCGATATGAGCGCGAAAAGCTCGTCGTCGCTGAGTCGACGGAGTCTTATGACGGGACCTATTAGGTTGACCGCTCCCTCCACCGAGAAGCGGCTGTCACAAAGTCTGCTTCGCAAAGCCTCGTAGCTGAAAAGTCCTCTGCGCGTATCATCAAGGAATTGCGGAGTTCCGCCGAGAACAAGACCGAGCCCCGGGGCGCGCCCCTGCAAGGTATCGTTGAACATCGAGAGTATCTTTTCGTAGTTATTCTCTCGGCTTACTCTGTGATTTATCTTATAAAGATTGACGCATTCGTCGATAAAGACGATAAGTCCTCTATACCCCATTGTGCGCACCAGACACGCCCAGAGCTTGAGAAAATCGTACCAGTTATCGTCGTCGATTATTACCGACACGGAAAATCCAAGCGCTCCTCTCGCCTCGGTTTTGGTGGCAAACTCGCCCCTGAGCCAGCGCAGGCAGGCAATTCGCCTCTCATCGTCGCCCATCACGAAAGCCTTATAATACTCGGTTATCACGCGTGAAAAATCAAATCCGCCAACGAGAAATTCGATATCCCGAAGCTTCTCTGAAACGCATATATTGAGCTTTCTCGCAAATTCCTCGCTCTCGGGCTCGGCGCCTGTCGCGATTATTTCGGCTTGCATACTATCAATCCAACGGGCGATTATCCTCGGCAAAGCCCCGCCGTCGGGCGAGGATTTTGACGCGAGATTCTTTATAAGCTCTCTGTAAGTTGCGACACCGCTCCCCGACGCTCCGTAAAGTCTGCGCTCGGGAGAGAGGTCTGCGTCTGCCGTAACGAAATCGCGCTCAAGCGCGTATCCCCTTATAAGCTGCATAAGAAAGCTCTTTCCGCTTCCGTATCTTCCTATGATAAAGCGCATAGTTCCGCAGCCCTCGTTGACCGCCTCAAGGTCTGAGAGAAGCGCGGCTATTTCGTCCTTTCGTCCGATGGCGATATACGGCGCTCCCGCTCTCGGAACAACACCTGCCGAAACCGAGGCGAGCAAGGAATTAAGTATTCTTTTCGGTACCTTTTGCAAATTTATATCCTGTTCCATTTAATCCTCCGAAGCTTCAAAATAAAATTCGTAATCCTCAACGATTCTGTATGCGCCGCCGTCGTCCTCTATAAGGATATCTCCTATCGTATCGGCGCTTATCTCGTTTATACTGTCGACTATACTGTCGCTCATTCGTCCGCGCTCTTGCGCAAATTTTCTCTGCGCCGCGCCGTCCCCTCGGTATACCGCAAGTACGAACGGCAATAGCTCACCGAGCGCGTTCAGCAAGCCGTCGTCCTCCTCGGAAGCGGGTGCAACTGTCTCCTCGGCGATACTGTTTTCTGTCGAGGGAACACTATCCTGCTCCGCATCGCTTTCCTCCTCATCAAATGCTTCCACAAGGCTCCTCGTCGTTTCCCACGACTCCTCCTCTATTCTTGAAGCATCGGATAGCGAGAGCGGCTTTGTGGGAAGCTCGTAAAGCGCGTCGTATTCCTCTCTTTTTTCCTTGCGCGCAGGTCTGCTACGCTTGACGAGGTGAGTGTCAAAAAAGTTATCGAGCAGCTCCCTTATGTCGCTGTCAAGCGAATAACAACTTAGCCGCGACTTTATGCCAAAATACGCCCGTATTTTGTTTTCCGAGTATTTTACAATATCTCCGACAAGATATCTGAGGTCGTTCGTCCTCGAAAACGAGCAGTAGTCAAGCTCTATTTTGTATTTTGCTCTGTGCGAGCAAAGCGCGCCGATATAGGCATCGCGCGAAATCGTGCTATCGTTGAATCCGACACCCGAAAGGACGCCCCCCGAGGTCGACAAATGCGCTATACACGCCGAGAGCGCCGCGGGAATGTATTTTTCAAAAACAGCCGACCTCTCCCCCGTCGCAAACTTGCTCCGACGGAAATCGTATGCGCTAGAAAAGGCGAGCAAAGCCTCGGCGTAGTAATCATAGCCGACACCGCGATTTACAAGAAGATATTCCTTGTAAACACACTCGCGCGGGATATTCCGGATTTCAATATCCGAGGGCGGAGGGAGACGGTTTATAAGACTGTATTCGCACATCCAATCGGAAAGCTGCCTGCCAATCGCGCCGTGTTTTTCGCGGTAGGCGTTCCAAAGACCGCAAAGCTGAGACTGCCCGAAGCTTAGATCCATTTTGTCACCAAGATTCAGTATCTCGTAAATATATAGCATTATATAGCTGTAATCGGCGTCTATATAGTTTCCAGACCGCGCCTGCTCCCTGAAATAGAGATAATAGGCGAGCTGAGCGGGGTTTAACTGGTCATACTGCGGAACATAGGAGAAGAACGGAGCACGCTCTGCCTTGTCGGATTTTTCGTTCAGGTATTTCAGCGCGTCTCTGTAAAAATTCTCATAATAGGCGTAATTGCTCGGCTTTTTGTATACACGCACATTGTGAACGAGAGAGTTTTGCAAGGAATAGCTGTATAGCGGTTCAGGTTGGGGAGTGTTCTCGGAGATATATTTTTTTATAACTCCGCCCTCGCCGCCGCTGAGCTTTTCGGATTTGAACACCTTGTCGTCGGTGAGCGATTCAAGCACGGAAGAAACGGTTATTTCCACGGTTTCGGTAGACCGCCTCGGCGCGGGCTTCTGCGTTTTTCTTTTGGGAACTATCATATCAATATTCCAAAAATCGTCCAGCTCTTTTTTGCGTGAATTTCCACCACCATTGTCATGCATATCTCTCACCTCCCCCGAATTATCGTATTATATTATTGTATCATTTTTAAGCCCCGCTGTCAATTAGATATAATATTTTCAAATATATTTTTTATTTTTTCAAAAAACTATTGAAAAATCTTTTTCTTTGTGGTATAATACCAAAGTCGGTGAAAATTACCGACCTTAAAATGAAAAAGCACAGTAAATGCAGATTTTTCAGAAGTTGGTCGACAGTTTTTTGTCAAAATTCCAACAATAAGATTTCATATGGAGAGTTATCTCGCCTATGGCGAGAATACCCACACCCTGCGCCTGACAAGCGAGCTTGTCGATCTTCGGGTGGGGTATGCGAAGTGGATTCGGACAACAAGTTGTCCGAGCCAGTCGATATCTGCCCCGTATGAAATTGAAAATTTCATACGGAGAGATATCGAAGTGGTCATAACGGGGCTGACTCGAAAGCGGCTCACAATCGTCACTAATATTTCTCCACGAAGCCTTGAAGCACTTCACTTGTTCGGGATTTTAAGTGCAGATTTTTCAGAGGTTGGTCGACAGTTTTCTATCAAAATTCCAAACCAAAATTTAATACGGAGAGATATCGAAGTGGTCATAACGGGGCTGACTCGAAATCAGTTTGTGCGCAAGCACACGAGGGTTCGAATCCCTCTCTCTCCGCCAAAGCAATGCGGAACGCCAATCGGCGTTCCGTTTTTGCTTTTAAATATTGCGTTTTTTACTGTTTTGTAGTATAATAATCTCACCGATAAATAAGAATTTGACGGAGGTTATGTATGCTTGAAAAAATGAGTGATTTCTTTGAGGCAAGACTTGACGGATATGATAAGCATATGATGACTAATATCGAATGTGCAAGTGAGTTCTATCCTTTTACGGCAAAGCAATTACCGACCGCTGAAAACTGTCACATACTTGATTTGGGTTGCGGTACAGGATTGGAACTGCAAGAATATTATAAGCTTAATTCTTCGGCAAAGGTTACGGGAATAGACCTTTCACAAGGAATGCTAACCGAGCTTCAACGAAAATTCGTTGGCAAGGATATAACCTTGATTCTTGGCTCATATTTTGATGTGCCGTTTGGTGAGAATGTGTTTGATTCTGCTGTATCGGTAGAAAGTTTGCATCATTTTACAAAAGAAGAAAAGGTGGGCTTGTATTCTAAATTGCATATCGCATTAAAGGATGATGGCTATTTTATACTCACGGATTATTTTTCCTTATCTGATGATGAGGAACGGATGCACCGAAACAATTTGATAGCTCTGAAAACAGAACAAGGTATTACCGATAACGAGTTTTACCATTATGATACGCCGCTTACTGTGAGGCACGAGATTGAAGCTCTTGTTGAAGCGGGCTTTGCAGCGGTAGAGGTGTTGAATAATTGGGGAGCAACATACACCATTAAGGCAGTTAAATAACTGTCAAACTCCAATTTGTCGAATTATTAATCTCATAAGGGCTACCACCACGGTAGCCCTTTTCCTTTCCATTCACTCACCCAAGCAACTCTCCAATCGCTTGAGCCGTTTCTTTTTTACTCGTACTATCGATATGGCTATAAATATTCGCCGTAGTGAACATCAAAAATCGTCACATCTTATGGGTAGGCTTTGATTGGTTCTTGTCGATGAGCTTATAGTAGATGTGGATTTCGCGGGGCTCTTTGCTATACTTGCCCGGGCACTCGTCAACGGTGACGAATTCGATCAG
>JAGAKG010000070.1 GCA_017625755.1 Clostridia bacterium | reverse complement strand
TTTCTTTTTCTTTTTTTGCTTTATTTAATTTACTCAAAATCAAAAATCCTTTCGTCAAAAAATGGTGCGCCACGAAGGGCGCACCGTGAAAAATCAATTAACAGCCAACGAAAACAGGCGAAATTCTTTTTTCAAGATGTAAAAATCCCTTCGGAAATGTGATTTGCAAAGCGTCATTATTTTCGCCTCCTTTCAAAAATGCTTTTATATGGTAAAATTATATCATATCGCCGCAGTGTTGTCAACCGAATTTTGCGGTGTGTCATACAGAATATTTTTTATAATTGACCGCGCGGGATTTTTTAAATCTTGACAATATTCGAGAAATAAGGTATAATTGGTATGCTTTTGATTTTTGCGGTCTTTTATCAACGGCTTGCCGTTGTATATCATCAATTTCGCAGAAATTGCATATCATCAAGACGAAGTCTTGTATATCATCATTGCGGAAGGAAATACACGCTGGCGCGTGATGATATGCGCCTTTGGCGATGAGATACACGCTGGCGCGTGATGATATACCATTGCTTCCGCAATGGATAAAAAATCCAAGTCCGAAGACTTGGATTTTTGGCACCCGCAACAGGAATCGAACCTGTAACTACCCCTTAGGAGGGGGTTATTATATCCATTTAACTATGCAGGCGTACCGTTTGATATTATAACACAACAAAGCCCGTTTTTCAAGGGCATATTGAAATTTAATGTATTAATTTTTTAGAAAAGGAGGGGAAACCTCTATGAAAAAATACATAGCTGTCGCAATTTGTTCTCTCGCTGTCCTTCTTTGGGTTGGCTTTATCTGGTCGAACTCGGCAAAGACGGGCGAGGAATCGGGCGAGATGAGCTCTCAGGTGCAGGAGGTCGTTGAGAATGTTGCCGAAAAGCTTGATGTCGATGTCCCTACCACCGAGCGTGCCGTGAGAAAAAGCGCTCATTTTATGGAATATATGGTATTGGGACTTCTGCTTGGCGCAGACCTGACTCTGATATGCGCGCTTCTCTCGCGCAGAACTCTCCTCTCTGACATACTGAGGATATCTATAACGCTTCCGATATCCTTCGTCGTCGCTCTTATCGACGAATTCGGGATTCAGGGTGCCACAGAGGGCAGGGGACCGTCGTTCACCGATGTACTTATTGATATGTCTGGAAACCTCTTAGGCGTTCTGTCGATAATTCTGGCTCTTTTGCTTGTGAGCTACATACTTAAAAAGAAAGCCGAGAAAAAGTCGGAAGTATTCTGAGTATATCACTAAATCCCTGCAAAAATCCCCGCAAGCTTATCACACATCTGCCCGATAGCCGAAAGCGTATCGAAGCTCAGCTCGTCGCAAACGGTGATGTCGGGCATTTTTTCGTCCTTGATTTGTCCCGCTCTCTTTATTTTTGAATAAAGCTCCCGTGCAAACTCGGGCGTTACGCCGAGAATGTCCGAGTCAATAAGCAGACGGCTCGGCGAGAGGATACGAAAGAGGGGAGAGAGATATTCTGCAGCGAAGCGGATAGCGCTCTCCTCGCCCACAGCGTCGAGCGGTATACTATGCTCCGCGCCGCTGTTGACGGGCTTGCCCTCGCTGAAAATATTTACCGACATTGTGTGATCAAGACTTATATGCGCCACGCAGCCCGAGGGGTATTCTCTGCGCACATAGTCTGCGATGCAGTCGTCCGTGGAGAATATATCTGCCTCGGAGAATATCTCGCTCTGAGCGTATTGTATTAACTTTATCTGTTCACGCTCAGCAATCACCGCAACGCCGACGATACGGTGGTTTATCTCAGCTGCGATGCTCTGCATGACTGAATCGGCAAAGGCGGATATGTCAAATTCAAATGGCAGACTTTCATTGAGCGGACGCGCACTCGAAAACAGCACTCTTTTGCAAGGGTCGCAGAGTATAGCCGAAAGCTGATGCTTGGTAAAGCGGAAAACGAGAATATTGATGCGCTCTGAGGGAAATATCTTCTCGGGGGCGCGCCTATGGGAGGAGAACTGCTCCTCGGTGACGAACAGAGAGTGCCTGAGCATTTCGGAGACTATCTTGCCCACGGTGACGCCGCTCATGCCCGTCGCATCGGCAAGCTCGTATCTTGTGACACCGCCGCCGCGCAGTACTTCGCGCGCGACGGAATATATTTTGTTTTGATTTACGCCCTCGACCTCTATTGTAAAAGCTCTGCTCACCGTTGTCTTTTCCTTACTGATTTTTTCTAAATATTATACACTAAATATCTATTTTTGTCAAGAAATTGCATTAGTTGCTATTTGCTATTGATGTTTTGATAAATTTATGTTAAAATATATTAAGATAACACAGCTTTATAGCTTGAAGTATAGCGTGAAAGTTACTTCTTGCTGACGAGAAAAACAACTGCTTCACGCGCGAATTTTGCCAAGGCAAAATTCATCTATTACATTTGTGCCGCCGTTTTGACGGCGGAATGGAGATTAAAATGAGCTTTTTACCGATAAATTGCCGTGAGATGCAGGAGCTTGGCTGGGAGCGTCCCGATTTCGTATATGTAACGGGTGACGCCTATGTCGACCACCCCAGCTTCGGCGTGGCTATAATTTCGAGAGTGCTTGAGGCGGCGGGATTTCGCGTGGCGATACTCTCACAGCCCGACTACAAGAGCTGCAACGCCTTTACCGAGTTTGGCAGACCGCGACTTGGCTTTCTGGTCACGGCAGGAAACATAGATTCGATGGTGGCGCACTACACGGTATCGAAAAAGAAAAGAACCTACGATTACTACTCCCCAGGTGGCAAGGCGGGGCTTCGCCCCGACAGGGCGACTATCGTCTACTGTAACCGAATAAGAGAGGCGTACGGCGATGTGCCGATAATAATAGGCGGACTTGAAGCTTCTCTGCGCCGCTTCGCGCATTACGATTACTGGTCGGACAAGATAAGGCGCTCGATTCTCGTCGATTCCCGCGCAGATATTCTCACATACGGTATGGGCGAGAATATACTTCTGAGAATCGCGACACTTCTCGACAAGGGTGTTCCCGTCAAAAAAATAAGAGATGTCAGAGGGTGCGTCTATATGGCGCAGCCCGAGGATAAGATACATTTTGATGTAGCGGCTGTGTTTGATTACGACGAGCTGAAAAGCGATGACAGAAAATACGCCGAGGCGTTTGGAATACAGTATAAAAATCAGGACTCGATAAGCGGCAAGGCGATAGTCGAGAGGTACGACAACAAAATTCTCGTTCAGAATCCGCCTATGCCGCCGCTTGAGAGGGAGGAGCTTGACAGAGTTTACTCACTCCCCTATATGAGGACATATCACCCGTCCTACGAGGCGGTGGGCGGCGTTCCCGCTATCGAGGAGGTTCGCTTCTCGATAACGCATAACAGAGGTTGCTTCGGCGCTTGTAATTTCTGCGCGCTTGCCTTTCATCAGGGAAGGACGGTGCGCTCAAGAAGCAAGGAGAGCGTTATTGAGGAGGCAAGGAAAATCACCGAGCTTCCCGATTTCAAGGGATATATTCACGACATCGGAGGGCCGACGGCAAACTTCCGCGAGCCTGCCTGCGAAAAGCAGCTCCGCGATGGGGTATGTACGAACAGAAAATGTCTTGCTCCCACTCCCTGCAAAAACATAAAGGTCGACCACAGAGAATACACCGAGATAATCTCCGAGATAGAGGCTCTGCCAAAGGTCAAAAAGGTATTTATCCGCTCGGGTATCCGCTTCGACTACCTTATGCTCGATAACGACGAAAGCTTTTTCAAGAAGCTCGTGCGCGACAATGTGAGCGGACAGCTCAAGGTCGCTCCCGAGCATTGCTCATCGGCAGTCCTTAGGTGTATGGGTAAACCCGATTTTAGAGTTTACGAGGGCTTCAGACGCAGATTTTTCGAGCTGACAAAGAGTATGGGCAAGGAGCAGTATCTCGTGCCGTATCTTATGTCGAGTCACCCGGGCTCGACGCTTCGGGATGCGCTCGAGCTTGCGATATGTCTGAAGCGGGATAATTACGCGCCCGAGCAGGTTCAGGACTTCTATCCCACACCAGGAACGGCGTCTACGGTTATGTTCCGCACGGGAATAAATCCGCTTGATATGAAGCCCGTTTATGTTGCTACCGATTATCACGAAAAGCAGCTCCAGCGAGCGCTTTTGCAGTTCAACAGACCGCAGAACGCTCCGCTTGTCAGAGAAGCTCTGCGTAAGCTCGGCAGGGAGGATCTTATAGGCTACTCGAAGGAGTGCCTCGTTCGTCCCGAGAGCGGCGCGCAAAAAAGCGCGCCTCGCTCGACGGCTGAGCGAAGCGGGCGGGGAAAGGGCAGCAGAGCATCTGCGGCTCATAAGCCCCACGCGAAAAAGACTCCGAGGGGAAAAGATAACAAAAAGAGAAGGTAGGCGAATGCTATGGAAATAATGAAAGAGGACGGCTTCCGAAAGCAGCTCAAAAGCGGTCTTTCGGGGGGATATCTTTTCTTCGGTGAGGAGGATTATCTCAAGGCGTTTTCACTCAAGTCGGCGCGCGACGCCGTCTGCGAGGACAAGTCCTTTGAGATATTCAACGATATGAAGATAGACGCGCTTGATTACAGCGCACCCGCCCTGCTTGACGCGCTTATGCCATTTCCGATGATGAGCGAGAAGAAGATAGTCACGGTAAACGGCATCTGCCCCGACTCGATGAAGCCCTCTGAGATAGATGACCTTTGCGACGCCCTCACCGCGCTTTCGGAATATGATTACAATGTACTTATAATTTCGGTTCCAGCAGGGGGAATAGACGAGGGCAATCTGCCCAAGCGCCCCTCGGCGCTGCTGACTCGACTCTCAAAATATCTCACGCCCGTGAGATTTGAGCCGATATCTCCCGCGAGACTTGTCTCGTGGGTGGGAAAGCATTTTGCGCACAACGGCGTCGAGGCTACTCCCGAGGTCTGCTCGTTTATGATAGACTATTGCGGCGCGTCGATGTTCACGCTTGCGGCAGAGACCGACAAGCTGGCGTATTATGTGCTGGGGAACGGTAGGAAAAATGTGACCGTCGATGATGTGAAAAATGTCTCGATAGCCGAGATAAGCTCGGATACATTCGCACTCGCCAACGCAATACTTGACGCGAGATACGACGCGGCGCTTGACGCGCTCTCTGTTATGAAATTCCGCCGAGTTGAGCCCGTGATAATTCTCTCGGAGGTGTCGAAGGTCATCTGCGACCTCGTTTCAATAAAGGCGATGATGGAGGACGGAAAATCCTCGTTCGAGATAGCGTCGGCGTTAAAAATGAACGAATACAAGGTTAAAAAGTATATGTCGGGCGCGGCGGGAAAGCCGATGAAGAAGCTGAAGCGTGCAATCGAGCTTTGCGCTGAGGCGGATATCGCTCTCAAACTATCACCGCAGGGATATACGGCAATAGAAAAGCTTATCTGTTCGTTGTAAAAGGGCTATCTTGTTTAGCGCAGAACAAAAATACACGAATAAATAATAAGAAAAGATACCGCCCCCACCGTTGGAAATTCTACGGTGGGAGCGGTTGTTTGGTAGAAATTCTTACGAATTTCAATTTTTATGTGTATTGTTAGCCGCGTTTTGGCGCTCTGGTGTACCCTGGTACGCCGACGAGAACCAAACCACGACTTCTGCATCTAAATGAGACAGCCTTTTTTATTTGTTGCTCCAGTCGATATTAAGCTCGGCGTTTCTGTCGCATACGATCGCGCCGTTCTCGATTTTCAGCTCCGCCATCTGTACCGAGGAGCGTTCGGGTATGTCGGCGTCGGGCTGAGTGAAATAGACTATATAGGCGTGCGAGTCGATTACGAATATATCCGCGTGCGCGCCCTTTGCGTTGTCGTCCCGTCTTGTTCCCGCCTCGGCAAGAACATTGTCGGGCTGACGGACAAAATGCTCGCCGTCCTCGGAGCAGTAGACAGCCAAGCCGTGCCATACATCGGATATCAGCCAGATTTTTCCGCCAAGCTCAAAGACATTAGGACCCTCCTGCTTTGCGTCGCAAACGGCAATTCCGCGGTATTCCCAATCGTAAAGATTTTTACTGTCGGCATAGCAGATGCAGGAATTCTGTCTCTCGTCCTTGTACCACATACGCCATATTCCCGAGGGAAGCTTATAAAGACAGGGGTCGATTATTCTCGACGAGGCAAAGGTCAGCGGTCCTATATGCTCCCAATAAAAGAGGTCGCGCGAAGTGTAATGCTCGATAGACGCCTGACCGCGCCATTTCGTGTAGATTCCGCGTATGTAGGTTACATACATGTGATAGAGCCCCTCGGACGGCTCGTATATTATCTCGGGCGCCCAGAAGGTGTTGTGACCGAACTCAAAATCGAGGTCGAGCGCGCCTCTGTAATGCCACTCGGTACCGTCGAAGGACTCGGCAACGCCTATGGCTGTACCGTAAGCAAAGGAAACACCCTCGGTGGGCTGATTTGCTCGACGCTGGGTGTAAAACATATAAAAGACTCCGTCGGATTCCTTGCGGATTATCATAGGGTCTGCGGCTCCGTTGTATATCGGGTCTTTGTAAAGTGGGGAGGGGACTATCATATTGATTTCTCCTTTTGGTGATTTTACTTTTATAATATTTTAGCACAAATTGAGGAGGGTGTAAATAAAAAATATAACGGAAAAAAGCTGTGAATTCAAACAAAATACAGGAATAGCGCAGAGTGAACGGGGGATAATAAAGAACGGAAAGAGAAAAAAGCGGGAAATTAGTGATAAAAAAGCACATAAAACCCGATTTGAGAGGGCATTTTTATGGAAAAAAGATAAAAATTTATAATTTCAAAAAAAACACTTGACAATGGAAAATATTTCTGTTATAATACCATTTGCTAATGGGGCATCGCCAAGCGGTAAGGCAACGGACTCTGACTCCGTCATTACCTAGGTTCGAATCCTAGTGCCCCAGCCATGATTGGTGACCGAAATAGATGACGTCACCGCAAACCCAGAGCCCACAAGGGTTCTGGGCTTTTTTTGTCTCAAAAATCAGGTTGAATACAAATAGATGACATTGGGGTAAAAATCGGGTTTTCAAGGATTT
>JAGAKG010000069.1 GCA_017625755.1 Clostridia bacterium | reverse complement strand
TGTATGTCGGCTCTGTGAGAGACAGATTTACGGGCGCGAAGTCGGGAAGAATACTTTCCGCGTTTGCGCTCTGCGAGGTCGGGAACTCGCCCGATACCGTCATTCCCTGATATACGGGTACCTGCTTTGTGAGCGCGGGCAAAATTACAGCCATAAGTATTCCGAATATAAGCATAAGACTTGCCGCGGCGGAGAGCCAGGCGACAAGTTTCTTGCGTTTTTTTCTCGGCTTCATTGTAAGCTCGTAGCGCTTCTGAGAATGTTTTTCTATGAGGTCATCGTCTATGCTCGAAAGCACATCTATCTTTATTTCGTCCTTCTTATTCATAAGATACTCCTTCCCTTTCAAGTCGCTCCTTCAGCCCTTTGCGGATATTCGCAAGCTCTCTGAATATTGTGTTTTCGCTCAGTCCGAGCATCGACGCGATATGCGAGATAGTGTCGGAATAATAGTACCTGCATATAAATATGAAGGTCTGTCTGTCGGTAAGCGAGTGAAGATAGGAGTTCAGCACTCGGCTCAGCTCTCCGACAAGATATTCTTCCTCGACCGACGGATTGTATGCCATGCACTCGTCAAGCTCCTCAAGCGAGGAAACCATCTCAGACGGTATGCGCTTCGCCGCCGCGTTTCTCCTGAATCTTATGAGCGCCTGAGAGCGCATTATTTTGGAAAGAAAGGTCTGGAACACGGGCGGTCTTTTGGGAGGAATAGAGTTCCATGTTCCGAGATATGTGTCGTTCAGACACTCCTCGCAATCCATACTGTTTTTCACGATATTATAGGCTATCGTAAAAAGATATTTTCCGTACTTCTGGTCGGTGGCTTGTATCGCCTTTTCCTGCCTTTGCCAATAAAGCTCGATTATAGCCTCATCGGACATATTTTCGGCAGCAGCGTTTGTGGTATTTTGCTTCATAAAAGTCTCCTTTGGAAAAGTAAATAAAAGGTCTCCCTAATACTATATAATGCAAAAAATTTCAAAAACCACCATGATTTCGCAATATTTTCGCAAAAGTTTCACATTTCATAAAACATTATATCACCCCTAACACTTTTTTTCAACGCCCAAACAAACACCAAAGTCAAAATTTGAGCAAAAAACAAAGATTTTTATCCGAAATAGCGGAAAAAGTGTATTGTGGAAAGCATAATTTTATGTTAAAATTAAAAAAATTCTCGGAGGATTCAATGATTTTTACGAATATTCTGAAAGAAGAAATTAAATACCGATACTATCTATCCGAGCAGCACGAAATGACCTACTCACACGCGCACTCAAATTTTGAGCTTTATTTCTGCCCCGACAAGCGGAAGCAGAAATCGGTGATAAACGGAAACGAGTATACATACGACTTTCCCTGTGTCATAATCTCAAATCCCTATACTATTCATTCGATGTCGAGTGCGGAAGAAGGAATATACAATCGTATCGTCGTGCATTTCGGAGAGCATACTCTCTCTCAATTTGGCGATTCGATATCCCACAGGGATTTTCTCACCAAAGCCTCGGGATATCTTTTCAAGCTGACAGAGGAACAGAGCAGGACTCTTATGAGTATCCTGGCAAACACCGCCAAAAAAGGAACAAGCGTCTCGCAAAATGAAAGGGCGTTGATACTTATGCTCTTTATCAACAAGCTTATCGAGCTTTGCGACGAAGAAAGCATAACCGCCGTCGGCACCTCGGATATGTATATTCAAGAGGTATTAAAGTACATAATCGAAAATATAAGCTCCGACCTGAACACATCCGATATTGCCGCCCATTTTGCCGTGAGCCGCTCAAAGCTCGACCGCGATTTTATCCGCGTATCGGGCTATCCCACACATACATTTATCGAAAGCTACCGACTCAACAGGGCAAAGGAATTGCTGACGCTCTCCAAAAAGCTCAGTATAGGCGAGATATCCGAGATGTGCGGCTTCAAGAGCAACACATATTTTTACTCCTTTTTCCGAAAGCACACGGGAATGACACCTCTCAAATACAGAAAATCGGTCTCGGAGAAAAAATAGCAGAAAAGTACAAACATTTAGAAATACAATCAATGGACATTCGGACAATTGTTTGTTAGAATTTGACTATCATAGTGTCTTTAAATCGAGCGATTTGCTCATTAATCACAAAATCAACGAAAGGAAGAAAGAACGAAAATGAAAAGAAAGATTTGTTTAATTCTCGCAATTCTGATGCTTCTCACGGTAGTTTTCGGCACTTCGGCGTGTAAGAAAAACGATGAAGGCGAAACGGGAGAAACCACTGTTTCCACCACAACGGGAGGAAATGGCGGCACTGAGGACAACTCTCTTTACGCATACCTTCCCAAGGCAAATTACAACGGTTATACATTCAACATTCTCGTTTCCGAGAGCGACTATGCGATAACCACTATCTGCCCCGAGGACACGACCGATTCTCTCAATCAGGCTATGTTCAACAGGAACAGCTTCGTCAAGGATACGCTGAACATCAATATTGTTGAAGAAAGCCTTGAATTCCCTGCCTTTACCAAGGTTCAGGAGGAAATGAGACGACTCAATACCGCAAACACATTTACATACGACGCAGTATTCAACGAGGCAGGATATCAGACACCTCTCGCGCAGGAGGGTGTTTACCTCGCGATAGACGACTATGAGCAGTATCTCAATCTCTCCAAGCCCTGGTGGTTCACCGACGCTATGGAAAGCTTGAAGATAGACGGAAGAACCTGTGAGCTTTTCGGTGATTTCCACCTTATGTTCTATGATTCTATCCACGCTATCGTGTTCAATCAGAATCAGCTCAGAGATAACAAGATAGCCTTCCCCTATGACCTCGTAAGAAGCGGAGATTGGACGCTGGAAGAGCTTAAGGATATGGTCGCTACGATAAACTCCAACCAGACCGAGGAAAACCATTACGGTATAGTCGGCCCCAAGGATTCCAGCACGGCGTTCATCACGGCAACAGGCTTCTCTCTCGTAAAACAGGACGAGGACGAGGTGCTTCTCCCCTATGAGAACGACGAGCTTCTCGTAGATATCTACAACGACATTCGTGATTTCTATGTATCCAACGGCGACGGTATGGATAACTGGATACACCCCGATTACGGCTCGGATACATACAAAGAGGGTAACTTTGCTAAGGAAAAAGAGAATAACGGTTCGGCGGTTAATATATTCCAGGAAGGCAGAGCCGCATTTATGCTGACAGCGATAGGCGCGGTTCACCGCTATCTGCGTCAGTCCGAGTTCGATTACGGACTCGTTCCGATTCCCAAGTACTCGGCAGAGGATCAGGAGCAGTATGTAAACTTCAACTACTCGGGTGCCGCTTCCTGCGGAATTTCTACGCTCTCGCCCGATGTTGAGCGTACCTGCACTATTCTCGAGTATCTCTCGGCATATTCCTACAAGCTCGTCAAGAGCGAGTATTACGACATAGTCGTTCAGACCAGAGCCGTACGCGATACAGACTCTATGGAAATGCTCGATATAATCTTCGGTCACGACGAGCTCGGAACGGTAAAATTTGAGCTTGACCTCTGCTACGGTATCGGCTTTGCTGATTGCATAAGAAAGAACCTCAGCGATAACAATGCCGAAGTCAAGTCCCAGCTTGACTCGCTGAAGACTTCCTCTGCAAAGAAGAATATTCTGGCTGTTATCGAGGCATACAAGGGCTGATAATTCACAATAAAAGGTGGGGATTTTTTGAAAATCCCCACCTTTTATTGCTTTTCAAAAGAACTGATTTTGAAGATTTATGCACCAATTTTCAGTTGCTCGAAGAAGGATAATATATTATAATTATACCCGTAGGATATTCTTTAACAGAAAGGAACACTCTTATGAAGATTAAAAAAATACTTTTGTCGGCTGTAATTCTTATTATGGCTGCCCTGCTCGTTTTTGGTATGGTCTCCTGCAGTAAGGACGGAGACGAAACAGAGCAGACCACCGCGACAAGCGCGACCACTCAGCCCCCCTCGGGCGACGAAGCTCCCCCCGCGGTTGAAACACTCAAGCTCATAGAAAACGGTACGGTCAAAGTCAAAGCCGTTTATCAGTCCGACTCGGAGATCTACACAGATATACTGCTCGATATCCTCAAAAGCACCTTTGAGAATAAATATGACGCGGAGATAACTGCGACAAAGGATTCAGAACATACCCGCGATGACGACGGAATTGAAATACTTATCGGTAAAACAAAATACGAGGCTTCCACAACCTACCTCAACGCTCTTGAGGATAACAGCTATTCGATAACTGTCAAGGGAAACAAGATAGTCGTATCGACAAATCACCCCGCCCTTTTCCCCACCGCAATTCACAAGCTTCTCGACAGCCTGACATTTGAGGACGGTACCCTCTCGATCGAGAAGGACTTTTCCTTCAGCAGCGGAACAGTCGACCACGCTTCTATCAGCGACGACGGAGAGACGACCGATTACACGATAGTGTATGATGCCGACAGCGCAGAGGCGCTTGCGGCAGCTACTCGGCTTAAGGAAGAATTTACCCGTCTCGGCATCGAAATAGATGTTATGGACGATTCTTCCTCGTCCGCAGGTCCCGAAATACTCATAGGAAACACTAACAGAGACCTTTCGGGTGACAGCGAGGCTTATTACAGAAAAGCATATCTTGATGTCGACAGCGAGGGCGATGTCGCAATTACGGGACATCTTGAAAGCGGAGTTCTTGTATTTGCGCAGAACATAAATTCCCTTAAAAACGAAATGGGAGAAATCGTCGTAGTTGCTCCTATGTTCGGTCTGACAGAACCCATAGGTATGGGAACGCTTCCCCTTTATGAGGGTGGTGGAGAGGTTGAGGTCACAGACAGCTTCGGTCCCTCAAAATCATATTATCTGACGATACACGGAGCGTCAAAGGGAGATTTTGAGGATTATACCGACACTCTCGCCGACCATGGATATACCCGTTACAGCACAAAAACTCTCAACGGAAATATTTTTGAGACCTGGACTGACGGATATTCCATTCTGACTATGGCGCATATCTCCTATCTTGACCCCGCCACCACAGACAGCCCTCAGGCGTCCGCTAGTCTCGGAAATGTCAGATACATCTCTATTGCGGTGGATTGTGTTGAAAACTCCCCGCTTCCCCCCGTTGAAACAGATATAGCAAAGACGACCACCGTTCAGCTCACCACGATAGGAACGGGCTGCGGATATCTCCTTCGTCTCTCCGACGGAAGATTTATCGTGTTTGACGGCGGAATGCCCGTCGCGGCTGAATCAATATACAATATGGTAACAGAGCAGAATACACGCGAGGGCAAGCCTGTTATCGCCGCTTGGTTCATAACTCACTTCCATATCGACCATGTCGGTGCCGCTAACGACTTTATACAGAACTATTCCGAGCAAGTCGACATACAGACTTTCGTTCACAATCTCCCCGGTGACGAGGTATATATTGACAAAAACACCGCCGAGGGCACTCCGAACAACGAGGATGTCAATATGAGAGCGCGTGGCGTAACCTTCTACGAGAGAATAGCTGAATTCTACCCTGACGCGAAGATAATCGTAGCTCACGCGGGACAGCGCTTTGAGTACGGCGACATAGATATTGATATTCTCTGGACTGCTGAGAATAGCTACAAGAAGTCAATGGTAGATACCAACCAGTCCTCTGTTCTCTACTCGATAACGGGTAATTCTGGCAGAATGATAATTCTTGGCGACCAGCAGGAGCGCGGATGCGCAATTCTTGACGCGATGTACGGCAGCACACTCAAATGCGACCTCGTTCAGGTATCGCACCACGGCTATAACGGCGGCGACGAGGCAATGTACGCAAGCATGGACGCAGACTACGCTATATGGTCGGCTTCAAAGGAAGCGATAATTTCGGGCAACCGCCATATACAGTCAATAAACAAGCGAAATCTCTTTGATTACAAGACGGTTGAATACAACCTCGCGCCCAAAAATTCTGGTCCCGCTATAATCCTCTACGAGGGTATGACCAAAGCAGAGCTTGCAGAGCTTGATATCGGACTTGAAGGATAATTATGGGGCTGTTGCATTTAGCGCAGAACAAAAAAATACGAATAAATAATTAAGTAAAAATACCGCTCTTACCGTTAAGAATTTGACAGTGAGAGCGGTTTTCCAAAATTCAATTAAAGAAAGGATAAGGACTTGTGAGAAAATCTCTTATTTTAATTCTTGCCATTTTGTTATCCCTTACTCTTGGCTTGGGACTTTCGTCGTGCGTCAAAAGTGAGGACGGTGAGGAACAAACATCTGCTTCGACCACAAACTTTTCCTCAAGCACCCCCGCGGAAAGCGCGTTGATACTTGCGGAGAACGGCAAGACAGAGCTGTCGATAGTTTATCAGTCTCAGGCAGTCACCGATGTCATAAAATCCATAGACAGCATAAAAAACCATTTTTCCGAGAAATACGGTGTCGAGTTATCGGCAACGCCCGACTCGCTTCACACGCAGGACGACGATAAGCTTGAAATACTTCTCGGAAAAACAAAATATTCCGAATCGGAAGCGGCAGAAGCGGCGCTTGATGCCAATAGCTGCTCGGTTTCTGTAAAGGGAAACAAAATAGTGATTGCCACGAACCACCTTTACCTGTTCACCCCCGCTGTCGAGCAGCTTCTTAACAACCTCATATATGAGGACGGCGTGGTTTTAATCGAAAAGGATTTTTCCTTCACGAGCAAAAGCTATGATTCCGTTTCGATATCAGAAAGCAAAACGACAGACTATTCCATCGTCTATGAGAGCGGAAGCAAATCTGCTCAAGAGGCGGCAGCCAGACTCCGTCTTGCGTTTGCGGACTGCGGCATTGATATCGCGGTCTGCGATGATTCAACTTCCTTGACGGACAGGGAGATATCCGTAGGAAACACAAACAGAGAGATAAGTGCCACAAGCGAGGCTTACTATCAAAACGCTTGGTTGGGAGTAGATGAAAAGGGCAACATTGCCGTTACGGGAAATATAGCCTGCGCAATTGAGACTTTCGCCGAATATATTACCACTCTTGGCAACGGAGGAGATATTGTGATCACCGAAAATATGCTTGGAATCTTCAATCCCCCGAGAACGGGCATGCCGCCGCTTTACGAGGGTGGCGGAGAGGTTGAGGTAACGAAGAATCTCTCACATTCAAATTCCTTCTTTATAACGGTACATAACGCCTCAAAATCCGATTTTAAGGACTATACCGACCTTCTTGCCGACAACGGCTATACCTGCCACAGAGCAACCAAGGAAAACGGAAATATTTTTGAAACCTGGACAGACGGATATACGATACTCACAATGTCTCACATAGCCTATACAGACCCTACGACGCAAGACAAACTCGGCGGCACCGAGGGAATAGGCTTCGTAAGATATATGATGATCGCCGTCGATTGCACAGAAACCTCCGCCCTGCCAATATGTGAGCCTGATGTGGAAAAAATAACCACCCCCTGCCTCACAACTCTTTCCGAACCCTCAGGAAATATGGGTTATGTGCTGAGACTTGAGGACGGAAGATTTATAATTATCGACGGAGGCTTCAGAAATCCTCACACGACAGAAATTTACAACACCATAAATGCGCAGAATGTGCTTGACGGCAAGCCCGTTATCGCGGCTTGGCTGATAACTCACCCACACACCGACCACATTGAAGCCTCCTTGGAATTTTTAAAAACATACGCCTCAAATGTGGAAATACAAGCCTATGTCCACAACCTCCCGGGGGAGGAGCTTATGCAAAAATACGGCGTGTCGGACGAAGAAATTTCGAATCTTAAAACGAGGTGGTACGATCCGCTATACGAAAGACTCCGCGTACATTCCCCTTCGACTCGGGTAATAATCGCCCACGCGGGTCAGCGCTTTGAATACGGAAGCACAAAGATAGATGTTCTTTACACCTCTGAGAATTTCTACAAAAAGAAGATGCGAGATACTAATTCCTCGTCTGTCGTATATTCGATTACGGGCAACTCGGGCAGAATGATAATTCTTGGCGACCAGCAAGAGGACGGCTGCGCTCTGCTCAACGCGATATACGAGGACACCCTCAAATGCGACCTCGTTCAGGTGGCTCACCACGGCTATAACGGCGGCGATACAGAAATGTACGCAAGTATGGCGGCTAAATACGCAATATGGCCAAGCTCGTATCAGGATATTATAGAGAGAAACGCGCACTACAACCCCTCATACGGACGAAATTTTTTTGATTTCAGAACCGTTGAGTACAACATAATTCCCTACGACGGCAAAGAGCCACTCACCCTTTACGAGGGTATGACTAAAGCGGAGCTTGCAAAGCTTGATGTGGGCTTGACAATTCCACAATAAAATAAATGGGCTGATTTATTTAGCGCAGAACCAAAGCACGACCTCTGCGACCGAATGACTCAGCCTTCACTTTTTCTCCATTTTCTTCAAAATTCCCCTATGGACTTGTTTTTAATACCACGCTATGCTATAATGTGTTCAAGGCATAAGTGCCATATATTTGAACCAAAGGAGTTCGAAAATGAAAAAGCATACTGTCACAAATTGGGGTGAGCATTCCCCCGAGGCATATCTTTCCAACGGTCTTATCGGCTTCAGATACGGTAAAAATCCCTTCGACAATGTCTCGGGATTTCTCGCGGGCTTCAATTACGCCAATGAGTACGGAGAGGTTGAGGCGCCTGCCGCAATACCCACTCCAAGACTTGAATTTTATTACAGAAACGAAAAAATGGAGCCTGAAACGCTCTCTCAATCCTATGATTTTTCCTGCGGTGAGCTTTGCACAGATGCAGTTCTTAGACACTGGATAAAGGGTATTTATGAGGAAGTCAAGCTCAGATACACCGTATTCTGCTCGAGAACCTCACCCACACTTCTCGTCTCCAAGCTCGAAACCTCGGGCACGATGATGGAAAACCTCAAGGTCGTTGTATCTTTCGCCCCCGCAAAGCGTTGGGAGCATTCGCTCGGAGAGGTCAGATATTTTGACGCCGAGAAGGGTCAGGACGGAAAGTGCCTGTTCTGGTCGGCAGACAGAATGTCCTGCGCGGGAGCGGCGCTCAAGCTCTTTGGAGATATCTCGGAAAAACGCCTGAACGAAACTATGTCTCCGTGGGTAACGCTCAATGTCAGAGAAAACGCAACTCTTGAATTTGTCACATCTTATATACCCGCTATAATGCATGTCCAGCCCCACAATCAAGCGCAGAGAATGGTCAAGATGTCCGAGTGGTACGGAATAGACCTCATCCGCAAGCAGAACAAAGAGGCTTGGGCAAAGCTTTGGGAGAGCAGAATAACGATAGACGGAGCAAGCGAGGAGTGGCAGGATGTGATAGACGCTTCCTACTTCTACCTTATGTCCTCTATGTCAGCGTTCACGCCTATGTCTATGGCGCCCTTCGGGCTCAGCTATCCCGAGCTTTATTACGGTCATGTTTTCTGGGACACCGAGAGCTTTATGTTCCTCACTCCCCTGTTCACAGCTCCCGATATAGCGAAAAATATGCTTGATTACAGATTCAAGCGCATAGACGCCGCTAAGAATCACGCTAAGATAAACGGCTGTGTCGGTATTCAGTTCCCGTGGGAAAGCGGAATATCCGGCTGCGAGATGATAGCCACCCGTTCGGTACACGCGGGCGAGCATCATGTCAACCTCGACATAGCTCTTGCCTTCGACGCATACGCAAAGATGCACCCCGACGAGTATTTTCTCAAGGAGATGGCTTGGCCCGTAATATACGGCGTCTGCGAATGGCTCCAGACGCGAGTTGAAAAAACAGAACGAGGATACGAGCTGCGCCACACGACGGGGCCGGATGAGGCTCAGCCCAATGTCAATAACGACGCATACACCAACCGCCTCGCATCAAAGCTTCTTCGCATCGGTTCGGAGTATTCCGAGCGACTCGGCTACGGCAAGAGAGATCTCTGGCTTGATATCGCCGATAATCTCCGCGTGAGAGTAAGAGAGGACGGCGTCATTCTTCAGCACGACGAGCAAATAGAGAATGTAGAGACTCTTCCCTCTGTCGCGATGACCTATTTCCCCTATGCTTGCTTCGACAAGGAGCATCCCGAAAACGATAAGAAGAATATAGAATACTGCATCTCCTGCGATATGGAATACCATTGTCACATCCCTATGCTCTCGGGATTTCTCGGAATCTTCCCCGCTTGGGTAGGCGACCGCAAGACCTCGAGATACTTCTACGATATAGCCAACCTCACCTTCTTCACCAAGCCCTTCTTCGCTTGCACCGAGTTCAGTCTCGACGAGGAGGACAGAGAAAGCTTCAAGTGTCCCGATATACCCACGCACTTCCTCACAAACCGCGGAAGCCTGCTTGCGGGACTCATTATGGGACTTACCAAGCTCTCGCCGTGGAACGGTACGCTTGACTCAAAACCCGAGGACTGGCTCGGCGAGGATATCGTGCTTCCCGAGGGCTGGAACAAGATAACGATAGGCAAGGTATACATACAGGGCAAGGCATACAGAATCGAAGCAGAGCATGGAGCAAAGCGTGCAAAGCTTATCGAGCTTTAATGAAATTTAATAGATTTGGTAAATAAAAGCAACACGCCAAAGTATGAATATCAAAGCACCAAATCAGGCAATACTCCCGATATAAAGATATCGGGAGTATTTGTTGTTATGTACTACAATAAGGTAGAAATTTGCGGTGTAAACACCTCAAAGCTGAAAATTCTGACCGATGAAGAAAAAAAGACCCTGCTCGAAAAAACAAAAAAAGGAGATATGGAGGCAAGACAGGAGCTGATATACGGAAATCTCAGACTCGTGTTGAGTATCATTCAAAGATTCACAAACCGCAAGGAAAATCTTGACGACCTCTTTCAGGTCGGCTGCATAGGTCTGGTCAAGGCGGTAGACAACTTCAACACCGAGCTTGATGTAAAATTCTCGACCTACGCGGTTCCTATGATAATCGGCGAGATACGCAGATATCTGCGCGACAACAACGCCATAAGAATAAGCCGCTCGATGCGCGACCTCGCCTACCGCTCACTTCAGGCGAGAGAGGAGCTTATCCACGAAAAGCAGTGTGATCCCACGGTTGAAGAGATCGCCGCGCGTATGGGAGAGAAAAAAGAGGCTGTTATCCGCGCGATGGAGGCGATAATCGAGCCTATTTCACTTTACGAGCCCGTGTATAGCGAGAATGGAGATTCTATTTATGTTATGGACCAGCTCAGCGACTCAAACAGCTCGGACGAAATATGGCTCGAAAATATAGTTCTGCGCGAAGCGATGAAAAGTCTGAGCGAGAGGGAGCGGACTATAATCAATATGAGATATTATCAAAATAAGACTCAGATGGAGATTGCCGAGGAGATAGGTATTTCTCAGGCGCAGGTCTCCCGCCTTGAAAAAGGGGCGCTGGAGCATATGAGACGGCAGATATGAATTTTTACGCGAATTTGAGTAATTTTTTTAACAAAAGCCCTTGACAAATAAGAATTTCGGTGATAAACTGTGTTTATAAAAAATCAGAGGAGCTTGACCGAGATGAATTCTATGGTATTCGTAAACAAGTTTTATTACCTTTATTTTTATTTTAACAGATAAAATAAAGGTGCTTTTTGTTGCGGATTTTCGTTTCATCTGTTTTCTATAAAGAAAAGCAAAATGAAGCCTTTCCGGTGAAAAACACCGCGGGGCTTCATTTTTTGATTAATAGTCCTGCGGTCGATCAGTCATCGCTGTAATTAAATTTTATTTTTCAAGGAGAAAAAACAATGATTGCTGTAATTAAAAAAGGAACAACAGACGCGCAGATTGAAAATCTTTCCTCTTGGCTAAGAGCCCAGGGACTTGATGTTCACCTCTCAAGAGGTAGCACACACACGATTGTAGGACTGGTTGGCGACACCAGCAAGATAGACGAGGAGCTTCTCGGAAGCCTTGAGATAGTTGAGTCGGTAAAGAGGATCAGCGAACCCTTCAAGAGCGCAAACAGAAAATTTCACCCCGACGACAGCGTAATAAAGGTGGGCAATACCTCCTGTGGCGGAGATATATTCACATTTATCGCAGGTCCCTGCTCTGTTGAGAGCGAGGAGCAGGTTATGGAGATAGCCCGAGCCGTCAAGGCGGCGGGAGCTACCATGCTTCGCGGCGGAGCCTTCAAGCCCCGTACCTCGCCATACGATTTTCAGGGTCTCAAAGCCGATGGAATTGAAATTCTCGTAAAGGCGAAAAAGGAAACGGGACTTCCGATAGTTACCGAGATAATGAACGCAAATCACCTTGATATGTTCGACGATGTCGATGTCATTCAGGTAGGCGCGAGAAATATGCAGAACTTTGAGCTTCTCAAGGAGCTTGGCAAGACCAACAAGCCGATTTTGCTCAAGAGAGGACTTGCGAATACACTCAAAGAGCTTCTTATGTCGGCTGAATACATAATGGCAGGCGGCAACGAAAATGTAATTCTCTGCGAGAGAGGAATCAGAACCTTTGAGACATACACGAGAAATACCCTTGACCTCTCGGCAATTCCGCTGCTTCACGAGCTTTCTCACCTGCCCGTTATCATAGATCCCTCGCACGCAACGGGCGCTTCAAGACTCGTTAAGCCTATGGCTCTCGCGGCAGCGGCAGGCGGAGCTGACGGACTTATGATAGAGGTACACAACGACCCTCAGCACGCGCTTTGCGACGGAGCGCAGTCGCTCACACCCGACGCGTTCGCAGATGTTACAAGAGCGGTAAACAAGGTCCTCGCGGCAATTAAGGAGCTTTAATATGAAAGTAGGAATATGCGGACTCGGACTTATCGGCGGCTCTATGGCAAAGGCGTACGCCGCGGCGGGACACACGGTATACGGCTTTGACACAAACGAGGCTTCTCTCGGATACGCGGCTCTGGCAGGTATCACTCACGGTAAGCTCGACGAAAAAACTATCCCCGAGTGCGACCTCATCTTCGTCGCGCTCTATCCCGAGGCGGCAATAAAATATCTTGAGGAAATCGCTCCCGTAGTATCAGGCAATACCGTAGTCATAGACCTCTGCGGCACGAAAAAGCTAATATGCGAGGTAGGCTTTGCCCTCGCCGAGCGCTACGGATTTACATTTGTCGGCGGACACCCGATGGCGGGTACACAGTATTCGGGAATAAAATACTCAAAGGAAACTCTTTTTAAAAACGCGCCGATGGTGATAGTTCCCCCGAAATACGACGATATATATTTTCTCGACAATATAAAACAGCTTCTCTCCCCCGCGATGTTCGGCAGGATAACCGTAACCACGGCAGAGGAGCACGACAGAATGATAGCCTTCACCTCTCAGCTCGCGCATATAGTTTCAAACGCCTATGTAAAAAGCCCCACGGCTCAGAATCACAAGGGCTTTTCGGCGGGAAGCTACAAGGATATGACCCGCGTGGCGTGGCTCAACGAATATATGTGGAGCGAGCTGTTTTTGGAGAACAAAGAACCTCTGCTCTTTGAGATAGACAGTATAATATCCTCTCTCGTCGAGTACAGAGAGGCAATCGAGAGTGACGACAAGGAAAGACTTATACAACTTCTGCGCGACGGAAGACTGGCAAAGGAAAAGGTCGACGGATAAGCGAAAGGAATTTTTATGAGAACGATAAGAGTAAAAGCATCTGTTGAATATGATGTTATAATAGACGGCGGTATCCTGCCCCGCGCGGGAGAGCTTTCCCTACCCGTCTGCGGAGCCTGCTCAGCGTGTATCGTCACGGACGATACCGTAGACGCGCTATACTCGAAAACACTTGAAAAGTCGCTTTTGGATAGCGGATTTCGCGTGGTAAAATTCGTCATACCCCACGGAGAAGCCTCAAAAAGCACAACCTCACTTATAAACCTGCTTGAGTTTCTGGCTGAGAACAAGCTGACACGCAGCGACTGCATCTTCGCGCTTGGCGGAGGAGTCGTCGGCGACCTTGCGGGCTTTGCCGCGGCGGTATATCTGCGCGGTATAAAGTTCATTCAGCTCCCCACAACACTTCTGGCGGCGGTAGACTCATCTGTCGGAGGAAAGACAGCGGTAGACCTCGTGGCGGGTAAAAATCTTGCGGGCGCATTCCATCAGCCCTCGCTCGTTATCTGCGACTATAAAACCCTCGACACACTCCCCCCCGAAATATTCTCAGACGGGTGCGCCGAGGTAATAAAATACGGAATTATAAACGACCGTCCTCTCTTTGAGCTACTCAAGAGCGGAATCAGAAATAATCTTGAGGAAGTAATCGCGGCGTGCGTGCTTAACAAGAGTCGTATCGTAGCTGCTGACGAATTCGACACGGGAATGAGACAGCTCCTCAATCTCGGTCACACGGTAGGACACGCCATAGAGGCTCGCTCGGAATTCGGCATCTCGCACGGAAGTGCCGTGGCTATGGGAATGGCGATAGTCACACGCGCGGCGGTATCTATGGGACTCTGCCCAGAGAATGACCTCGGTGAGGTCGTGGAAATGCTCGAGAGCGCATCGCTTCCCACAAGATGCCCGTACGGTGCGGACGAGCTTGTAGGCACGGCGCTCGGAGATAAAAAACGCTTCGGCGACACTATATCGCTCGTCGTTCCCTACTCGATTGGCGACAGCAGACTCTATAAGATAAATGTAAACGAATTGAAGGATTTTTTTGAAAGAGGACTTAAAGAATGAATGTGAGAATATCCCCCTCTGTTCCCACGGGAAAGATAAAGGCTATCGCTTCAAAATCGGCAGCCCACAGATTGCTTATATGCGCCGCCTTTGCAGATAAAGCGACAGAGCTTGTCTGCGAGGAGATAAACGACGATATCTCGGCAACCGTGCGATGCCTTAACGCCCTCGGCGCAAAGATCACCCGACGCGGAACGAGCTTTATCGTTCTTCCAATAAGAAATGTCAGACAGAACGCCGTGCTTGACTGCGGAGAGAGCGGCTCGACTATGCGCTTTCTCGTCCCTGTGGTAGCCGCGCTCGGCTGCGGAGCCTCCTTTACTATGTCAGGCAGACTTCCCGAACGCCCCCTCTCCCCTCTGCGCGAGGAGCTGGAGAGCCACGGAATAGAATTTTCAGCCGCAGGCTCAAATCCCCTCACGCTCAATGGTAAAATAGAGGCGGGAGAATATAAAATCAGGGGAGATGTATCCTCACAGTTTATAAGCGGACTGCTTTTCGCGCTCTCAATAACAGAGGGCGAAAGCAAAATAATAATCGAGGGAAAGACCGAATCGGCTCCCTACATAAATATGACTCTCGACGCGCTCTATGAATTTGACGCGGAGCCCGAGAGAACTGAATACGGCTTTTCTGTAACAGGCAGAAAAAAGCTGACCTCTCCCGAAAGGCTCACCGTCGAGGGAGACTGGTCAAACGCCGCCTTTGCGCTCTGCGCGGGCGCGATATCTCCGCGCGGAAAGGTCAGCGTCTACGCGCTTGACTCCGAATCGACGCAGGGCGACAGAGGAATTATAGAAACACTCGTAAGATTTGGCGCTGATGTACGCCGCAAGGGCGATTGCTTCACGGTGCGCGGCGGCGAGCTTTGCGGCATAGATATAGACGCGAGCAATATCCCCGACCTCGTTCCCGTAATAGCCGTCACAGCCGCGGCAGCAAAGGGGCAGACGGTTATACGCGGAGCGGCAAGACTCAAAATCAAGGAGAGCGATCGCCTCTCGACCGTCACAGATATGCTCCTGGCTCTCGGCGCGGACATAGAAAAGACAGACGACGGTCTTATCATAAACGGAGGAAAGCCGCTTACAGGCGGTGAGGTATCCTCATATGGCGACCACAGAATAGCGATGAGCGCGGCGGTTGCGTCGATACTGTGTCAAAGCGATGTAACGGTTATCTCAGCGGAAGCGGCGGCAAAATCCTACCCCACCTTCTGGGACGATTTCGCATCACTCTCAATTAATTTGACAAAGGAAGCTTGATATGTCAACAACCTACGGAAAAAATTTAAAAATAACTATATACGGCGGCTCGCACGATAGCGAGATAGGCGTTTTTTGCGAGGGACTTCCCCGCGGATTCGTCCCCGACACCGAAGCGCTTGAAGCCTTTATGAAGCGTCGTGCGCCAGGGCAGAACGCCTATTCAACAAAGCGTCGCGAGCCCGACAAGCCCGTATTTCTGGACGGTCTTGACGAGAACGGCGCACTGAACGGAGAGAAGCTCCACGCGGTGATATACAACACAAATCAACACTCGGCGGACTACTCGAATCTCGCCTTTATTCCCCGTCCCTCTCACGCCGATTTTGCGGCAAGAATGAAATACGGCGAGTCGGTCGACCTGCGCGGTGGCGGACATTTCTCGGGCAGACTCACAGCTCCTATGTGCATCGTGGGCGGAATATGCCTGCAATATCTCGCGTCGAGGGGCATACATATAGGCGCTCATGTTTATTGCGTGGGCGATGTGTACGACACCCCCTTTGATATGGTAAGCATATCTGACGATATCCTTGCTCTCCCCTCTCGCTCGGATTTTCCGGTCCTTAACGCGGACGCGGGCGCGCGTATGCGCGAGGTGATAGAGGCGGCAAGGCTTGACGGCGACTCTGTCGGCGGGATAGTCGAGGTCGCAGCCACAGGACTTCCCGCGGGACTCGGCGAGCATATGTTTGACGGCGTCGAGGGCAGAATATCGGCTATCGTATTCGGTATCCCCGCCGTAAAGGGAATAGAATTCGGAAACGGATTTGAGTGCGCTCATCTCCGCGGCTCCGAAAACAACGACGGATTCTATACCGACGGAAGCAAAATATACACGAAAACAAACAACGCGGGCGGAATACTCGGCGGAATGTCAAGCGGAATGCCTCTGATATTCCGAGCGGCTATGAAGCCTACCCCGTCAATATACAAGGAGCAAGACAGCGTAGATATGAATTCTATGACGAACTGCCGTCTGTCTATCAAGGGCAGACACGACCCCTGTGTCGTCATCAGAGCCGTGCCCGTATTCGAGGCGGCAACGGCTATCGCCCTTACAGATATGCTGCTTGATAGTGAGAGCTGATATGTCACTCAACGCAAAGCACACCAAAATCGCGGGCTATATCGGATATCTGACACAGGCACTCACGATAAATTACGCCCCCCTGCTCTTTCTGACCTTTGTTAACACATACGGTCTGACACTCACGAAGATAAGCACCCTGGTAGCTATCAGCTTTTCGGTACAGCTTCTGACAGACGCCTTCGAAGCAAAATTCGCCTCGAAGCTGAACACCCGCGCAACTGTAATTATCGGACATATTCTGGCGGTTCTCGGAGTCACGGGATACGCCTATCTGCCCGACATAATGCCAACGCCTTTTATCGGACTTCTTATATGTACGGTAACATCGGCGGTCGGCGCGGGAATCGTCGAGGTGCTTATAAGCCCTATCGTAGAGGCTTGTCCGACGGGAGATAAAAGCGCCGCTATGAGCCTGCTTCACTCATTTTACTGTTGGGGACAGGTTGGAGTCGTTCTACTCTCGACCCTTTTCTTTAACCTCGTCGGTATCGGACATTGGAGAATTCTCTCCTGCCTCTGGGCAATAATCCCCGCCACGGGCGCTCTCGCCTTTAGTGTGGTTCCGATTTACACGCTCGAAGCCGATGCCAAATCTGCCGATACACCAAAGAATGGCGGTCACAAGGTCTCGGGGCTGTTTTTCGTTTTTTTCACGCTTATGGTATGCGCGGGAGCGGCGGAAATGGTTATGAGCCAATGGGCGTCTACCTTTGCAGAATCGGGACTCGGTATCTCAAAAACTCTCGGTGACCTTCTCGGTCCCTGCGCGTTTGCGCTCCTTATGGGTATAGCGAGGGTGATATACGCCAAGGCAAGCGACAAGATAAATCTTGATAAATTTATACTCATATCGGCAATATTGTGCGTGGTATCCTATTTTATCGCGGCACTCTCCCCTCACCCCGTCTTATCCCTTGTCGGGTGCGCGCTCTGCGGGCTCTCGGTCGGAGTAATGTGGCCGGGTACTTACAGTCTCGCCACCTCGCGTATGTCGGGCGTGGGAGTTCAAATGTTTGCCCTGCTCGCGCTCGGCGGAGACCTTGGCTGTATGATAGGTCCTGCCGCGGCAGGTTGGATTGCGGGCCTTTTTGGAGATAATCTCAGAATATCCTTCATTCTCGCGTCGATTTTCCCGATAATTATAATTGCTCTGCTCTGCTTCGGAAGCAAAAAGAATAAATCTGCAAAAAAAGATATATAAAGAAAGGAAGCTTAAACAAATGGACATAAGCGAACTTCGTAATAATATAGACGAGATAGACCGCGAGCTTGTTGAGCTGTTCAAAAAAAGAATGAATATCTCGGCAGAGGTTGCGGAATATAAGCGTCAAAACAATATGCGCGTGCTTGACGCGTCCCGCGAGCGCGCTCTGCTCGCTAAGGTCGCCGAGCTTTCGGGTGAGGAATTTGAGGACTACACAAGAACCCTCTATTCCACGATTCTCGACCTCTCGCGCTCCTATCAGCATAAAAGACTCGGAGAGACGACAGAGCTTTGCGAAATGATAAAAAACGCCGAGCAGACAACGCCGAAGATATTTCCCGAGGCGACAACCGTCGCGTGTCAGGGAGTTGAGGGCGCATACTCTCAAATCGCCACAGAGCGACTTTTCAAGGCTCCCTCGATAATGTTTTTCTCAAGCTTCGACAAGGTGTTCTCGGCAATCGAATCGGGAATGTGCAAATACGGCGTACTTCCTATTGAGAACAGTACCGCGGGCTCTGTCAAGCAGGTATACGACCTGATGATAAGCAGAAAATTCAAGATAGTCCGCTCAGTAAGAATAAAGATAGACCACAATCTCCTCGCCAACCGTGGCGCAAGACTTGAGGATATCAAGGAGATATTCTCTCACGAGCAGGCTATAAGCCAATGCTCGGAGTTTCTCGCGAAGCTCGGCAAGAATGTGAAGATAACACGCGTCCGAAACACCGCCGAGGCAGCCCGTATGGTGTCCGAGTCGGGACGAACAGATATCGCGTCAATATCCTCTCGCTCCTGTGCTTCGCAGTACGGTCTTTCTGTTATCGCGGGCGCTATTCAGGACAACGGAAACAACCACACGCGCTTTATCTGTATTTCAAACGAGCTTGAAATATATCCCGGTGCCGACCGTACCAGTCTTATGCTCGTCACACCGCATAAGCCCGGTGCGCTCTATAAGATGCTCGCGCGCTTCAACGCCCTCGGAATAAATCTTCTCAAGCTTGAATCCCGACCTCTGCCCGACAGAGATTTTGAATTTATGTTCTATTTCGACATTGAAGCCTCGGTATACTCGCCAAAGCTTGCCCAGCTTCTCGCAGAGCTTGAGCAGGAATGTGACGATTTCTCATATCTCGGCTCATATTCGGAGGTAATATAATGAGAAGCGGATATAAAAATATGAAATGCGGACTTATCGGAGAGCATCTCTCGCATAGCTTCTCTCCGCTTATCCACGGCGAGCTTACCGATTATGACTATCAGCTTTACGAGCTTCCCCCCGAGACGCTTGGAGATTTTGTTAAAAACGGCGGACTTGACGCATTCAATGTGACGATTCCATATAAAAAGGCTGTAATGCCGTATCTCGACGAGATATCCCCCGAGGCACTCTCTATCGGCTCGGTAAATACCGTCGTACGCAAGAACGGAAGGCTTTACGGCTACAACACCGATTATTTCGGATTTGGACATATGGTTGACCTTTCGGGAATTGATATAAAGGGAAAAAAGGCGATAGTTTTCGGTACGGGAGGCGCATCTCTTACCGTCTGCGCACTTCTGCGCGACCGCGGTGTGCGTGAGCTTGCGATTATCGGTATTGAGGACAACACCCCCGAAAATATCGCAAAGCACGCCGACGCGCAGATAGTCGTGAACGCGACGCCTGTGGGAATGTACCCCAAAAACGGAAATGCGCCCACCTCTCTTTCCGCCTTTCCGAACTGTGTCTGCGTGCTTGATGTTATCTTCAACCCCGCGCACACAGCGCTCCTGCTTGACGCGGAGACTCGCGGAATCCCCTATGTAAACGGACTCCCTATGCTTGTGGCTCAGGCGGCTAAGGCTTTTGAATACTTCACAGGTGACCGATGCGAGGAGGGCTGTATTGAGAGAATCACATCTCTTATCGCTCACAAAACTAAAAATATCGTACTTATCGGTATGCCAGGTTGCGGAAAATCGACCGTCGGAAGGCATATCGCCGAAAAACTCGGAAGGCAGTTTGTCGATGCCGACAACGAGTTTGAAGCAAAATACAGCATCTCTCCCGCAGAGTGCATAGAAATCCGCGGCGAGGAGGAATTCCGCCGTATGGAGAACGAGGTGATATCCGAGCTTGGAAAGCAGAGCGGACTCGTTATAGCAACTGGCGGCGGCGCGGTAACGCGCGAGTGCAACTATGCTCCACTGCACCAGAACGGATGCATCTTCTTTATTGAGCGTGAGCTATCTAAGCTTTCCCGTGACGGCAGACCGCTCTCTATGAAAACCACTCCCGAGAAAATGTACGCCAAAAGGATAGACAGCTATCGCCGCTTTGCCGATGCTACCGTGGTGAGCAACGAGGTAGTAGAGGACACGGTCAATAAGATAATCACAGAATTTGAAAAATTAAACTAATGCAGAACGGAGATAAAAATGAAGATACTTGTTATAAACGGCCCTAATCTGAATATGCTCGGAATAAGAGAGCCGGGGATATACGGCGACAGAAGCTTTTCCGCTCTTGAAAATTTCATAAAGGAGTCGGCGGCGGAGCTTGGCGTAGAGGTCTCCCTCTTTCAGTCAAACCATGAGGGCGAGATAGTTGATGTGATACAGTCGGCATACGGCGTTTTTTACGGTATCGTTATAAACCCCGCGGCGTATACCCACACGAGCGTGGCGATACTCGACGCCCTGAAAGCGGTCGGAATACCTACCGTTGAGGTACATCTCTCCGACATAAACTCACGCGAGGAATTCAGACGCTTCTCGTATATTTCCCTTGCCGCAAAGAAAACTATCTGCGGAAAGGGCTTCGACGGATACCGAGAGGCACTCGAATATCTCTGCATGGAATAAAAACAAATCACAACCGACAAAAGATGCCCATAGACCTCACGGTCTATGGGCATCTCGTTATTTTTTATAATCGTATAATTTCACAGTTGCGTATTCATACCTCGCCGTATTCGTCTGAGCTATCTCGCAATCGCTCACCGAGCAATCGTCGCGCGATAGATAAATCGGGAGAGTCGGCGGATTTTTCTGCCCGTCATAATAGTTGACTCTTTCGGCGGAGCGAAGCGACGCGCCAAGGATAGCGTCAACATCCTCGCTGAAATTGCTCTTTACGATAACCGTACCCGCACTCTCGGAGCTAATTACCCCGTCTATCCGCTCCGCCATTACCTGAGCCGACTGAACATCGGCGGCATCAGCGGGCAGAGCTTCAAGTAGCAACAGCTCGGCATCGGTCTGTCTGACTCTGTATCTCACGGTAACTATCTCACCCTCAGCCCCCGCCTCGCTCTGAATTCCACACTCGGCTAAAATCTCCGATGGATAAATGTGATAGACTCCCGCATCTGCGCTTCCGCAAATTCGGGTCTTGACATATCCCACGCCCGCCGCCTGCGAGAGCGCGGTCGCGGAATTTTCGGAAACACCGTAGACAGAGATAATATTGGCAGAATACTTGCGAAAATCCTCAAGTATCGAATTCACCGTATCAGCATTAAGCTGCGCCGAGTGGGGATATACGCAAAGGAGAGATATCTCCGAGCTTACATATGAAAGTCGGATATCCTCGCCCATAATAAGCTCCGCAACACCGTTTTTATTGGCAGAAGAAAGCATACTCAGAAAACGCTCTGCGGCAAGACGGCAACCGAAGGTGTTATGCGCGGCAAGCGCTATCCCCGTCGGGTATGTGAAAATTCCCGCCTCGTTATCATCAATTGAAATCGACGGCAAAATATTTGCGGCATCGCCTATGTAAATTGCTCTCGCCCCGTTGGATAGCTCCGCTTTCTCCTTTATTCTCAGATAATACCCCATGCGCTCGGAGAGCGCGTCTCTGAGTGAGAGCGCGACGCCGTGAGACGAAGACACATTCTTATCGTATAAAAGCGTATAATCGCAAAGCTCAAAGTCGTTGAGAGTTGCGCGCTCGACATCATACTCGCCCTTATAAAAATAAGCCTTGTCCGAGTTCATAAACAGCTCGCAATCGGCGTAATTTACAACATCGTGCGTGAATTTTTCTATTGCCGAGAGCGTAGCACCTTCATTCATACCGCCGACAACGATAACCCCCTCGGAATATCCGTACCCGAAATCCTCGCTTCGGTAGCCTCGCAAAAAAAGTTGACTCTCCTTGCGCGAGGTGTCTCCTATAAGTATCTCGCAGTCGTCCTTTCCGACGCTTATCTTCTCGTGTTCGTAAATGAGTATGACATCGGTCTCTGTATTCTCGCCGATTTTGAACATCATTTTCTCAGCCGCGCAATAAAGCTCTGCTGAGCTGTCCGACGGAATAACGATTATATATCTCTCAAAGGCTTTGTCTTTTTCCTCAAGCTCCTCTTGTAGGTTGGACAAAAGCTCATCGTAGTTATTCATATCCCTGTTTTTCGAGCAGGAAGAAAAGACAAGCACGGATAAAGTCAAGCAAAGCGCGAGGAATACACACAAATATCCCGTATTTTTCAATTTACCTGTAATCAAATCTCTCTCCGTCCTTTGTGGGAAGATATTTTCCGAAGGATATCTCGGATATCTTCGGTATCAATTGCTCCGAAACACCCATCTTTACCGCAAAGACCACCTTTACATCTGCCTCAAAAACGGTATCATCTATGAGCGCTCCGTAAGAGGTGATAAGCGGAAGAAATTTCTGATATTCCGAATATCCGCACCTGAGAGAAAAGACCTCATACTTCTCGTATGTGATTATATTCGCCGCCTCAAGCGCGATCTTCGCGCCGTGCGCGTAGGCTCTCACAAGTCCGCCCGCACCGAGAAGAATACCGCCGAAATATCGAGTAACCACAACGCATACGCCGTCAACACCGCTTTTTCTTATCGTGTCAAGCACGGGCATACCCGCAGTTCCCTGCGGCTCTCCGTCGTCAGAGTATTTCGCAACCCTGCCGCCCTCAAGCAGATAGGCAAAGACATTGTGCGTGGCATCGGCGTGCTCCCGCTTTTTCTGCTTCACAAACTCCATCGCCTCATCGGCACTCCTGACAGGCTTTGCGTATCCGATAAAGAGCGACCTGCGCTCCTCAAACTCGGCAGACGCTTCATGCTCTACCGTCGTGTAATAATTATTCTCGCTCAAATCGCTCCCCCCCTTCGGTCATTTTCTTATCAGTCAAAATCTTCCTCGTCGCTATCGTCGTTGTCATCAACGGCGTATTTTTTCATAAGTCCTCTCGCCTTGGCATCTGCGAGCGCCGTTACCGTAATAGCCTCGGCACCGTATTCGACATTCTCGACCGTCGCGTTCTTATATAGAATATTGAGCGCGCCCGCATCGCTGTTAGGTATCGAATATGTCACTCTCTTTTTGCCGTTAAGCACAAATTCCTCTATCTTTGAGACAAGCAGGTTTATTCCCTGACCTGTCTTTGCCGATATATAAACCACATTGTCGGAATCCGAATGTCTGCCCACACCCGCAAACTCGGCAACACCGAGGTCACACTTATTGAAAACATATATCGTGGGCTTTCCGCCCGCGCCAAGCTCGGCGAGCAGATCTTCGGTCACCTCAAGCCTCGTGCGGAACTCGGGATCCGACGCGTCAATGATTATAAGCAGAATGTCGGCATAGCACGCCTCCTCAAGAGTGGAACGAAACGCGCTTATAAGGTGGTGCGGAAGCTTATTTATAAAGCCTACCGTGTCGGTGAGCAATATCCTCTCTCCGCAGGGTAGCTCGTATTTTCTCGTGGTCGGATCAAGCGTCGCAAAAAGCTTATCCTCGGCGAGTATTCCCGCGTCGGTCATTCTGTTGAGAAGCGTCGATTTTCCCGCGTTGGTATAGCCCACTATGGCTATCTTCGGCACTCCGCTCCTGTCGCGGGACGCGCGCATGGTGCTTCGGTTCTTCTCCATCTCGGCAATCTGCGCCTCGAGCGCGACTATACGCCGCCTCATGTGACGCCTGTCCGACTCGAGCTTGGATTCACCCGGTCCTCTCGTTCCAATTCCGCCGCCGAGCCTCGACATATCGGCTCCGTGTCCCGCAAGTCTTGGCGCGGTATACTTGAGCTGCGCCAGCTCGACCTGAAGCTTTCCCTCTCCGCTTACCGCGTGGAGAGCGAATATATCGAGTATCAGAATAGAGCGGTCGATAACCCTGACATTATCTCCCACGATATCCTCTATATTTCTTATCTGCGACGGTGAGAGGTCACAGTCAAACACAACAAGAGTCGCGTCGTTACACGCGCAGATGTAAGCAAGCTCCGCCGCCTTACCGCTTCCTATAAGTGTTCTCGGGTCGGGAGTGTCCTTGTTCTGCGTCAGCCTTGCGATAGTCTCGCCGCCCGCAGTGTCGAGCAATCTCTCAAGCTCGTCAAGGCTTTTTGAAACATCCTCCTCACTCTCGTTGCGGCTCACTATCCCCACAAGCACGGCTCTGTCGCAAATTTTTTCACCTATATCCATAAAACCTCCATAAAGGCAATAATCCTTACATACACAATTATGATACCATATTAACTCATATTTTTCAATAGATTGCCGACAAATATACCCTCTTTTTTGACATTTATCGGACAAAAATGACCTGCAAGTATTCTTCTCGCCGAGATCCTTCGCTTCGCTCGAGGATGACACGGCGGGAAATTAGCCAAACAAGTACAATAAAAAACAACAATCGACGGTACGCAAGTGTCCGTCGATTGTTTTCCTCAGAGAAAAGACCACGAGATACAGATCATAATACGGTTACCGCCTCAAACCTTTTGCTTTAAAATGTTTGGAAGGGGCTCGGGGAAACCTTTCCTTAAAAGGTTTCCCCGAAAAAATCATTTTACTTTTTGAAGATGATCCTGCATAATGAGCGCGGGGATTTCAAATCTCTTTATCTTTTTCGAGGTGTTCTTCGGGAACTCCTCGTTTCTGATAACGAAAGCATCGATCCTCTTATAGGTCTGCACGATAGCGTTGACCTCTGCGACCGCCTCGGCGAGCTTCTTATTAAGCACTCTCTGACTATATCCCACACCAAAATGCTCCTTGACATATTCAAAGTCGGGATATATCGCGGCAACTATATCATACTCGTTCTTCTTTTCGTTCATAATACCAAGCACGACAGCCTCGGAAATGATCGGATTGCGGCAGAGATACGCCTCAAGCTCCTCGGGGAAAACATTCTTTCCGTTTGCGCGGATTATAACATTCTTCTTTCTTCCCGTAATAACCAAAAAGCCCTTCTCGTCAATAAATCCGACATCTCCCGTATGCAGCCAACCGTTCTTCTTGACCTCGGCAGTAAGGTCGGGGCGTCGGTAATATCCAAGCATTACATTATCGCCGCGGTAGCATATCTCTCCCGTTCCGTCCTCCTGACAGTCTATTATCTTCAGCTCGCCGCCAGGCAACGCAAGCCCCGCCGAACGGTCGCTGAAATAACTGTCGTGGTTGACCGCCGCAAGGGGCGCGGACTCGGTAAGACCGTACCCCTGAATAATATTCAGTCCGAAATCCCTCATTCCCTTTATGACCTCGGGGTCAATAGGCGCGCCGCCCGAGACAAGCAGGTCAAGCCGTCCGCCGAAGGACTTGTGTATATCGGCAAACATCTTTCTCTTTATCGCCATTCTCGCGGAATAGGGGTGAACCTTGTTCGTCGCGGCAATAACAGTCTTTACCTTATCCTCAATTCCGTTTTTGCGGATATTCGCCCATATCTTCTTATACATCGTCTCGATAAGAAGAGGAACGCAGAGCATCTTGGTCGGGCGAACCTCCTTCAGATTCTTCATAATATAGCGCACACCCTCGGAAAACGCGACAGACGCGCCCATGGATATGGGATAAAGAAATCCGCAGGTACATTCGTAAACATGGTGCAACGGAAGAACAGAGAGCGCCGTGTCCTCGGGAGTGACATAAACCATCTTTGCAAGATTTTCTATCGTAAAGCAGATATTTCTCTGCGAGAGCATAACGCCCTTTGAAACGCCCGTAGTGCCCGAGGTGAAAATGAGCGAGCAAAGCGCGTCTATGTCGATAGACAGCTCAAAATAATCGCGATTGCCCTTGTCAAGCCTTTCGTTGCCCTCAAAAATATATGCGGGAAGCTCCTCAAATGCTATCCTTTCGACAGAGGAATCAACGCCCAAAAGCTTTTCCTCGTATTTGCCCGAATAAAGTATGAGCGCCGCCTCGGATATTTTCGCGATATTCGCAATTTCCTCCGCGGGAATCTCCTTGTCCACGGGAACGACAGCGCCAAGACCGCAGACCGTAGTCATATAGGAAAGACACCAGTAATACGAGTTCTCACCGATAACTATGACCCTCTTTCCCGCAAATCCCCTCGCGGTGAGAGCCGTTCCGAGCGCGTCAACATCAGCCTTAAAGCGGTTGTAGCTGAAGGACTTATATTTTCCGTCAACCTTCTGCAAAAAAGCGGTACGGCTTCCGTAAAGCTCCGCGCTTTCTTCAAGCATCTCCCTCAAATCATGTATTTTTCTTGATTTATATAACTTATATTTTGCCATAATTATCCACCTTTCCGTCGTGAAATCGAAGCAATTATACCATTATTGTTTCAACTCGCTGTGAATTATATGTTAAATTCTTTAAATCAAATGTTAATAAAAAGTTATGGCAGAAACGGCACTTTGTGCCTTTTCTGCCATATAAATTATTTAATAATTTTCTTCAAAATGCTTCCAATTATCAAGCACTTCCTGCCATATAACCTCGAAATTTTCAACAGAGGTGACCCCCGTTGTATCCCAGACATTCTCAGCAATCAAGCCGCTTTCCTTTGCCCAAGCGGGGATATAAGATTTTTTTTCGTTGGTCGACAAAAGATACACTGCCTCCTCCTCGGGCGGAATACAACTCTCCTTGTAGAAGAAATAGGTCATTTCTCCATCCTCATTAACCTGCCCCGTCAGATAATCAAAGACATATATAATATCTCCCTCGTCATATCCCGATGTGTTATTTTCCTTGAGCATATCGGATATTCTGATACCGCTAACATAACAAATCCTGACATACTCAGCACCGTCCTCTCCCACACTCTTATAGCTGTAACTGTCGCTTGAAACCTTTATCCCCTTGATTGCGAGCAAGCTTGGCGTATCATGCGTCATATAGCAGTATGATGTGGTGCACCAATCAAGCGCAGAATTTTGTCCTACGAGCGTTCCGTCGGGCAGACCCGCGTTTTTCGTATGAAGCACTTCTCTGCCCAAGCTATCGATTATCACCTCACTTGATGCTTCAAGACCCGCCATTCCCGTATAAAACGGAACCTCGGTACTGCTCTTATCCCCCTTATCGGGAACTTTTCTGAGCGCAAACGGCAGATAGACCGCCGATAAAATCACAGCAAAGCAAGCCGCGCTTACCGCAATCGTCTTCCAAGGAATCCTTTTTCTCGGAGCGCACTCAATATATTCCTCTACAAATTTTTCGTCTATACCGCCAATCGCGTCATTCAATTTATTTATTTTTCTCATATATAGATATTCCTTTCCGCAAATAAACACCTCAGCCGCTTTCTCATTCGGGAAAGCCGTATATTGACAGCATTTTTAGCCATTCCAAGCTTTACCGCTATCTCGGATATATCCTCGAAGGCGTAATATCGAGCAATGAATATATACCTATCACGCGAGCTCAGACTCCCAAGAAATTCGTTGATAAGTTCGCTTATTTCATACGAATCAATATCCTCCGCGGCAGTGTCGCAGATGCACAGCTCGTTCTCAAGCTCCGCTGTTGCCAAAATATATTCAACACCGCCCCTTTTGCCTGCCGTATTCGCCCGAAGCTTATCTATCGCGGTGCGTCTTGCAAGCATACAGGCATACGCGGATATTCTTTCGGGCTGCTTAGGGGGAACGGTATTCCATATTTCAAGCAGAACATCGTTAGCGCACTCCTCTGCGTCTTCGCGAGAACCAAGTATGCGAAGCGACAGCGCGTATATCATTTTACCATAGTTTTTTTGGATATCCCCGAGAGCGCTTTCGTCTCTCCCATTGAGCTTCTTTAGCAATTCATTCTCCAATGCGGTTTCTCCTTTCACTAAAATTCAGACGCGTCTTCAATATGTATATCGAAAAAATCACAAAATACTTTCATCTTTGGAATGTTTTTTATTTTTGTTCTATCAAAACAATGTAGGCAGGTGTTCTACACCTCATCAGTCGTCTCCGACGACAGCTTCCCCTCCAGGGGAAGCCTTAATATATAACAGCTCACACAATTCAAATATTCTGCAGCTCTTTCCCATGTCTTTCCCTCAAAGGGAAGGTGGCAGTGTAAGCTGACGAATGAGATGTAGCCACCACCGTGGCGTTACCCTTATTAGTAAAAAGGGAAAAGCTTTCTAAAAACTTTTCCCTTTTGTATTAAAATTATATATCCGCGTCCTTGATGTACTCGCTTCCGTGCTCGGATATGAACTGCTTACGGGCAGGAAGATTATCGCCGAGCAGAGTATCGAATATCTCCTCGGTTGCCGCCGCGTCGGTAGGCGTTACCGCGATAAGACGGCGGGTTGCGGGATTCATGGTCGTCTGCCACATCATATCGGGCTCGTTCTCGCCAAGACCCTTGGAGCGCTGGAGAGTATATTTCTGCCCCTCAAGCTTTTTAAGTATATCCGCCTTCTCAAATTCGTTATACGCAAAGTATATCTTATCCTTAGCGGTTATCTCAAAGAGCGGCGACTCGGCAATAAACACCTTCGTCTCCTTCAGAAGTGTAGGAAGCAGACGGTAAAATAGGGTTAACAGAAGCGTTCTTATCTGGAAACCGTCCTCGTCGGCATCGGTACAGATAATTATCTTCGACCAACGAAGCGCGCTCAGGTCGAACACGGGAAAATCCCCCTTGACCTTGCCGTTTATCTCGACTCCGCATCCGATAACTCGGAGCAGGTCTGTGATTATCTCGCTCTTGAATATCTTGTCGTAAGAGCTTTTCATACAGTTAAGCGTCTTACCTCTTACGGGGATTATTGCCTGAAACTCAGCGTTTCTTCCAAGCTTACAGGATGTCAGAGCCGAATCTCCCTCAACTATATAAAGCTCGCGCACACTCGGGTCCTTAGAGCGGCAGTTGACGAATTTCTCGACTCTGTTGGCAATATCGATAGAGCCCGTGAGCTTACCCTTGACATTTATTCTCGTCTCCTCTGCCTTCTCGCGGCTTCGCTTATTGACAAGCACCTGATTAGTGAAGACCTCTGCCGCTGTGGGATTTTCGACGAAATATATCTCAAGGTTATTCTTGAGGAACTCTGTCATCGCGTCCTTGATAAAGGTGTTGTTTATCGCCTTTTTCGTCTGATTCTCATAAGATGTCATTGTAGACGAGCTGTTTATAACAAGCACGAGGCAATCCTCGATATCGTCAAAGGTTATCTTCTTTTCGTTTTTATTATACTTACCCGCGTTCTTCAGATATTTATCAACGGCATACACGAACGCCGTCTTTACCGCCTTGTCGGGCGAGCCGCCGTGCTCAAGAAAGCTCGAGTTATGGTAGTATTCAAGCGTGTTTACGGTGTTGGAGATACAGAAGGAAAAATCCGCCTTCAGCTTATATTCGTCCTTATCCGCTCTGTCGCGCCCCTGTGTTTCGAGGTGCCAGAGCACAGGCGCGGTAAGCGAGTTTTCTCCGACCATCTCGGTGATATAATCTATAATTCCGTTTTCGTAAACGAAGGTCTGCTCGGAAAACTTACCCTTCTCGGTTTCGATAAGCAGCACGAAGCTGATACCGGGGTTGACCACCGACTGGCGATGCAGAGTCTCGATAAAAAACTCGCTCGGGATATTTATGTCGGTAAACACATCAAGGTCGGGCTTCCAATGAACCACCGTTCCCGTTCTTCTCTCTTTTTTATCGAGAGGACGCACCGTAAGCTCTGTTACGGGCTCACCGCGCTTGAAGCTTATCGAGCTTTCATTTGTTCCGTCGTAGGAATAAACGCTCATAAACTCAGAGCTGTACTGCGTAGCGCAGGCACCAAGTCCGTTTAGTCCGAGAGAATATTCGTACGCCGCGCCGCCCTGGTTATTATCGTATTTACCGCCCGCGTAAAGCTCGCAGTATATGAGGTCCCAGTTCCAGCGCCCCTCCGCCTCGTTGTATCCGAGCGGAACTCCGCGTCCGTGGTCGTCAACGCGGATAGAGCGGTCGAGATATGCCGTGACGGTTATGACCGAGCCGTGTCCTTCCTTTGCCTCGTCGACCGAGTTTGAAAGTATCTCAAAGAAAGAATGTTCGCAGCCCTCAAGTCCGTCGGAGCCGAAAATTACCGCAGGTCTTTTTCTGACACGATCTGCTCCTTTGAGTGCTTTTATACTTTGGTCATTATAATCTTTTTTTGTATTTTTCTTATTTTCAGCCATTTTTTACCTTCCTGAATTTTTTCTCTTACTTTTTCTCTTACTTTTTCTTTTGCAAAAGAAAAAGTAAGCAAAAAGAAAACATTGGCGACTAAATATATTTTAACTTACAATCTTGCTCTCTGCATAAAAAACAGTAAGCAAAAAGAAAACACTGGCGAATAGATATATTTTTACTTAAAATCTTGCTTCCTACATAAAAAACAGTAAGCAAAAAGAAAACACTGGCGAATAGATATACTTTAATTCAAAATCTCACTCTCTCGGTTTACAGAGGTCCTCCCAGGAGATTGCTTGCGAGAATTCAAAAAGCTCGTCGCAACTAAGCTCTATTGCGCTATTCGAGGAGCCTGCCGCAGGAAACACCGTCTCAAAGCGCTTCATCGAGATATCGAGATATACCTCAACTCCCGTGGGGAGCGCAAAGGGGCATACTCCGCCAACCGCGTGTCCCGTCATAGCGAGCGCGTCCTCATGCGAGAGCATAGTAGCCTTAAACCCGAATTTATCCTTGAATTTTCTATTATCTATTTTGTAATCCCCCGCGCATACGATAAGCATACACCCACCGTCCTTTCTGGCGAAGGAGAGAGTTTTCGCGATTCTCGCACCGTCTGTACCGAGCGCCGCGGCGGCAAGCTCGACGGTCGCGCTGGAAACATCAAATTCTCGTATTCTGTCAGAGACACCGTACGCCGACAGATAATTTCTCACTTTTTCAACAGACATTTTTACCTCTTTATGTAACAGACATTAATTCAACTTATATTATACCAAAAAAAATTGCGTTTGCAAATAGGATTTTATAATTATTTTTACAAAAACAGTATAAATTTACTTGCATTACACCGATTTTGAGTATATAATGTTAATGTATATAATGTAAGGCGGTGTTTTAGCTTGAAAAAGATAAATAATATAGAGGAACTTTGCGGCAAGAGGTGCGACATTCTCGGACTTGGAATATCCAATCTTCCGCTTATGGACATACTTATGAATTCGGGCGCGACAGTAACCGTGCGCGACAAAAAAAGCCGAGCCGAACTTGGCGATGTGTGCGAGAGAGCAGAGGCGACAGGCGTGCGCTTCATACTCGGCGAAAGCTATCTCGACGGTATCGACGCAGATGTCATATTCCGCTCACCGGGTATCCGTCCCGACGCGGGCTCTATCCCCCACGCTCTGAAAAACGGAGCGATACTCACCTCCGAAATGGAGCTTTTTCTTAGTCTCACAAAGGCGAAAATCCTCGCCATAACGGGAAGCGACGGCAAAACGACCACGACGACCCTCACTCATCTGTTTCTGAAAAAGCAGGCAGAAAGATATCGCTCCTCACGCGCCTATGTTGGCGGAAATATAGGCACTCCCCTGCTTTCGGAATATTCAAATATGAGCGAGAGCGACTTCTCTGTGCTTGAGCTATCAAGCTTTCAGCTGATGACCGCCTCCTTTTCCCCCGCACGAGCGGCGATAACGAATATAACCCCGAATCACCTCAACTGGCACACCGATATGTCGGAATACATTCGCGCCAAGAAAAATGTGTATGGAGAGAGTACCCTTCTTGTGCTTAACGCTGAAAATGGCATCACAGAGCAGATTGCGCGCGAGAGGCGGGATAATATAGTACTTTTCTCGTCAAGCAAAAAGTCCTTTGAGGAATTTTCGCTCTCGGGCATCAATGTCGGCGCGATATTTCTTCGTGATGACGAAATAGTATATTCCGATGGAAGGAACGAGGAAACTCTCCTCTATGCCTCGGACATAATACTCCCCGGCAAACACAACATCGAAAATTATATGACCGCAATAGCGCTTACATACGGTCTTGTTGACAAGGATATATATACAGAGGTCGCAAAGACCTTCGGCGGAGTTGAGCATCGCCTTGAATTTGTGCGTGAGCTTGACGGGGTAAGGTATTACAACAGCTCGATAGACTCAAGTCCCACGCGCACCGCCGCCGCGCTCTCTGCCCTTGCGGGTCCTAAGGTGGTAATTTGCGGCGGATACGATAAAAACATTCCCTTTGACACGCTTGCCGACGCGCTCTGCGGCTCGGTCAGGTGCGTGATTCTCACGGGAGCCACCGCCGCTAAAATAAAAAAAGCTCTGCTTGAATGTGAAAAATATTCACCCGATGTGATTACCGTAATAGAGAAGCCCGAGTTTGCCGACGCGGTAGCCGAAGCAAGAGCGGTAGCGGTAAGCGGCGACAGCGTTCTGCTCTCCCCCGCCTGCGCAAGCTTTGACGCCTTCAAGAACTTTGAGGAGCGCGGAAACCGCTTCAAGGCGCTCGTGAATAATTTTTCTTCGGACAAAAATTAACAAATATCTCTTGATATAGAAACAAATATCTGCTATAATTGTATCTGTCTTGGTCTGCTTTGACCAAATGTTCAAAAGAAAGGCATTTGATAAAATGAAAAAATTTACTGCCCTTGCGGCAGCCATAATAATTTGTGTAATGCTCCTCAGCTCCTGCTCGGGCGGAGAAAAAGCGCCCGACGGAATGCAGCTCGCCTCTGTTGAGGGAGAGCCGTTCAAGCTCTATGTTCCCGAGGAAATGTCTCTTAACACCGAGAGCGGTGTATCGAGCGCGTTTTCCTATGTTCCAGACAAGCTCATAATCTCCGCGAGGTACTACACGCCCGACAACGATTCTCCCTCTCTTGAGGACTATATGAATTACTGCGCCGAAGGCTACGCGGCGTCTCTTGAGCTTTTCAAGCTGGAGTCGATCAATGCTGATGTCCTCTCGGGAGCCGATGCGCTGAAGATGATATATACGGCAAGTATAGACGGCGTGGATTACACCTGCACGCAGATTACCGCTCTCCATAAGGGAGATATGGTATCGCTCAATTTCTATATTCCCACGGCAACCGTCGAGAGCTACGCTAGCGTACGCGACTCGGTAATCGCAGAATTTGTGCTTTGCGACAAGCCCGAGCCAGTAAACGACGAGGTTGTTGACAAAAAAACTCCCGAGGGAATGAAGATAGCGTCGTCAGACAATCTTGAATACAGACTTTATGTTCCAAAATCCTGGATATGCAACTCCGAGAGTGGCAGATCCGAGGCGTATTATCCCGAGAGCGAGCGTTCAAATGTAACCGTGACATCCTACTCTCCTAATGAGGGTATTGGAACCGCCGATTATATTGCTATGTGCGAGGAAGAATACGCAAAATCGGTAAAGGGATACGAGCTTATCGAGAAAACAGAGCTTAAGGTAGCGTCGAGAGACGCAATATCAATTACCTTCAAGGCAAATTACGAGAACACCGATATCACGGTAAAGCAGGTCTGCTTCATTTACGGTGGAATGGTATATTCGATAACATACACCGCTAAGACAGATGTTTTCGAATCTCATCTTGAGGATGTTGACAAAATGATTACGGCATTTACTTTCAGATAAAAATTACATTTATCGAATAAACACAAGAGCTATTTCGTTAAAACAGAATTGCAAAAAGCCGAGGTGCCGAGGAACGAGGCGGAGGGATTGATTTTCAACCAATATTCAAGGCTGTAAATCACGAACTTGCAAGTTCGTGACTTCGCTCGAAGAGCGAAAGACAATTCCTCACCCGCTTTGCGGGAGCTCCCTTTACACAAGGGAGCCTTTCTTGTTTTACTTTCAATCTTATACCCAATAAACACTTTAAAAGGAGCTATCATGGCAATATATCTTGATAACAGTGCAACCACACCGATATCCGACGCCGCAAAGGCAAAGATATCAGAGGCAATAGAGTGCTACGGCAACCCATCGTCTCTGCATGACGCGGGGCTCAAGGCGGAAAAGCTGATAACCGAAGCAAGAAAAAATATACTGCTCGCCCTCGGTGCTAAAAATGCGGGAGAGCTTATTTTCACATCCTGCGGAACCGAGGCAACCTCGCTCGCGCTTTTGGGCACGGCGTTCGCCAAGGAGCGCAGAGAGGCAAACAGAATACTTATAACCGACTCAGAGCATCCCTCGGTAGCAAACGCCGCAAAGCGGCTCGAGGCGTCTGGCTTTGAGGTGGTCACTATCCCGACTCGCGGCGGAGCGCTCGATATGTACGCGCTCGAGGAAGCGCTTGAGAAAAAGATATTTCTCGCGTCGTTTATGATGGTCAACAACGAAACGGGCGCGCTCTATAATGTAAAGGACGCATTTGCGGCGGTAAAGGAGAAATATCCCTCCGCCATAACCCATTGTGATGCCGTTCAGGGATTTCTGAAGCTCAGGTTTACCCCCGCGCAAATAGGCGCCGACCTTGTAACGCTCAGCGGACACAAGGTTCACGCTCCAAAGGGCGTCGGTGCGCTTTATATAAATAAAGAACTGCTTAAAGCTAAAAAAATAGTCCCCTTCCTCGTAGGCGGAGGTCAGGAATTCGGAATGAGGTCGGGTACTGAGAATGTTATCGGAATTTCGGCTTTCGGAGCGGCAGTTGCCGACATATATCCTCGTCTCGGCGAGGTAACGGACAAGCTATATTCGCTTCGCGCTTATGCCGCAGAGCGGCTTTCCGAGCTTGATATAAAGCTTAATGTCCCCGAAAAATTCGCCCCGCAGATTCTCAATATAACCCTTCCGAGCATAAAGAGTGAAACTATGCTGCACTATCTCTCAAATCTTGGAATAAATGTTTCGAGCGGCTCGGCTTGTTCGGCTCATTCAAATACGACGAGTCCCTCGCTCATAGCCTTCGGACTTGACAGGCACAGCGCCGACTGCTCGTTGCGTATCAGCTTCTCGGAATACAATACCACCGAGGAAATAGACGCCCTCGCGGACGCGCTGAATGCGGGAATATCCTCGCTCGTTAGAATTAAAAGATAATGAATAACAGAAAAGATTGGCTCACAAAGGTGAGCCAATCTTTTTCTGTATGTGTTTTCTGAATTACTTAGCGCTTGCTTCAAGTCTCTTCTTGAACTTGTCAACTCGTCCGCCTGCGTCAACGAACTTCTGCTTTCCTGTGAAGAAAGGATGGCACTTGGAGCAGATTTCAACTCTTATCTCGCCGCCCTTGGTCGACTTGGTTACAACAGACTCGCCGCATGCGCATCTGATTACGCACTCTTCGTAATTAGGATGGATTCCCTGTTTCATTTCAATTTCTCCTCGCTTCTATTATTCCGATGTTCTTTGACATCGGTTCACGAACGGAGTATATTATACCACAAACTTTTCTTAATTGCAATACCTTTTTTTAATTTTTTTGTTTTTTCTCTTACTTTTTCTTTTGCAAAAGAAAAAGTAAGCAAAAAGAAAACACTGGCTAATGCATATTTTTAATTTCAAAATCTTGCTCCCTACCCGCCGAGATTCTTCGCTCCGCTCAAGAATGACAACGGCGGGTAAAAGCAGGGGGAATATAATAGAAAGACACCCCTCGGTAGGCAAATGTCCGAGGGGTGTCCACCTTAGAGAAAATACCTCAAGATATGGTTTTACAATACGGTTTCATTCAAACCCTTTTGCTTCAAAAGGTTTGGAGAGGTCAAGGAGAACCTTTCCTTAAAAGGTTCTCCTTGCGCGTTCCCAGCATCCCCTAACACCTTGCTTCAAGCTCGGCGCGCAGACGGGCTATTATTTTCTTTTCAAGTCGAGAGATATAGGATTGAGATATCCCGAGGCGGTCTGCGACCTCTTTTTGAGTCAGCTCGGGCTCGCCCCTCATTCCGTAGCGAAGCTCGATTATCTCCCTTTCTCTGTCATCGAGCGCCGCCACCGCACGCCTTATCGCCGCCCTCTCCTCGAGCTGCTCTATCTCAAAAACTATACCGTCCTCGTCGCTTCCCAGAACATCGGACAGAAGAAGCTCGTTTCCGTCCCAATCCACATTAAGCGGCTCGTCGATAGATACCTCAGACTTAGCGCCCGAATTTTTTCGTATATACATAAGTATCTCGTTTTCGATGCACCTCGACGCGTAGGTCGCAAGCTTGATATTTTTATCCGCCCTGAAGGTGTTTATCGCCTTGATAAGCCCTATCGTGCCTATCGATACAAGATCCTCAATACCAACTCCCGTATTTTCAAACCTCTTGGCTATGTAAACGACAAGCCGCAGATTATGCTCGATAAGCACCTGTCTTGCCTCCTCGTCACTCTCAAGCCGATCAATTATTCTCGCCTCCTCCTCGCGCGATAGCGGCGGCGGTAACACCTCGGGGCCGTTTACATAATAGATTCCACCCCGCCTTCGCACAAAAAAGCCTTTTACTTTCCTTATGATAGACTTCGTTTTATTTGTAAACCATGCACAAAAAGCGTCTATAAATTTCAAAATCCTTTCCAAATCAACCTCACCTCCAAATAAATTATATCAACTATATCAACAGCTCCGAGGGTATAAGAGCCTCGTTTCCGTCGGCGCTCTCCGCAATATCCGAAAGCACCACAAGCGCGTCTACCTGCTCTGCGCCCTTTCCGCAATCAAGAGTTATCTTGTCGGCGCGAACAGCGAGTAAAGCGCCTTCCCCGCCAGCCGTTTTTATCGGAACTATTCTGATGTTTTTTGCGTCCTCTCTCATCATATCGCCAAGCGCGCTGACATTCTTTTTTCTCGCCGCTATTGTGATTTTCCTCGGTATTATCGGCTCAAGCGCACCTATGTCTGCAATTATACATGGCTTGCCGCTTATAGGCTCCCGCAAAAGATTTCCACTATCGCTCATTCCCCTCAGCCGCACACTTTTTCCGCGGTAGCTTATCTCGATTTCGGCATTTTTCTGCCCCGCCTTTTTTCTGAAAAATCTGCCGCCGAAAAGCGTTATAAGTGCGCTCAGCGCGGCGAGCAGCGCAAACATCCAGACAGAAATACCGTCAGACGACCCCTGCTCGAGAGGCAGATCCGCCCTGTTGAGCAGATTGAATATCGCGGTCATAAATCCGCCAAGCGCCATTGATATTGCGAAATAGACAAGTATGTAAAGCGGCAGAGAGCGTGCCTTTCCCCTCTTATAAAAGGCAACAGCGCACATTACGGCACAGAAGATAATGTCTATCAAAAGAGACAAGATACGCCCCAAGCTCATAAACAACGCCGCGTTTGCGTATATCCCGCCAAGCGCTGACGCCAAAAGCGCCCTCCCCAAGGATAGCTTTCTTCCGAGCAGCTTAGCGCAAAGAAAAAAGCAGAGAAAATCCATACTGAAATTTATCAAAAAAAGCAGGTCAACATATACCGTCTGTCCCATATTCACTCCCCTCTCCTCATAATTATATTATAGCCCAAGGAAAGCAAATATTTTGTCTTATTCGGTCTGCTAAAAGCTTTTTATTTAATAAAAAAACACAGGCGGTTCATTCTGAACCGCCTGTGTTTCTCACGCCTATCGGCTTATCTTGTTTTTCTTTTCTTTGTGGCAAGTATTGCCGTAGCTCCGAGCGCGGTAAATACGGCTACCGATGCGCTTCCCATCACCGCTCCGCAGCCACCCGGCTTAGTCTCGGCTGTCTCCTCCGCCGTTGTCTCGGGCACCGTGGTAGGTGTGGGCGCGGGGGTGGTAGCAAGAGTGGTCGTCGCCTCTGTTACCTGCGACGCCTCAAGAATATCTATCATAAATTCCTCTATGTAAGGATAGATAATGTCATATCCCGCCGTATTCGGGTGAACGAAATCGGGGACATAGGCGTTTGAGTAAGTACCGCCGTTCATAGGATAGAGCTTGTTTGTCAGCTCGTCGTTGCTATACAGGTCAAGGTACGGAACTCCCCACTTATCGCATATCTTCTTAGTCATCTCAACATAGTCTTCCATATGGTTGAGACGGTATACCTTCTTTGTTCCGCCGTTTCCGTCGGGAATATCGACCTGAACTCCGTTAGTTGCGTTCACAAACTTAAAGTTAATGATATATCCGACCACCGCATCGGGGTTTGTCTCCTCAATAAAAGCAAACATCTGCTCAAGACCGCCCGCAAAGGTTCTAGGATTATAAAAATTACTGTTTTCAAACTCGTCCTCGCCCGTCATCTCGCCCACGGGAGCATTATCCCACGCATCGTTCGTTCCGCCGTGGAGAATTATCATTTCATGCTCCTCGCCCTCAGACTTTTCAAGCTGAGACATAATAGTTTTCGAGCCTCGGCAGGTAGATACCGAATACGCGGATATTCCGTGATTTATCCAATCCATATCGTTGGTATATCCTATTCTGCCCGCCCAACCGCGAACATACTCAAGGTCTGTGTTCTTCTCGCAGCCCGCCGCGCAAATAGAATCTCCGTAAAATCCGACACTGACTCCCGAAAGAGGGCTATCAAGATTCACGGTATAATCTGCCGCAGACGCCGAAAAAGCGGACATACCGCACAAAATCATCGACGACAAAATAAGACAAAAAATTTTTCTCATAATAATTATTCCTTTCGATAGTTTTCCGTACATTAATGATATCACAACAAAACATTTTTTTCAATACAAATATCAAAAAATACAGACTTTGAGGATTTTTTGCAAGACACTAAAAATATTTATTGCATTTTTTAAAAAAACTATTGCATTTTAAATTTATATATGATATAATATCTGCTGTTTGGAGGCATAGCTCAGTTGGTTAGAGTACATGCTTGACATGCATGGGGTCGATGGTTCGAATCCATCTGTCTCCACCAGAACCCCAAGGACAATTCCTTGGGGTTTACTTTTTTGTTACGAAGCTGTCAATGAAAGGTCATTTCATTGACAAAATATAGCTTTTATGCTATAATGAGGGATAATGTAAAACTTTTCTTCAACATCGGGAGGAAACATTGAAAAAGCTTTTAAAATACTTAAAAGGATACCGTAAGGAATCGGTGATAGCGCCGCTGTTCAAGATGCTCGAGGCTCTTTTTGAGCTTATGATCCCCCTCGCGGTATCGCAGATAATCGACAATGGAATAGGCGGAGGCGACACAAGCAGGATATACCTTATGTTCGCCGTTATGATAATACTCGGAATAATCGGACTTTCCTGCTCGCTCTGCGCTCAGTATTTTTCGGCAAAGGCGGCGGTCGGATTTTCCACGGCTCTCCGCAGCTCACTTTTCTCTCATATACAGAGCTTTTCCTATTCGAGAACAGACAAGCTCGGAACCTCAACGCTTATAACGAGAATGACAAGCGACATAAACACGGTACAGACAGGAGTAAACCTATTTCTCCGTCTCTTTATGCGTTCGCCGTTCGTAGTATTCGGCGCTATGATAATGGCGTTCACGATAAATACCCGTCTGGCACTCATATTTGCAGTAACCATTCCCCTGCTCGCCATAGTCGTTTTCGGCATAATGCTAGTCAGTATCCCGATATACAAAAAGGTTCAGGCGAAGCTCGACAGAGTTGTTGCCAAAACGCGCGGAAACTACAAGGGTGCGCGTGTCGTAAGGGCATTTAACAAGGAGAGCGACGAGATAGCCGACTTTGAAACTCGAAATAACGAGCTGACAAAGATACAGCTTTTCGCGGGTAAGATATCGGCGCTTATGAATCCCCTGACCTATGTTATCATCAACCTCGCTGTTGTATTGCTTATCCGCAACGGAGCGATGACGGTAGACAGCGGCGTGATATCGCAGGGTGAGCTTGTCGCGCTTTACAACTATATGTCGCAGATACTTGTTGAGCTTATCAAGCTCGCAAGCCTTATAATCACACTCAACAAGTGCTCGGCGGGCGCAAAGCGTATCAGCGCCGTGCTTGACACCCCCTCGGACACCGACTTTGAGGTAAGAGCCGAAAGCTCTGATGACACTCTCGCGGTCGAGTTCGACAATGTCAGCTTCGCGTACAGCGAGTCTGGAGACCCCGCGATAAGCAATATATCCTTTAAGGTGAAGCGCGGTGAAACGGTGGGTATTATCGGTTCGACGGGCTGTGGAAAATCCACGCTTGTCAATATGATACCTGGATTTTACCACCCCACCGAGGGAAATGTATTTATCAACGGTAAGAATACGGGGCTTTATTCGGGCGAGGAGCTTCGCGCGAAAATAGGAATAGTTCCGCAAAAGGCGCTTCTCTTTAAAGGAACTGTCCGCTCAAATATCCTTTGGGGCAACGAGAACGCCTCCGAGGAGGAGCTTTGGGAAGCCCTGCGTCTCGCTCAGGCTGACGGATTTATCCGTGAAAAGGCAGACGGGCTCGACGAGCCCGTGAAGCAGAACGGAAGCAATTTCTCGGGTGGACAGAAGCAGAGACTCACGATAGCGCGTGCGCTTGTGCGCCGCCCCGAGATACTCATTCTCGATGACTCGGCATCTGCTCTCGACTACGCCACCGAGTCGGCTCTGCGTTCCTCACTCGCGTCACTTGACTACAATCCCACGAAATTTATAGTTTCCCAGCGAACCTCGTCGATACGCCACGCAGACCTTATCATAGTTCTTGAGGACGGAGACATAGTTGGTGTGGGAAGGCACGAGGAGCTTCTCGAGAGCTGTGAGACCTATCTGGAGATATATAACTCCCAGTTCAGCGCGGGAGGTGAGGGCAAATGAAAAAAGCAAACAACAAAAACGCGCTGAGAACCTTTATAAAGGTACTCAAATACCTGAAGGTTTACCGCATCCACTTTATTCTCTCGCTCATATTCACCGCAATTTCTGTGGCGCTCACGCTCTATGTTCCGGTACTCGTCGGCGAGGCGATAGACCTTGCCCGCGGCGAGGGGAATGTCATATTTGAGGGCATAGAGGCTATACTTCTGAAGGTAATCGTCGCTATTCTCATAACGGCAGTCCTTCAATGGCTGATAAATGTTCTAAACAACCGAATGACCTACGGTATCGTATGCAATATCCGCCGCGAGGCTTTCAAAAAGATACAGAAATTCCCGATATCCTATATCGACTCCCACCCCTCGGGCGAGATAGTCAGCCGAATAATATCCGATGCCGAGCAGTTCTCCGACGGACTTCTTCTGGGCTTTACCCAGTTCTTCAACGGAATCATAACGATACTCGGAACGCTGATATTTATGCTCACGATAAGCCCCTCTATAACCGCGATAGTGGTCGTAGTAACCCCCGTATCGCTTTTTGTTGCGGCGTTTATCGCGAAAAAGACCTACTCGATGTTCAAGCTTCAATCCGAGATAAGGGGTGAGCAGACCTCACTTATCGACGAAATGATAAGCGGACACAAAACGGTTGCGGCGTTCGGAAAGGAAAAGGATATACAGACAGAGTTTGACGAGATAAATACAAGGCTTTCCAAGTCATCTCTCAGAGCCATCTTCTTCTCGTCAACGACAAATCCCGTAACGAGATTTCTCAACGGCACGGTCTACGCTCTCGTCGCGCTTTTTGGAGCGCTTCTCTGCATTTCAAGCGGCGGAGCGGCGATAAGCGTCGGTATGCTCTCGAGCTTCCTCGCTTACTCCACGCAGTACACCAAGCCCTTCAATGAAATTTCGGGAGTTATCACCGAGCTTCAGAACGCACTTGCCTGCGCGGCGAGAGTATTCGAGGTAATTGAGGAACCGCTTCCCGACGATGTCTCGGACAATGCGCCCACGGATATCGACCCCAGAGGTAATATCGAATTTTGCGATGTATCCTTCTCGTATACCCCCGAAAAACCGCTTATAAAAGGACTCAATGTTTCGGTATCTCAGGGTCAAAAGGTTGCGATAGTCGGGCCTACGGGCTGCGGAAAAACCACGCTTATCAATCTGCTTATGCGCTTCTATGATGTGAGGGGCGGAGCTATCACGCTCGACGGCACGGATGTCCGCGAGATAAACAAGGTCGCTCTGCGGCGCTCGTTTGGTATGGTGCTTCAGGAGACCTGGCTCTGTGAGGGAACTATACGCGATAACATTGCCTTCGGCAAGCCCGACGCCACAGACGAGGAGATAGTCGCGGCGGCAAAGGCGGCGCACGCTCATAGCTTTATACGCCGTTTGCCCGACGGATATAATACCGTAATCGGCGAGGACGGCGGCTCGCTCTCGCAGGGACAGAAGCAGCTCCTCTGCATATCGCGAGTTATGCTCTCTCTCCCCGAAATGCTCATTCTTGACGAGGCGACCTCGTCTATCGACACCCGTACCGAAATTCGTATCGGCAAGGCGTTTACCACGATGATGAAGGGGCGCACGAGCTTTATCGTCGCTCACAGACTCTCAACTATCAAGGAGTCGGATATGATTTTGGTAATGAAGGACGGTAATGTCATCGAAAAAGGAACTCACGAGGAGCTTCTTGCGCAAAAGGGCTTCTACTTCGAGCTTTATAACAGTCAGTTCGCAAAGCCCGATGTGAATGAATAAACAAAAAATTGATATCGCATTTCTGTGTTGTCCTTAACAGATAGATTGCAAGCACAAAAATTCGGCAGAGTATTGTTTTCTCTGCCGATTTGTGTTATAATAGGACTGGAAAAAGCCTCCCTCCGAGAAGGAGGGGGGACCGCGTTAGCGGTGGAAGGAGCCTGCGTGACTTGGAGCTTGCGAGAACTTTACGGTAACGCACTCTCCCTCAGTCACCTTCGGTGACAGCTCCCTCCCGGAGGGAGCCTTTGGGTATGTGACCCTGAGGGGTATGGCTTTGCCCGATTCGTTTGTAATACAACGGCGAAATCGGCGATAACACAAAACGATAAATAAGAATTTGGCGAGGTCAAACATATCATTGTACTGCAAAACAAAACCGAACAAACCAGGCACATAATTACAAAGGAGGATATCTATGGATAAGAAAAAAATTAAGCTTTCTATCATTAAAATCGCAGCCATTACATTAATTGGACTTGCCTTAACTTTAATTTCGTGTTTGGCAATCATTACAATAATTGGCGAATTTGCAATGAAAGAAAAGACACCATATCTTTATGGAAGTTATATACCATATCGTGAGTTTCTTATTATTGGTGTTTGTATTCTTGTTTTCTTTTTAATTCTCTTGTTTAACATGCGCATTAAGCGTAAATGGCTTTCTGCATTGGTGAACATAATCGTTATCATAGCATTGTGCAATCCGATTACTTTTGTTTTGAGTATTATAGAGATTCCTACTTGTGTGAATTACTATACGATTGAAAGTGAAGCTGACTTTAACCAGTGTGCAGACGATATGGGAATCGATTTTAGTAATTTCCCAAAGTATAACGAGTTTGATGCGCAGGATGTTCAATTTGTTGGCAAAGTTAGCTCCCAAGATTTTTTCTTTTATCAGTCTATCACCGCAATCGTAAAATATGAAAGCCTTGAACTATGCGAGGCAGACTACAAGGCTTACATAGACTCTCATCAGTTTTTGACAGAGCCTGTTATTCACCGCGATGGCTATTACCTTATTGCCGCATCTGAGTTTCATTATGAAGGAATCTTTTTTAAGGTTGTAACCGAAGGAGAAGAAGATGATTTTCCTAAGAAAATATATATGATTGGTATTGATAGAGACAATACCACTCTGTACTACCTTTATCTTGATGACCACGATTTAGACTATATAGCAGATTCGGATGCAAAAGACCTTGAGGGCGAGATGGGAAAGCAGATTGCGAACCAGTTTAATCTCGGTAAATGAAACACATTTAAGGTATAAACAAATTCCAATTTATCTAATAGAATAGTCAAGACCACCGGCCGTGCCGGTGGCTTGCACAAGCCCCCTTAGGGCATGTCATAGGCTGAGCCTATAGGCTCGTCGAAAAGTCTGCCAACCGCACGACTTTCACAGGCATGCCCCTAAAGGGGCTTTATTTTATTTGC
>JAGAKG010000068.1 GCA_017625755.1 Clostridia bacterium | reverse complement strand
GATAGACGCGATAAAGTATATCGACGGAACAGAGATAAAGGATGTCAGAATGGAGGGCGACAAGACGGTCAAGGTCGGAGTTGCCACCGATAAGCAGCCCACGGCGGTGATATCGGGTGAAAAGATATCCTTCAACGATATTTCTTTCAACATTGAAATATCCGATGAAATGAAGCTTTTGGAGCGTAGCGGGGGCAGAGTGGATGCGGTTTTTTATGAAGGAGATACCATAATTGAAACCCGAAGCCTGAATTACTCCGAAGTAAACGAAATAGTATTCGATAATCTCAAGATAGGAACGGAATATACTTATGTTATCGCTGCAAGCTACGATGCGCTTGACGGAAAAGGATTTGATACCTACATACTTGCAAGTAAGACCTTCGATACACTTAAATATCTAATGTTTGATGATGTCGAGGTTTCTCAGACCGTGGTGTATTATTCTCTCAAGTGGCACTCTCAGAGTCTTGATGGGGAGATAAAATCGGTAGCTCTTTATCAGGGCGAGACGAAGATAAAGGATATCGAAGCAACGGCAACCGAGATAGGCGAGCTTCTTAGCGATAATGAGTATACCATTATTGTAGAATATACCCATAACGGTAAGGTCGAAAGCGTTTATCTTACCTTTACGACCGTGGCAAAGGCAAAGCCGATTGTGGATATGATGCTGGTTGGCTATGATAAAACAAGTGCGGAAATTAAGGTTGAATATACTGATACCGATAATGTCGGAAGTATAAGCAAAATAGAACTTTGGCACAAGGCGCCCGGGGCTTACGAATTCGAGCTTGTTGTTGAGGGGGATTCGAGCATGACCGAGTTTACTCACCTTCTTTCAAACAACCAATATGTCGTAAAGCTGATATATACCTACGACCTGAACAACGGTAAGGGCTTGGTGACAAGAACTGTGGAGTGTCCATTCCGCACTTTATGGAAAGAGAATCCATATATAGAGATTTTTGCGTATTCGACTCAGAATTACATAGGTTTTGATTTTTCTGTTTCGGATGAGGACAATACCTTTTTTGATATAACAAAGATAGAGCTTTTGTGGGGAGAGGATGGCATATTAGTGGCTGATAGTACAAGCGTCCGTGATTTTACAGACCTTGAGCCATATACCGAATATACGATAAAAGTAACCTTCACGGTTGATATGAACGATGGCAGAGGATTGCGTACGCGTTCTATCAAAAAGACATTGTATACTCAGCCATATTTTGAGCTTCAAAGTGTGACTATGCCCAACAATACCGAGCCTGTTGCGGGAGATTCGCTTCTGTTACAGATAGATATAACTAACCCCTCAAAGCTTATGGCAAAGAGCGTTATTGTGAACGGTAAAAAGTATGCCGTTGTAAGTGCTCTGACAAATGCTGACACGATTTGTTGTTATGTTGATACAGACGAAAGCTTCGAGGGCGGTAACACGACCTTTACCGTTGAGTGTATAGATTTCGAGGGAGCTGTTGAAATAATTTCCTATACTCCCGAGGCGAATAATACAGTGAGTGGATAGAATGATTCTACATACCTGACATAAGAAAGCAAGGCTACCGCTTCGGCGGTAGCCTTTTCGTTAGTCTTGCCCCCGCCGACACATTTATGTGTCATTCTGAGCGGAGCAAACAATCCTGAGAATTGTTTGCGCAGTCGAACCACGCCTTAGCGTGGTAACGCCATAGGCGTT
>JAGAKG010000067.1 GCA_017625755.1 Clostridia bacterium | reverse complement strand
TCCCGAGATCCACCCCGAAAGCGCCAATCAAAAAGAAGATATCAAGTATCTTAAGGAAAAGGTGGAGGCAGGCTGTGAATTTCTGACAACGCAGATGTTCTTCGATAACAACCTGCTTTACAATTTCCTTTATAAGATTCGTGAGGCGGGTATCACCGTGCCGATCATCCCCGGTGTTATGCCCATCACCAACGGAAATCAAGTGGAAAGAGCGATCAAGCTGTCGGGTTCCTTTATGCCGCAACGCTTCAAGTCGCTCGTGGACAAGTTCGGAACCTCTCCTGCCGCGATGAAGCAGGCAGGCATTGCCTACGCCACCGATCAGATCATCGATTTGTTTGCCAACGGAATTACCAACGTACATGTTTACTCGATGAACAAGCCCGATGTGGCGGCGGCAATACAGCGGAATCTGTCGGATATATTGAGTTAATTATTTACAAGGAGAAACCATATGATCATATCAACAAGAGGAAGATACGCCCTGCGCGTCATGCTCGACCTTGCCGAGAACGGAAACGGCGACTATATCGCTATGAAGAAAATCGCCGAAAGACAAGGAATCTCGCTAAAATATCTGGAGCGCATCCTGCCCGTACTGACACAAAACGGGATCATCGAGGGCGTTCAGGGCAAGGGCGGTGGCTACCGTTTGACGAGAGCACCCGAGGAATACAAGATTGGCGAAATTCTCCGCTTGACCGAAGGCGACCTCGCACCCGTATCCTGCCTTGAATGCGGAGCAGAGCCTTGTCCTAAGCGCGGTGAGTGCCGCACGCTTCCCATGTGGACGAAGCTCCACGATATGATCGGAGATTATCTTGACAGCGTCACGCTTGCCGATCTTTTGGATGGGAAGGCATGATTATTTATAAAAAAAATCTGATATAAAACAGCCCTCGTTCCGAAATGGAGCGAGGGTGCCTTGCAACTTACTTGTAATTATTTTTGCAAAACTTCTTGTAATTATTTTTGCAAAACCTATTGACAATTCTTGCTTCTTGTGGTATAATATAATACTCAATTTTGAAATGGCATACTTTCCCATTATTAGTATTGCCCGCAAGATTGATACATATACAACTGAATAAGATAATTTCGCGTGAATACTTGCGGTGGAGAACGAACCTCGTGCCGCTTGACAAACAAGACAGAACGCTCGGTATCATTTGCCGATGATCAGTAATCTATTTCACAAGAAATCCGTCGCCATCAGCCACGTAATGCGGCATTGAATGCGCTTGCATTCTCTTATCGAAACGAGCTTAAGACTCGTACTTATACATAGGCGCGGGACATTTTTTAGCGAACGTGCGCCGTTCGCTTTTTGGTGTTTCCCGTGATCCGTCTATGTAAAAGTACGGGTCTTTTTTGTTTTGTCAAAGCCCATTTGGGTGCGATATCAGAAGGTAAAACGGCAAGTCAAACGCGAGGGTTTACCTCAAAGTTATTACGGACTTTCAGTCCGTCACTGTTCCTGACAAGCACTGCATTTGTGGACACAAAATGCGAAAGGTGGGGAGAGCCCCAGACCCCCGTACTCAGAAATCCGCAACAAAATTTTGAAAAAATTTAAGGAGGAAATCCAAATGATGCAAACAGAAGAAAAAGTAAAGACAACTATCACCGGCGGACGCAAGCGCGCCCATCTTGTCAAGTTCTTTTTGAATGACGAGGAATACGAAAAGCTATGCAAGGATGCGGCATCGGTCAACAAAGATTTGAGCAAGTATTTGCGCTTGGTCATTCATTGGATCGCTCCCATCGAGCCGCCCTCCGTGGAGGTCAAGGAGCTTATGCGAGAATTGCGCCGTGTCGGCGTGAATATGAATCAGATCGCGGCGAAGGCGCACTCGCTCGGATTTGTGGACGAGCTTGAATACAGACGGAACGCCGACGCGGTGATGCGAGTGCTTGGAGCAATTCAACAAGAGTACGCAAAGAAAGGAGTGAAGCTGTTTGGCAACAACTAAAATTTGGGATGTGAAAGCGCACGTCAGTAAACTACTCGCCTATGTGGCGAACAAGAACAAAACGACGGTAGAGTTGGAGGGCAAAAGAGTTGACGAAGCGGAACGGCTCGCTACGGAAATCCTCGGACTACCGCCCGAACATTTTGCAACCGAGGAAAAGAAATTCGTCACGGGCATCAACTGCACACCCGACAACGCGAAGGAGATAATGTTATCTCTCTTGGATGACACGGACAAGGATGACATACAAGCCTACCACGGCTACCAATCCTTCAAGCCCGGCGAGGTCACACCCGATACCGCCCACGCCATTGGTGTTCAGCTTGCGAGTGAGCTATGGGGCGAGGACTTTCCCGTGGTGGTCGCCACCCATATAGATCGGGGACACGTACACAATCACTTCTGCCTGTGCGCCACGGGATTCTCGGGCAAGCGTTATCACGACTGCAAAGCGAGCTACAAGTTAATGCGAGAAACCTCGGACAGGCTTTGCACGGAGTACGGTCTGTCGGTCATCGACAAGCCGAAAACAGAAAACCGAAAGCATATTGCCGAAGTCCACGCAAAGCAAAAAGGTACTCCAACGGTACGCGATCAGATACGGGCGGACATTGATGCCGTGGCAAATTACGAATATATCGTCAAGTATTTCTACAACCGTATGCGTTCCCTCGGATACACCTTTGAACGTCGGGGGCAATATCTCCGTATCAAGCCGTATGGCTCTGACAAGTTCTTTCGCTTGGACAAGCTCGGTGCGGGATATACCGAGGCAGATATTGAAGCGAGGGTAAGGCGCAACGCACAGACGATGGAGTGGACAAAGATCGAGTATTACAAGCCTACCTTGCAGGAGAAGCCGAAAGGACTTCGCGCGCTCTATCTGCACTACCTCTACCTGCTCGGTGCGATCCCGAAGGTCATTCCCCAAAATCCAGAAGCATACGCCGCTATAAAGGACGATGTGCGCCGTGCCCGTATGTACTCGGAGCAAGCGAAGTTCCTCGGTAAGTACGGACTTGAAACGAAGGACGATCTTATTCAGCACGCGCTCAAGGTCGATGCGCAGAAAAAAGCATTGTGTAAGGAACGGCAGAAGCTCCGCAACAAAAGCCGTTGGATGACGGAGGAAGATAAGCAGCCTTTCCGCGAGGAGATCTTTGCAATAACAAGTCAGCTAAAAACACTCAGCAAGGAATTTGCGATGTGCAAGGACGTCTATGACCGAAGCGCATCCGTTGAGCGAACCGTAATGCTGATTGAGTTCCCGCAGCTATTGGAGCAAGAAAAGCAGAAAGCCGCGCCCAAGAAGGAAGAACGGGAGGACAGATAAATCAACGGTCTTGACCGTATAAATTTGCTACCGCCCGCGAAGGCGATTTTACGGTCTTGACCGAGGGAAAACGGCATTTTTCCGTTTCTAACACCTCAAAACGTATCCTACACTAACAAGGCGTTTTCTATTTGAAATCCACATTTTCCAACGCTCTTGACCGAGCTTTTTTAACCGAAAAACGCCTTACTTCAAAAAAATTATGAAAATAGGAGAAAAAACAATGATAACGAACAAAACCAAAAGCCAAAAAACAACAGAAATTTATTTTGACGAAACACCCGCGCCCGTAGTCATACGGACTCACAACACCGCATTGAAGAAGCGGCTGCTTGCCTTTGCCGAAAAGTTTCCCGACCTCTGTCGGCTAACCGACGATGAGGAGCTTGGATACCTTTCCTTTGAGATCGACAAGAAAAGGTTCGCTTACCGCATCACCGATCCCTATACCGAGGAACGCAAAGCTTTGGCAAGAGCCAAGATGAATGAGATCAACAATAAGGAGGACATTGGATGACCGAAACCAAGAGCAGAGAGAAAATTACAGTAATTGATTTACCCGTTACCGCGCTCCGTTCCTTCGAGGAGCATCCTTACAAGGTCGTTGACAACGAGGAAATGGCAAGCCTTGTGGATAGCATTTACAACCAAGGCATACTCACGCCCATCACAGTGCGCCCGTTAGCCAACGGCGAGTATGAGATCGTATCGGGACACCGCCGCTTGTTCGCGTGTCAGAAGCTCGGTATTAAAGCAATCCCCGCTATCGTCAAAGAGCTTAGCCGCGAGGATGCCATTCTTGAAATGGTGGACTCCAACCTTCACCGTGAGCATATCCTACCGAGCGAGAAAGCGAAGGCTTACAAGATGAAGATGGACGCGATGAAAAGACAAGGAGAGCGCACTGACCTTACTTTGTCGCCAATGGCAACAAAGTCGGCAATCGACAGCGCGGCAGAGATCGGAAGTGCGGCGGGAGAAAGCCGTGACCAAGTATTCCGTTATATCCGCCTCAATCTTCTTATCCCCGAGCTGCTTGATATGGTGGATGAAGGACGCATTGCCTTCCGCCCTGCCGTAGAGCTTTCGCATTTACAGGAGCAAGAGCAATACGATCTACTCACGACCATTGAGAGCGAAGACGCCACGCCATCCCTCAGCCAATCCATTCGTATGAAACGGCTTAGCCAAGAGGGTAAGTTGGATATGGACACCATCTTCGATATTATGACCGAGGACAAGCCTAACCAAAAGGAAACGGTCAAGATACAGAGAGAAAAGCTCGATAGGTATTTCGGGCGCGGTGTTCCCGTATCCAAGATTGAAGCAACCATTTTGAACTTATTGGAACAAGAGCGTATTCGCCAACTCAAAAAGAGCAGCGAGCGCGAGGACAGATGAAAGGAGAGTGCCTATGATAAAGAAAATAGAAATGCCCGACGTTCGCGGCGTTATCATCCGCGAGCCAATCAATATTGATGAGCCGATCATTTTGGATGACCACATTCCGCACCCAAGACCTTATACAAACGATAGGCGTAATTTGCGCGTTATCCCTTATCCTACGGCACTCAATTTCACAAGGCGCATCGGTACGGTTGATTATGAGGTAAACACCCACTTTGCCAAGGAAGGCAAAAGCACTCTGCTTTCGCAGTTTCGGGATCTGATACTCGCCCAAAAGCTGACCGACGACTTAATGTGACAGAATTGCAAGGATGCGCCGGGCATTGTATAATAAGGCTACCTTACAGCAATGCTCGGCTTTAAGAAAGGAAAAGGTGAATTTATGACAAAACAAGCCGAGAATAATAAAATAACCGCCCTTTACTGCCGTCTGTCACAGGACGACGGGAGAGATGGCGATAGTAATTCAATCGTGAATCAAAGGGAGATCTTATCCCAATACGCTCGTTCCAATGGTTTTCACAATACACAATTTTTTGTAGATGACGGAATTTCGGGAACGACATTTGACCGCCCCGATTTTCAGCGTATGCAGCGGATGATTGAGAACGGCGAGATCGGTACGGTCATCGTAAAAGATCTCAGCCGCTTCGGACGTAACTACCTTGATGTCGGTAAATACGTGGAAATCAAATACCCCTCGCTTGGTGTTCGCTTCATAGCTATTCAAGAGAATGTTGACACGATGAAGAACATCGGTACGGAGATGATGCCGTTCAACAACATTTTCAACGAGTGGTATGCCGCGCAGACAAGTAAAAAGATACGCGCCGTTTGGAAAGCAAAGGCAGATAAAGGAGAGAGAGTTTCTTCTACCGTGCCATACGGCTACAAGAAATCCGAGGACGATCCGAAGCAATGGATTGTGGACGAGCCTGCCGCAAGAGTGGTTCGTCGCATCTTCGGGCTGTGTATCGAAGGACTTGGTCCTATGAAGATTGCAAGAAGGTTGGAAGATGATGAAATTCTAAATCCAACCGCATATTTGCTCGCAAACGGCAGAAAGACGCGAAACAAAATATCCCCACGCGGAGAACACGCTTGGGAAACGAGTACGATTGAGCATATCTTGGAGAATAGGCAATATACGGGCTGTACCGTGAATTTCAAAAGCTCCATCGTCAGCTACAAGGTACACAAGAAGGTTATCAATCCCGAGGACGAGTGGCAGATTATCCCGAACACCCAAGAAGCTATCATCGACGAGGACACCTTCAATCGTGTTCAAGAGTTGCGAGAGAACCGCAGAAGGAATACCGCCACGGGCAGAGAGAGTTTGTTTTCGGGCTTACTGTACTGTGCCGATTGCAAATCCAAGCTTTACTTCTGCGCAGCAAAGAGTGTAAAAGAAAACCAAGAATTTCACAGATGCTCCGCATACAAGGAAAACCGTGGAACTTGCTCTATCCACTTTATTCGCGAGGTCGTTCTGAGAGAAATGGTACAAGAGCTTATCCGTCGAGTTGCGATATTCATTCAGCAATATGAAGCGGTATTCCTCTATATGTATTCTAAAAAGCATACTCTCGCAAAAGCCGCAGACATGAGGAATATGAAAGCGGAGATTGAAAAGAATAAGCGCAGGATTGCCGAAATCGACACGATGATCGAAGGTCTTTATGAAGCCAACGTGCTTGGCAAGATTAACGATGAGCGTTTTTCCAAGATGATGGGTAAATACGAAACTCAGCAAAAGACGCTCGTTGATGAAACCAAAAAATTGGAACGCGCGTTGGAGCAAGCGGAACAAGACAAGGTTGATCTTCGTGTGTTCCTTGAAACAATTCGTAAGTGTACTGACATCAAGGAACTCACGCCCGCCCTTGTCAACAGACTTATTCAGCGTATTGAGGTTCACAAAAGTGAGAAGGTCGATGGAAGAAAGCGCGTAAAGCTTGATGTTTACTTTACTGCGGCAGGTCTGATTGACATTCCCGATGAAAAGGAACTACGCGAAATGATGGAAGAAATCCGTAAATCCGCGTAAGAACTAAAAAAGCAAGAATACGGCATACCTCTTTCGAGATATACCGTATTCTTGCAAAACTGTCCTTTAGCACGTCTGGCTAACGTCAGTCCTTTTTTTGAATTATTTCATAAGCAGCTCAAGAGCTGCAAGCTTAACGGCAAGGGTGAGTATCCTTGTAGCAAGGTCAAGCTCCTCATCGGTCGGATATGTGGGAGCGATACGGAGGTTTTTATCCTCGGGATCTATTCCGTAGGGATAGGTCGCACCGACGCTCGTAAGCGTAACTCCAACCTCCTGCATAAGCGCGAATACCCTTTTCGCAGTACCGGGCATAACGTCAAGAGATACGAAATATCCGCCGCGCGGCTTTGTCCATTCTGCAATTCCGAGACCCTCGAGCGCCTCGAGATTTTTAAGGGTTATCTCGAACTTCTTGCCTATAAATTTCGCAAGAGTCATCATATGCGAGTGTACGGCTGCGGCATCCTTAAAGTAGGTGGTATGGCGAAGCTGATTAAGCTTATCGTAGCCTATCGTCTGTACGCCAAGATACTTTGATATCTGCTTAAGGTTATCGGGTGATGCAGCCATAAGCGCAACGCCCGCACCCGGGAAGGTTATCTTCGATGTAGAGGAGAAATAGAATATTCTGTCGAGGTTTCCGTACTTCTCTGCCTCCTCGAATATATCGAGAAGCTTGTCACCGTCCTCTGTAAGATCGTGTACGGCATACGCGTTATCCCACATAATACGGAAATCGGGAGCTGCGCACTCCATTTTCGCAAGGCGTCGTACCGTCTCATCGGAATATGTGTTTCCCGTGGGGTTTGAATACTTAGGAACGCACCATATGCCCTTGACCTTCGGGTCCTTTACAAGTCTTTCGACCTCATCCATATCGGGTCCCGTAGCAGTCATTTTAACGGTAAGAAGCTCAAAGCCGAGCGCCTCGGTCATCTTGAAGTGCCTGTCATAGCCGGGAGCAACGCATATCCACTTGAGTCCCTCCTCGCGGCACCAGGGGCGAGGTGAGTTAAGCACGCCGAAAAGCATCGCTCTTGTGAGAGTATCGTACATAAGCTGAAGCGACGAGTTTCCGCCTACCGCGATATACTCGGTCTTAAGTCCGAGAGTCTCGGCAAAAAGTCTTTTCATCTCGGGAATGCCGTCAAGCACACCGTAGTTACGGCAGTCGATGCCGTTTTCCGAAAAGCACTTCTCGCGCGGTCTTGCCTCGGAAAGAAGCGGAAGGCTTATATCAAGCTGATCCGAGTTAGGCTTTCCTCTTGAAAGATCAAGCTTCAAGCCCATGCTTTTATATTCGTTGTATTCCGAGAGGAGCGAGGCGTAAGCCGCTTTTTGCTCTTCTCTTGAAAGCTCTGCGTATTTTTTCATTTTGAAGGTCCTTTTTTCTGCATTTTGCATATTTTGATCGCAAAAAATTCATTTTTGCTTAAATTTACTCCTACATTATAGTATATTATGAAAGTTTTTTCAAGTGCTTTTGCAAAAAAACTTTTTCTTTCGTCAATTTTCATTGTTTTGCACTAAAAGGACTCGAAAATAGGGCGTATTTTGTGAGCAATACCTTGACATTTAAAAGATTTTAGTATATAATCTAAACTGTGAATTTATCTTTTGAAAGGATTTATATAAATGGCAGACAATGGAAAGAAGCTCGTCGAGCAAATAACCTCAATGGACGAGGACTTCGCAAAGTGGTATACCGATATCGTCAAAAAGGCTGACCTTATCGATTACTCAAGCGTAAAGGGATGTATGAT
>JAGAKG010000066.1 GCA_017625755.1 Clostridia bacterium | reverse complement strand
TGGTAGCATCGGACACACCTTGAGGTGAGCATCGAGCTTAGAGCCCAAACGCGCAATAAGCCTTTACCCAAAGGCATATCACGCGTTCCCGCTGAACCCACCCAGAGCGCGCCGTTCTTCCGCAAGCTCGGCCACGAGTGTCGGCTCCGCCAACTGGCGCAAGGCAAGCAGGCTTACTCTTGCACTCGCGGACAAGCTTCTGTTCGCTTCAGAACGGCGCGCGAGGAGTACGAAGCTCGCCCCACATCTGAAGCCCTCGGAGTCTTAGTTATAGCACAAGCGTCGCTTGCAACTCAAGGTATGGTGGCTCGGCTACGCCTCGACCTTGAGTTGCGTTCCGCCTGTGCTATAAGTCGCCTCTTACCCGAGGGCTTCAGACGATGAGGCTCGAGAGCAAACAAAAATAAAAATAAATTTTTTGAAAGGGGATTTCAGTATGGAAATCAACACTACAACGACTTATTTCGTTGAACTTACAAAGAGCAAGAAGGACAGATGCGAAGTAATCGCCTATGTACGCACCACCGATGAGGCGTGGGCGCAGAAATTATTTGACAGATATGTCAATGATGTACGCAAAGACTGTGCAAACGGTGTCAGAATGTGCAGAGGTTACTATTACGATGATGCAGAGGTAGTTGAAATTTACGGAAGGTGGGTGAGATAATGAGATTTTATGTAATCGAGTATGAGAACGGCGCTGTTCGCTACGGAGAGTTTGCGAGCTTCGCCGAGGCAGAGAACTATGCCGAGAGTTACAACGGTGGCTGGGACTATACGATGAGCAGTTACGACAGCGTCGAGGAATACGACGAGAGTTTATAAGAAAGGGGGAACGGAAATGAAGGTATATATAGTTATGTTACGCTATTCAACAGAGGAAAGCAGTGGCACTGAGATTGAGGCTTTCGGCTCTTACGAAAGAGCCGTCGAGCGTTTCAACGAACTGATAGAGAACGAGAAAAAGCCCGAGGCAAGTTGGGTTTCATTTGCTTTTGAAGGTGAGGTTATCAACGAAAAAAGTTATACGCTGGACTGCTCGCCGAAGTACGAAGAAGGCGAGGAACACGAACTCTGGTGGGAAGTGAGTTGTAAAATGGACTGGTGCTACCGTACTGGTATAGAATTAGTAATTAGAGAGGTGATGTAGATGTACAGTTACAAGGTTTTTGCTAAAATTCATAGTCTGAAAGGCGAGAGGCGCGAGGTTACGATAACGCGATGCGAGGACGGAAGTTACATCGCGGAGTATAACGGTATCAAGTGCCAAGCGATACTGAACTGCTTTGACGGTGAATACTATGCCGACGATATTTACGGCATAATCAAGTAAGAAAAGAGGCGAGCCGCGTGAGGCTCGCCTCTTGACTTTATCTTACTCTGATGCTACAATATATATGCCAAATAGCCTTAATAATCAATTTGCTGGGAAAAACCTTTACCACGGTAAAAGGTGTTTCTCTCTTTTCTGCATTTTTCTCGGTGAGTTGATACAGGCTGTTTGGCGACGGTGAGGGAGACACTTTTTCGGGCGTACCTTCACGGGTGCGCCTTTTTTTGTTTCTATCCTTGACAAAGAACTGACGAGAGTGGTAGAATATAATTGCCAAATCATCTTAAATATAATCCCGAGGGAAAAGCCTTTACAATGGTAAAAGGCGTTTCTCTCTTTCGGATTTTCCCTTGGGATTTCGAGATGGTTTGGCGACTATTGAGGGAGCGCTTTTTCGGGTGTGTCCTCGTGGCACACCTTTTTTAATACGCGAAATTTCGGCGCGGCGGGCGAAGAAACTCTCACAGAATCTTCACTCACCGCGCCCTGCCTTATACAAGGCACCGTCCCCACAAGTCCCGACGGCTTCCCACCCAGAGCGCCGTTCTTTCGCAAGCTCGGCCGCGCGTGTCGGCTTACGCCAACTGGCGCAAGGTAAGCAGGCTTACTCTTGCACGCGCAGACAAGCTTCTGTTCGCTTCAGAACGGCGCGAGGAGTACGATGCTCGCCTTATCCTCTGCTCTTGGCTGGGTACAAAATTGTACATATCTCTCCCTTGCTTGTAAAGCCAGAGGCTTGACAAACGGTCGAAGATATGCAAGCCCTTAATCGCTCAAGAGCAGAGGAACGGCTCGAGAGCAAACAAAGAAATGAGAGGAAATTTTATGAACTTCAAAGAAAGAGCAACCAAGTCTGTAATTGATGAATACGAGTCGGCTCGTATCATACGCTTCGCGCTTGAGGAGTGCGAGGAAACGCTCGAGGAAAAAATGCGCTGGCATTTCTTCGTTGACATTATGCTTTACTTCCAGGAAGGAGCAAAGGGGCTTGAGGAAGAAGATTTTGAGCTTCTTCTGAAGAAAGAGGACTTTATCATCGAGGAACTCTACAAGTGCTATTTAGAGGCGGAGTATCAAGGCGACACCCGTGACGACGACGCGGTCTTTGACTTCATCAAGAACTACTATATCAAGTATTTCTTGGCGGTTGACTAACGAGGGGCGGTGTGTTAAAATGGGTGTAACAACACCAAAGGAGTACACGCCAGCGATGCAACTCTACAAAGAAAAGAACGAATTATTGAGTGAGCGATTTGAAGAAGTCAGTGCCTACGAATTTTACAGGGATATTTTTCCCGAGGGAAGCTTTGAAGTTAAGGGAAAGCTTGACGAGGGCAAGCCTAACGGTATAGCTGTTGACTTATCTAAAGGGCGCGGGGAAGTTGAGCGTTGGATTATAAACGACGACCTTGAGAAGATTAAGGAGCTTTCTTCAGCTCGCTTTGCGATAATGTCCCCGATTTCTTACTACGGCAGAAGCCGTCACGGAAGGAACGCGAGCTTCCTTTACGCATTTACATTTGATATAGACGGTGTAGGGAACGAGCAGCTTCGTGACCTTATTCACGAAATGTACGAGGATATACTACCTCTTGCGAACTACATCGTCAACAGCGGTAACGGTGTTCACCTCTACTATCTGTTCGAGGAACCTATCCCTATGTATCCGCAGAACCAGATTTACCTCAAGAATTTCAAGTACGCGCTTACAGAGCGCCTCTGGAACTACTATACATCTACGATTGAGAAGCCACAGATGCAGGGAATACTGCAAGGCTTCAGAATAGTCGGAAGCCAGAGCAAGCACGGTGAGGGCTACCCTGTGCGAGCTTTTAAGGTACACGAGAACCGCTGGACTCTTGCCAGGCTCAAGGACTATATTGTTATTGACCGCAACCTCAAGGCTCTTGAGGTTCTTGAGAAGAACTCTAAAATGCCTCTTGAGGAAGCGAAAAAGAAGTACCCAGAGTGGTACGAGCGTCGCATCGAGCGTAAGGAAAGGCGCGGGCGCTGGAGCCTTAACCGTGCGGTGTACGACTACTGGAAGTACCGTATTGAGCGCGAAGCTACGGTAGGGCATAGATACTTCACGATAATGACGCTCGCAATCTACGCAAAGAAATGCTCGTCTTACGACGCGAAGAAGAACCCTAACCCCGTTACAGAGGAAGAACTGCGACGCGATGCCTACAAGCTTCTCAGACCGTACAATAATATGAAGGCGGCGGAAGGAAATCCCTTCAGCGAGGACGACCTCAACCACGCGCTGGAGATGTTCAACGAGGACTATGTAACCTTCCCCAGAAAGGATATTGAGAAGGTTACGGCAATCCGCATCGAGCCGAGCGTCAGAAGAAACGGAAGAACGCAGAAGGTTCATATCAAGCTAATGTCGGCGGTGAGAGATGTTCTTCACCCAGACGGTGAGTGGCGGGAAGGAAATGGACGCCCGCGGGGAAGCAGTACCGCAAAGGACAAAGTCAAGAAGTGGCGTAAGAGGCACCCAGACGGAACCAAGGCGGAGTGTATCAGAGCAACTGGGCTAACAAAGCCGACGGTCTATAAATGGTGGGACGCTTAAAAAACAAACACTACGGTAGGTGATGCTTACCGTAGTGTAAAAGGTGAAAAATAACTGTATTGATAATATAAGCCACGTAGTACGGTGGGTTCAAAATCTCGCCGTTTTTTGTGGGGCTAAAAGGTAAAAAAAAATTCATTGATAATATAAGCGAACTGATAAAATATTACGCGTGCATAAATATTCAGTAAAACAGTATTTTTTAGGGCAGGGAATACCCGTTTTCTCGGCAGCGTTCGGCTGCCTCTCTCACCGTTATTATATGCCAATCTGATGTACCGTATTCACTCTGACCGTTCTCACTTGATGTCAACGCCGATGCGGCAGCGCCGCTCGGAATAATTGTTCCTATCCTTCCGAGGCGTCAGCCTCTCTATTACGAAAGGAGTTTGCTATGAAATTCAGACTTAAAGACCTTCGTGAAGACCGTGATTTGAGGCAAATTAATGTTGCTGAAGCTACGGGCATCGACCAGCGCACATTGTCGAACTACGAAACAGGGAAGACACTGCCTGGTGTCGCAGCTCTGATATGCCTCGCCGATTTTTTCGGTGTCACCATAGACTACCTCGTCGGTCGCGCTGAAGCGAGCGTCACCGCAGCCGAACGGCGTGCCACTCTGATAAACGGTATTCGCGTTCTGCTCGACCGTCTGGAACAGACTTGAGCCGTGAAATTTCTACCAATAGTGCGTTGGATTTCTACCAATAGACCGTGAAATTAGTCACAATAGCGCGTTGGATTAGTCACAATAGTGCCACTTTTTTCTCACAATAGCGCCACTTTTTTCTCACAATAGCGCCACTTTTTTCTCACAATAGCGCCACTTTTTTCTCACAATAGCGCCACTTTTTTCTCACAATAGCGCCACTTTTTTCTCACAATAGAAGTCTGAAAACAGGCTCTAATGCTGGACTTTCGGGTGTCTATAAAGTATATATAATACATAAAATATCATTTATTACATACAGCGCGCACGCGCGAAGCGTTCGTTCGTTTAATAGGACGCGAAAAAAATATGTCCTATTGTGAGATTTATATTGACATTCTCACAATTATATGATATAATGGAAAAAAAGGAAATTTTAGGGGGAAATATGTCACTTCCATACGAATACGAGCAGCTTGAGTTTGAGAGGACACTTGAGGTATGTAAGAGAAACGACCTCATTCAGCAGTCACGCTTCACGCTGACGGTGCAAGAGCAGAGAATGGTTTTATATGCGATTAGCAAAATAAAACCAGACGACGAAACAAACACCGAGTACGAGATAAGTCTTAACGATTTGTACAAGATTGCTGGTATAAATCATCGCAATTACGCCTCTTTGAAGGATAGTTTAAGAAAACTTGACAGTAAGAACTGGTGGGCGGAGCAAACAGACGAAAACGGTGAAATGTACGAAACTTTGGTAAGGTGGTTTGCCAAAATAATTATCAAGCCTAATTCTTCGGTTATGAAAATTAAATTTCACGAAGAAATGGCGCCGTACATTTTTCAGCTCGTTCAAAGCGGTGCTTTCTATACGACCTACAACCTTGAGTATGTGTTGCCGATGAAAAGCCAATACTCGCCTCGGCTTTACGAGATACTCAAGAGCTACCAGTATAACAATAACGAATGGTATTTTGATACGGACAAGCTCAAGAAGCTTCTTGACTGTGAGAAATACGAAAGGTATCCAGATTTCCGACGCTATGTGCTTGAGCCTGCCGTCGAGGAAATCAACCTCTACACTGACCTCAAGATATGCTACAATGTAGAAACAAAAGGTCGGAAGGTCGTAAGGATAGTATTCTGTATTGATAAAAAGACGATAAGAGAAATGAACCAAGCCCGCGATGCGCGCTCTGAAGTAACGGGACAGCTTACTTATGATGATATATTTGACATAACAGCAAAGTCCCCAGAGGCTGAATTTTGGCAGGAAAGAAGAAAAACAAAAGACAATGAGGAAGCAGACCACAGAAGAAAAATGGAAGAATTGCTTGGAAAGGGTAAAAAATGAACAAGGCACGACGCGCAGAGATAAATAGGATAATAGAGGCAATATCTGCTCTCAAGGAAGATATAGAGGCTGTTCTTGAGGAAGAAAGCGAGTATATGGAAAATATGCCAGAGAACCTTCAGTGTTCAGAGAAGCACGAGGTCGCCGAAGAAGCCTGCTCTCAACTTGAAGAAGCAGCGGAGTACATAGACTCTGTTATAGAAAATCTTGAAAATGCAAAAGGTGAATGATTATGATGCTTAAAATACACAAGAAATTCCTTGAGAAAGCGGAGCAGTATAGACGCTGGGGGTACAGGAACAGCTTTAATCCCTACGCCGTCAGATACATCTTCGTTCTGCCAGACGACTCGAAGTATCCTGGATACGCATATTTCAGAGATACATCTGACAGGAAGTACGACGGTAATAATCTGATAATGGAAAGCATCGGCGCTGAGTATGAGCTTCGCGGCAATTACTACTGCTTCGACACTGAAGAAGGAGAAACCTTCCGCCTTGTAAAATACAAGGGAAGGGAAGAAGGCAAGAGCTACAAGCGTTATAATCTGACCGCTGATGAAATGTACGCTGCTTTCAACTATGGTAATGTAGAATTAGAGAAGCTCGATGTTGTTTGTGCTGAAGTGAAAAAATACCTGAATAACGGTACCCGCTTTTCAGGCGAGGTGATATCAGAAGGTTTTGTAGTCGGTCATTCTGACGGCACTTGGCTTTATCTTAAAAATGAAAAGAGGCGTATAAAGAGCAACGGTGTACGCATCATAGGCACCGTAGCGGAAGGTAAAGAGCAGGAGTTGCGTGACTTCATAAAATCTTACTACGACAGTGTCAGCGCCGCAGACAAAAACGCGCGTGACCTTCGTGGAGAGGTGGAGAAGCTTGAGAGTATTGAGAGGCAAGCCCGCAAGCTTTTAAGCTGCGTCTTATCAGAGAGGTTCGTAAATATATGCCAAGGCGAGATAGAAGCTCTGAACAAGGAAATATCCGACATCTTACTCAAGAAAGAAATGTCAGCAGAGGATTTTGAGAAGATTATCAAAGAGAGATTTTTAATAAATCAGTAAAATATTATTTTAGTAAAAATAATAGAAAAAAGGGACAACCGCAAGGCTGCCCCTTTATATTTGTTCTTATCCTATCGGGCTTTGCCCTCTACACGAGGTACACGCGCACGCGCGTCTACCTCAAAATCCCGAAAAATTCTTCAAAGTGATGAAGATTTTTTCGGGATTATTTTTATCCCTGGCACGATAGCGTTGCACAGCTCTCGTGCCGGGGATTTTTGTTCTCAGCTCTGCCAGGACATTCCAGGGCAGAGAGCTGAGGCGAAGATAGCACCCAAAATGCACCGACACCGTTGCATTTCCCCTGCACCCCCCGAAAGCTCGTTGCTCTTACGCGCCGAAGCTTCTGGCAGAAGCTTTGAAGCCTCAGCGCATGCAAGGCGGGACCGATGCGGAGCCCAGGCAAACTCGGCCACGCTGAAGCGCAGATCCGCGCCTGGGCGTTGGTAGCATCGGACACACCTTGAGGTGAGCATCGAGCTTAGAGCCCAAACGCGCAATAAGCCTTTACCCAAAGGCATATCACGCGTTCCCGCTGAACCCGCCCAGAGCGCCGTCCACTGCATAAACATAGGAGAGTGTGTCGGCTACGCCAACTGGCGCAAGGCAAGCAGGCTTCCTCTTGCACGCTCTTTGATATATGTTTATTCCATTCCCAGCGCGAGGAGTACGGCTCGCCCCATATCTGAAGCCCTCGGAGTCTTAGTTATAGCACAATCGTCGCTTGCAACTCAAGGTATGGTGGCTCGGCTACGCCTCGACCTTGAGTTGCGTTCCGCCCGTGCTATAAGTCGCCTCTTGCCCGAGGGCTTCAGACGATGAAGCTCGAGAGCAAACAAAATATAAAAAATAAATTTTTTGAAAGGAGTGCTAAAATTATGCACAAAAATTACCTCGTAAACCCCAAAATCCTATCCTTGCTCGGTGAGGAAGAAAGCAGAGAACTGTCGGCTATTGACGGTTGCCTCTATGACAAACAAGACCGTCATTATCTACACCGTCTTGTCGGAAGACTTGGTGATGAACTCATCAAATATGTAACAAGGTACTCTGTCAAAAAAAAGGATATACAAGCTCTCATCAGTGAGCAAGATGCAGATGCTCTTGTCAGAGCAGGAGTGCTCGTCAGAGAAAACAAAGCGCCTACGGTGTTTGACATCAAGCTCGTAGTTGACGAATACGGAAATCTCATAAGAAGTGAGATAGACAACGGCTCGGGCAAAAGGGTGCTTGACGGAAGTACGGCGAATAAGGACTTGAATGTTCAAGACTTTATATATCGCCTTATCGGTCAGTATTACAGACATTAAGAAAGAAAAAAGAATAAAGAAGAAAGGAAAAGCCCCTCTTTGCGAGGGGCAGGGAACTGAAATGAAATTTCTTTACAATGTTAACGGTTACGACATCTACGAGTATAGCAAGAAGACTTGCTTGGATTACGGACACGCGTATCCTTGCTACGCGGCTTTCACGGAAGACGCGGACAGAACACCCGACTATGAGGAGTGTTCTATGGAAAGCATCGAGGCTCTTGTCGAGTGGTGCGAGAAAAACTGACAGAGGGGGTGAGTGAATGAATATCAACGAGAAATGTGAAAAAAGGCTCTTGGGATATGTTAAAAGTCAGGGCGTGAGTTTGAATACGGCTCTTATCAAGATAGCAGCATATTGCTCGGCTCTCTACGATATGGGAGCAATTACGATGCAAGAGCGTGCAGAGCTTTCGGCGAAGTATAGCCAAATGGCAACGGAAGAGAAATTTTAAAAAAGTAGGGAATTACCGCTGAAAATCGGCAATTCCCTGTTTTTTTGGCATAAAATCTCATTATACAAAATAAAAATTTTATATAATTCGGGGGATTTTCAGCACCTTCAGAGCCTTATAAGGCGCTCTGAAGGTGCATTTTGTGTATCAGAAGCTAAAAATTAAAGACGCTTAATTTTCAGCTTCTTCTTTTTGAAGAAGCCCTTGAAGATTGTGAAAATAACGCCTGCGCCGCTTCCGCTGCCGACAACGATGAGGGCTATGTCGGCACCGTTTGTTGAATTGCCTTCGTCTGCGCTTTCAGCCTCAATAGTTACAGTATACTCTCCTGCAACCCCAGCGGCATTTTCAGATTTAACGGTGTAAACGCCTGGGGTACTCAATAAATAATTTTCAATTATTATTTCCCCGTTGACATACACTGTTGAGCCAGTGGGAAGGTTTACAGTAAGGGGCGTTGTGGAAGAATAATTCTCTCCTGCCTTTGTATCAACCGTTTCTACGCTATTATCCTCAAGGGTATAGCTCAACGGCGCCAACGATAGTTTAGTGAGAATGTTGAAGTTAAAAGTAGTGCTGTTCCCTGCCCTGTCCGTCAGCGTCAGTGTATAAGCTCCGTCGGAATAAATGGTAGAGTTTTTCTTATACGGCTCACCGTTCAGCGTCGCTATAATATCGTTTTCTTCCCAATCAAAGCTTGTGTTTTTTATGAAGAAATTTCCTGACGCGTTGGTGATATATTCATCGTTAAATATAAGAATGGGTGCAGTTTTATTTACAATAACAGAGATTTTTGTAATATTTCCTGCTAAATCTTCTGCCACCGCCTCGTAATTTCCTTCTTGCAATTCTGAAGCATTTATGGTAATGCTCTCTGAATATTCTACTCCATTGAAAACAATGCTCTTGAGGTTGGTTTCAATAACCGTCAGAGTTAAGGAAATACCGTCTTTCAACACGAGCTCAGATACTCTTTCTTCGCCTACGGAGAAAACAGGCGCCGTCTTGTCAATGGTAAAGGTGTAGATACTTCTGTTTCCGATGATATCCTTCAGCTCTATTAAATGCTTCTTTTCTTCAAAAACAGATGTTCCCTTTTTATAATTGTTTCCATTCAGCGTAGCCGAGACTTCTGTCTCGCTCCAGGAGAGGCTTACGCTTTCGGTGGTATATCCACCGTTGGTGACACCGACAAGCTCACCGACAGGCGCCGTAGCATCAATTATAAAGCTGTACACGGTCACATTCTGCGCCGCATCGTAGAGCCGAAGCTCATACGAATTATCTTCTGTAATAGGCGTTCCGAAAGTGTACTCGAAGCCGTTCAGCGTCGCTGTACAACCTTCATCGCTCCATATAAAAGAGGTGTTTTTCGGATAGAATTGCAAGCCAAGAACAGAGGTGCTTGACGATGAAAAGCTTCCGACAGGCGCCGTCTTGTCGATTTCAAAGCTGTACACAGTCACATTCTGCGCCGCATCGTAGAGCCTCAAAACATACGAGCCTTCTTCAGTGATATCAACACCGCTATTGTAGGAAATATCATTCAGATAAGCTGTATATTCGCGTGAGAACTCAAGCCTAACATTGTTGTTAGTAATGCCATCGTTGGTGACACCGACAAGCTTTCCTGTCGGCGCGGTCTTATCAATGGTAAAGGTGAAGGAAACGACATTTTGGCAGATATCCTTGAGTATTATAGTATATGTTCTTTCTTCGGAAATAATTGAGCCATTCGCATACGGCTCACCGTTCAGCGTCGCGGTGCAACCCGCCTCGCTCCACGAGAAGCTGACGCTTCCGTTTGTGATGCCGCCGTTCTCCACGCCCGTCAAGTATCCTACGGGAGCTTCGCGGTCGATAGTAAAGCGCAGCTCGGCGCTGTTCCCTGCTCTATCCACAAGTACCAGCAAATATGTATTGTCGGCAGTGAGAACGGTCTTTTTGGTATAATTTTCGCCGTTCAGCGTAACTGTAATACCGTTTTCTTTCCAGGTGCAATAGACGCTTCCGTTTGTGATGCCACCGTTGGTGACACCGACAAGCTCGCCGACAGGCGCCGTCTTGTCAATTTCAAAGGTGTACACAGTCACATTCTGGACTGCGTCATAGAGCCTCAGCTCGTAGCTCGCTTCGGCTGTGATAGCGGTGCCGCTTTCATACGGTGCGCCGTTCAGCGTCGCTGTGCAGCCCGTCTCGCTCCACGAGAGAATTACATTCTCTTTCGTGATGCCGCCGTTCTCTACTCCCGTCAAGTATCCTACGGGAGCTTCGCGGTCAATGGTAAAGCGCAGCTCGGTGCTGTTCCCTGCCCTGTCTGTAAGAACCAACAAATGCGTGCCTTCTTCTGAAATGTAAGAATTTTTATCGAAGTCTACATCGTTCAGCGTCGCGGTGCAGCCTGCCTCGCTCCACTTGAACAGAACAGTTGATTTTGTAATACCGCCGTTCTCCACCCCGATAAGCTCGCCGACAGGCGCCGTCTTGTCAATTTCAAAGGTGTAGGTAGTGCTGTTCCCTGCTTCTGAGGTTAAGATAATGGTATGCAGTTTTTCTTCGATTATAGAATGACCTTTTGCATACGGCTCGCCGTTCAGCGTCGCTGTCAGACCTTCTGAGCTCCAGGTAAAGAAGACATCACCTTTAGTGATGCCACCGTTGGTGACACCGACCAGCTCGCCGACAGGAACCTCAAAATCGAGAACAAAGGTATACTCTGTAAAATTGCCAGCGATATCGTAAATCAAAATGACATAAGTGTCTGGAGAGCTAATATTAGAGCCCTTCTTATAATTTTCGCCGTTCAGCGTCGCTGTACAGCCCGCTTCGCTCCACTTAAAGCTTACCGAGGCGTTGCTTATGCCACCGTTGGTGACACCGACCAGCTCGCCGACAGGAGCTGTCGTATCCAAAACAAGTGAATATTTTGTGCTATTTCCTGCTCTGTCAACAACCTGGAGCTCATAGTTTTGTTCGATAGATACGATTGAATTGTTTGTAATGTAATTGCCATTAAGAGTTGCCGTAATTTCACTCTCAAGCCAGCTTATCTGAAACTTATTTTTGAAGTAAAGCGTGCCGAAATTGTTTACCGCACTCGCACTGAATAAAACAGTAGGAGCTGTTGTATCCAAGACCATTGAGTAGGTAGAAGTGTTGCCTGATAAATCAGAAAGAACAAGAGCAAAGCTCTTTTCTTCTTCGATGTAGGACTTCTTCACATAATTAATGTCATTAAGGGTAGCAGTAACCTCGGTGCCGTTCCAATTCACAAAAAAGCTAGATTTAAAGTATAAAACCCCATTTACGGTGTTGTATGGAGAAGAAAATTCCGCTACGGGTGCGGTTTTATCGAGCACCGCTTTTATTTCAGTATAGTTGCCGACACAGTCCTTTAAAACGATAACATAGCTTGCTTCATCGGTGATAAGGTCGCCGCTTAAATACTCGTTTCCGTCGAGGGTAGCAGTACAATTTGTTTCTTCCCATACGAAGCTGAAGGCTTCCTTGAAGTAATAAATACCGTTAACTAAGTTATAGTTACCGACAAGCTCGCCTTCTGGCTTCTGTAAATCAATTTCAAAGACATAAACAGTGCTGTTCCCTGCCCTGTCCGTTAATTCAAGACGGTAAAAATCTTGAGCGCTTATGATGTCACGCTTTTTATAGTCGTCGCCGTCTAATTTTGCGGTAATATAACTTTCACTCCAGGTGAATTGTACTGAGGTGCTGAATACATACATAGCACCGTCTTGGTATCCAGTTCCCAGGAAGCTTCCAATAGGCGCTGTCTTGTCAATTTCAAAGCTGTACACGGTCACATTCTGCGCCGCATCGTAGAGCCGAAGCTCGTAGCTCGCTTCGGCTGTGATAGCGGTGCCGCTTTCATACGGCTCGCCGTTCAGCGTCGCTGTACAGCCTGCCTCGTGCCAGACGAATAGGACATCGCTATTAGTGAAGCCATTATTTACTGCACCGACAAGCTCGCCGACAGGCGCCGTCTTGTCAATGGTAAAGCGCAGCTCGGTGCTGTTCCCTGTTTTGTCCGTCAGTACAATCAAATATGAATTTTCGGCGGCAATTTCGGTTCTCTTGGTATATTCTTCGCCGTTCAGCGTAACTGTAATACCGCTTTCTTTCCAGGTGCAATAGACGCTTCCGTTTGTGATGCCACCGTTGGTGACACCGACAAGCTCACCGACAGGTGCCGTCTTGTCAATTTCAAAGGTGTACACGGTCACATTCTGTGCCGCATCGTAGAGCCGAAGCTCGTAGCTCGCTTCGGCTGTGATAGCGGTGCCGCTTTCATACGGTGCGCCGTTCAGCGTCGCTGTACAGCCCGCCTCGCTCCACGAGAGAATTACATTCGCTTTCGTTGAGCCACCGTTGGTGACGCCGACAAGCTCGCCGACAGGCGCCGTCTTGTCAACAGTAACGGTATAGTAAGCGTAATTTCCAAATTTGTCCTCAATGTAGAAGCTATACACTCCAGAGTCTGTAATAAGAGTCTTAGAGGTATAAGCCTGGCCGCCAAGCGTAGCTGTGCAGCCTGTCTCACTCCAGACAAAGTAGAAGGACTGGTTCGTGAGAGCGCCGTTCTGAAGTATAATATTATCTTGAGAAACTATGGAAACCGAGACAATCGTTTTATCAATTTCAAAGCTGTAAGAACGAGAGTTGCCTGCGGCATCGGTCAGTTTTACGGTATAATACCCGTCTTCGGTTATAAGGGCGCCGTTTGTATAAGGAAGATAATCCTCTTTGTTCTTGCGGAATGTAGCTGTTGTAAGGGGCTCGGTGTCAAGGCTCCAGGTGATTTTTACCGCCTTGTTGGAATATCCGCCGTTTGCTAAATCGGTGAAGGTGTTATTGCCCTCGGATTTGAGGATACTTGCAGTCGGTGCGGTGCGGTCAATAACAACAGTATAAAGACTTGAATTGTTGCTGAGGTTAACAAGCTTTATTGTATAAACGCCTTCTTCGGTGATGTAGGATTTTTTGTTATATTCGAGAGTTTTATCACCACTGATTATGTAGGCGGTACATTCATCGTCTTCCCAGGTGAAGTAAATGTTTTTCTGAGTGTGAGAGCCCGAAAGAAGCTCAAAGCCGTCAGCAGAGAAAATCTTGCCGACAGGAGCATCTTTGTAAATCTCTATTTGCTTTTCTACGGTCCTGTTGAAAATATCAGTCAAAGTGATTTTAAACAAACCGCTTGTAGCAATATAGTAAGAAAGATTATCTTTTGTGACATCTTTTCCTTCGCTGTCAACAGTTAAGGATTTCCATTCCATAGCATCTGCATCGTATCTGGCTATGGCAATAGCTCTGATTTCATTCGGATAAATTGTATTTATAGTGAAATTCTTTCCAAGAAATGTTCCCTTTGAGCTCACTACATCAGATGCTTCTACGGTGGGAGCCTCAAGGGATATATAGAGAGTAAACGAAGCCTTATTCAATGCAACATCGTAAAGCTCTATTTCATAGAAGCCAGAGGCTTGGAAGGTGTACTTTTCGCCGATACAATTTATCTTTTTACCATTGAAGGTGATTGACAGTAATGGAATATCATCGAAGTTGTCATTCGGGATAATTGAAAATACTTGAGAGGCGAAGATCTCTGGCGAGCTTGAGAATTGCTCGTTAAGCCCAGGAAGAAGATTTCCTGCGGCATCTACGCAAACAATACCTGGCGCCGAGTTATCTACGACTACTATATATTCGCAAGCATTTCCTGCTATATCAACCTCTTTTATCTCGTGGTAGCCTACGGTTAAAGGAGTGCTGTACGAGGATATGTAGCCGTCAACATAAAGAGTGACTCCGCTTGGGGATTTACGAAATGCAATCGAGCTTCCGCTTATATATATTGCCTTTCTTGAAAGCTCTTGAGGCGGAATATCACCTTCACCAGGGAAGGCGGGTGCGGTGGACTCTGGAATATATAGTTCTTCAACGCTTTGCTCTGCGTAGTGTTGTATAGCTGCATTTAGGTTAGCCTGGTTGAAGTAAGCTATAAATGATTTTTCGTCGTTAATATCAAAGTAGATAGAATAGGAATTTCCCAACATAGCACTGTTGGTTAATACATCTGCGCCAATGGGCTCGTTAGTCCAGGGACAAATAATAGCGCCACCAGTGTATTTTTCATACATTCTTACTATTTTGTTTTCACGCGCCGTTGCATACTTTTTAGCATCTTCGTAGTTTGAAAAAGCAAAATATCCACCCTGATTGAATTTATCTTCTGTAATTGTGTAGCAATAGGTCTGATACCATTTAGCAGGATTATCTTTTCCTTGAGAGGCAAAATATTCCTTGTTCTCGGTGTAAGAGCTTGTATCCAGAACAAGCGAATATTCAGCGGTATTCCCTGCCAAATCGGTTATGACAAGCTCGTATAAATTCTCATCAGAAATAAGTGTGCCACTTATATAATTGTTCCCATTCAGCGTAGCCGAGGCGCCAGCCTCACTCCAGGTTATACTGAAAGCAGTATTGAAATAGAGTGAGCCAAGATGCTCGTTATATGTTTGAGAGAAGGTTATAGCAGGCTTTGTTGCATCAATTTCAAAGCTGTACACAGTCACATTCTGCGCCGCATCGTAGAGCCTCAGCTCGTAGCTCGCCTCGGCTGTGATAGCGGTGCCACTCGCATACGCCTCGCCGTTCAGCGTCGCTGTACAACCCGCTTCGCTCCAGGTGAAGCTGACGCTTCCGCTTGTGATACCACCGTTGGTGACACCGACAAGCTCGCCTGTTGGAGCAGTGCGGTCAATGGCAAAGGTATATACAGTCACATTCTGGACTTCATCGTAGAGCTTCAGCTCGTAGCTCGCTTCGGCTGTGATAGCGGTGCCGCTTTCATACGGCTCGCCGTTCAGCGTCGCCGTGTAATAGTCGCCAGCCCAGGTGAAGCTGACGCTTCCTGTGGTTGCGCCACCATTTATGACCCCGACAAGCTCGCCGACAGGCGCCGTCTTGTCGATTTCAAAGGTGTACACAGTCACATTCTGGACTGCGTCATAGAGCCTCAGCTCGTAGCTCGCTTCGGCTGTGATAGCGGTGCCACTCGCATACGGTGCGCCGTTCAGCGTCGCTGTACAGCCCGCCTCGCTCCACGAGAGAATTACATTCTCTTTCGTGATGCCGCCGTTCTCTACCCCGACAAGCTCGCCGACAGGTGCCGTCTTGTCAATTTCAAAGGTGTAGGTGTTTGTGTTTCCGATATCGTCGGTGAGGGTTATTACATAAGTAGCTTCGGCAGAAATTTCTGCGTTCTTTGTATAATTCTCGCCGTTCAGCGTCGCTGTACAGCCTGCTTCACTCCACTTGAATTTTACAGAGCTTTTCGTAGCACCATTGTTCTCTACCCCGACAAGCTCGCCGACAGGCGCCGTCTTGTCAATGGTAAAGCGCAGCTCGGTGCTGTTCCCTACGCTATCCACAAGTACAAGTAAATGCGAGCCTTCTTGAGAAATAGCGGTGCCGCTTATATAATTGTTTCCATTCAGCGTAGCCGAGGCGCCAGCCTCACTCCAAGTGAAGCTGACATCTTTGTTTGTTTTTCCAGAGGCGTTGAAGTAGCCATTGAGCTCGCCCTCTGGGGCTTTGCAATCAACGGTAACGGTGTATTCAGAAAAATTACCGATGTCGTCTGTGAGCTTTAAATAATAGGTTAAAGAGGCATCTTCTACTGGTAAAATGGTATACAGGAAAGAACCGTCAGCTTGAATACTGCCGATTACCTCAGTTCCATTAACTTGAAGTGTGTTGTTATTCCCTTCCCAGATAAAGCTTACTATTTCTTTCGTCGCACCATTGTTCTCTACCCCGACAAGCTCGCCGACAGGCGCCGTCTTGTCGATTTCAAAGGTGTAGGTAGTGCTGTTCCCAAATGTGTCGGTTAACAGAATTTCATAGCTCGCCTCGGCTGTGATAGCGGTGCCACTCGCATACGGCTCGCCGTTCAGCGTCGCTGTACAGCCCGCTTCGCTCCAGGTGAAGCTGACATCTTTGTTCGTTGAGGAGCCAGAGGGGATTACCTTACCGTTTGCCTTAAGCACGCCGTCGGGAGCTTCGCGGTCAATGGTAAAGCTTACTATTAAGGGATTGCCTGTTAGGTCTGTGAGAATTATTTCATAATCCGTAATGACGCCTGGCGTGCCGTTGATGCTCGTTCCATTCGCATACGGCTCGCCGTTCAGTGTCGCTGTGCAGTCCGCCTCGCTCCAGGTGAAGCTGACGCTTCCGCCAGTCGTGGCGCCGTTCTCCACCCCGACAAGCTCGCCTGTTGGAGCAGTGCGGTCAATGGCAAAGGTATATACAGTCACATTCTGCGCCGCATCGTAGAGCCTCAGCTCGTAGCTCGCTTCGGCTGTGATAGCGGTGCCGCTTTCATACGGCTCACCGTCAAGGAAGGCTGAATAAAGCAGAGCATTATACACAAGCTTGACGGTGCCGTTTGTTAACAGTGTATCGTCTGTGCCGATGCGAAAGCCACCGTTTTGGGTAGTCTTTAAGGTTCCGCTTGGTAAGGCTCGATATATATAGATGTAATACTGAGTAGTATTTCCTGCTTTATCGGTTAGGGTTATAATATAATCGGTATTAGCGCCTGGCGTGCCGTTGATGCTCGTGCCACTCACATACGGCGCGCTTTCAGAAGTGGAGCTTGTGTACAGCGTAGCAGTGCCGTCTGTATATGTGAAGGTAACGGTTCCATTTGTATAATATTCGTTGTCCTGGATAGAGGCAAAGCCGTTTTCTTGCGAGGTCGTGAGCGTGCCTGTCGGCGCCGTCTTGTCAATGGTAAAGGTTTTTTGTACGCTGATACCGTACTGGCTTGTAATCTGTACCGTATATTCGCCTTCTTCGGTCAAGAGGTTTTGAGAGCTTTTTTTACATAAATCTTCTACGCAAGAGTCTAGGTAGTTATTGAGGAAGCTCTCGGTAAAGAAGATTATTCCTCGATACAAATAACAAGGCTGTCCTTCCTGGGCTCGGGATATGTCTTGGCTGTAAATCTCTGCTTTGCCTTCCCACTCATCACTGTCCCACGCGTCAATCCTTACGATAGTACCCTTCTCTATGCTAGTAATAGCCTCAAGAGCTGAGGCTTCGTCAGCATATTTTGTATCAGGAGCTTCGATGTTGTAGTAATAGACTTGCAGATATCCTTCAACCCAGTCTCCAGAGTCTTTTTTGTATCTTACTGTACAAGTTCCAGCCTCGGTAGTATTATCCCATTGAAAATATACATTTAAAGGGGTGATAAATCCGTCATATTTTAGCACTCGTGGTGTCTCATATAGGTTGAGAACAGGATTTTTTCTGTTAATGGTAAAGGTGTATGAGGTTGAGTTCTTGCACGCATCGGTAAGGACAACGGTGTATGTATTGACGGCATCTGCAACGCCAGTGATAGCGCTTCCTTTTTCATACGGCGCACCGTTCAGCGTCGCGGTGCAGCCCGTCTCAGTCCAGGCGAAGCTGACGCTTCCGCCTGTCGTGCCGCCGTTCTCCACGCCCGTCAAGTATCCTACGGGAGCTTTCTTATCAATAGTAAAGGAATATTTATTGCTATTGTTGTAGTTATCAAATAAGGTAATTTCATATTTAGTTTCTGCGTTTGCGATACCGTTGATAACGGTGCCATTTGAATATGGAGCTCCGTTATAACCACCGCCAGATATTGTCGCGGTGGCTCCATCATCATTCCACGAGAAGCTGACGCTTCCGCTAGTCTTGCCACCACTCTCGGTAACGCCATACAATGTTCCCGTAGGAGCCTCAAGGTCGATATAAAACCAAGGGGAATAGCTGTTTCCCGCTTTATCTTTAAGGGTTATGATATAACGATAAATTTTATTAGAAGTTCCGTTGATAACGGTTCCGCTTGAATATGGAGTGTTATTATATTCGCCACCAGAAATTGTCGCTGTACAGCCTGCCTCGCTCCACGAGAAGCTAACGCTTCCGCTTGTTGTTTTATGATTAGTTACGCCCGACAATGTACCTGTCGGGGCTGTGCGGTCTACTACAAAATGATAATATAATGTAGAACCTTTTTGATTACCACCGCCGTTTAAAATATTATTTCCTTCATAAAAAGATACGCGAATTGTATAATCTCCCTCTGCAAGACTTTCTAATGTACAAACATTGTTTTCACCAGCATTGTTCTCAAGACGCTTACTGTATGAATCTATATTGTAGAGATAACCATTTGTCGGTTCGGTTGATATTCCTGCATATATATCTATGTCAACATAGCCTAAGCCGCGGCCGTTGAAAGATATGATTATGCTCGAGCCGTTTACATAAACCTTATTGTTTGCGCCGTCATTTCTTAACTCTTTACCGTCAACTGTAAAATAAGAAATACTGTAACTTGCTGCCGATGCTACGACGACAAATGCCGCCATAAGCAGCGTCAGCATAATTATTACGGTTATAATTTTTGATGTTCTTTTCATAAAAAATCCCTTTTTATCAAAGATAAGTATTTTTTCAGTAATTTTAATAAAATAACATTTTAACAAATTACTGAATTACTGATTAAAGTTTGAGGAAGTCTTTTCTCGACACTTTGGGAGCTGTGGGCGCAGGCGCGCTTTCACCTTCCTGTTTGCCTGCACTCTGGGGAACGAAAGGACTGCCAAATTCTTCTTCGGACTGCGCTTCAGCAGGAGCCTCGATAGTAGTGTTCCTATCTCCGCCTGGTGTACCAGGACGAGCTGGCGTCGCCGCAGGCGAGGCAGCTCCTGCGAGCAATTCCTGTATGTGCATTACGGTAATTGCTCTTTCAGCGAGGTCATAGTAGGTAGCGCTCTTGTCTATTTCAGCGCGCTCTCTCAAGACCGCCTTCATAGTGCCTTGTTTCAGAATTTCCGAAACGCCTGGCTCGAAGATGCCGACAAACTCAGTCTGACAAGGGTGCTCTCGCAGAATTTTGAAATACGCGGTTCCCCTCTTAATACGCTGAAGCTGGTCGAGTGTGATAAGCTCTTTTGAGGTGATACCAGTGCTTCCCTTGAACGAGGTAATGGAATTGTCGGTATCGACATTAGCGCTTCGGCTATAAATCGTCTGCTTACCGAACAAGTCCTCAAAACGCTTGAGCGTTTCGACCTCGTTCGCACCGAGAAGCATCTGAAGGTGGCAGTTCTGGATAATAGTCTTTGCGCCGTTCTTGCCATAAACTTCTTCAAGCTGGCTGTCAGCCTGTACGATGAGGTTGAAGAAGATGCCACGACCGCGCGAGAGAGCCACCCACTGCGGGAAGTTCGGGATTATAGGAAGGTTTCCAAACTCATCGAGAAGGAAATAGATGTTACGGGGCAATTTCTCACCAGGACAAGTCGAGGCTTGAAAGGTGAGATAATTGTAGATTTGAGAAACAATCATCGTACCGACGATGTTTCTTGTTTTCAGCTCATCGGGAATAATAACGAAGATTGCGGTAGGCTTGAGGGCGATTTCTGATATATCAATATCTGTCGCGCTCGTAACCTTTTGAAGCCCAGGCTCAAGGAAGCCCTCGAGGGCGGTAGAGAGAGTAGCGTAGTAGGAGCCGACGGTTTTTTCCGAGGGGTTATCGAGTATCATTCCTGCGTAGTCGAATACGGGAGAGTAACGGCTACGCTGACGAAGAAAGCTCTCAAGGTCATTCTTCTGACGGTTAACGATGTTTGAGATCTGAAGGATAGTAAACATATCCTTATTAAAATTGAGCTCTGGGACGCGTCCGTCCTCGAGCATACCCCAGATTACGGATTTGATAATGGACTGGGCGCCCTTGCTCCACTGTTGCTGGTCGCCCTGCCCTATGGGACAGAGTATTGATGCGATTTCGTTGATATAAACACCGACGCGGTCGTGAATATTCTCGTCGTGTGTTTCGTGATATTCTTGATACAAGTCCCATATCAGAGATAAGGGATTGTATCTGTCGGATATATGAGGATTACGAAGGTCAAGCTTAATTACATTGTAGCCCTGCTCTGCGAGCATCGCAGAGTGCTTGCTGTAAAGCTCGCCCTTGAGGTCGTTTATTACCATAGAGGACTTCGTCTTGCTCTTGGCGTTCATTTGAATAGTAACGCCGAGGTAGAAGGCGGACTTACCCGTACCCGAGGTACCGACGACGAGGGAGTGTTGTTCTTTAACGGTGGATACATAGAGCTTCTTGCGATGAAGGCTGGATTTAATGACATAGCCTTCAGTCTCAATTTCGGGGAGCTTATCAAAGTCGTAGCTTCCGTAGTTTTTCTTCATCTCGTCTACCGTTTGCCACCGCGAGTTTCCGAAGGCATCGGACTCTGCGGTATCAACGCGGTTTATGGTTTTCGAGAAGTTAAACAGTTTGTGCTTCAGCACGGTATATATTTCTATTGCTGAGAGTGTAGCGAAGCAAATACCGACTATTATCCAAAATGCTTTTGAGGAAATTATTCCGTCGGGAAACGAGAGGAAATTTGACAATAAAAAATGGAAAATTAAATACGGAAAAAGGATAGAAGAAATAGCGGTAATAATAAAGAAAATTGCCGTTATAATTATGTTTTTTTTAGTCATAAATACTCTCCTTATATTCTGCTATGAGCTTTTGCCTGTACTGCTCGTCTGATAAACCTTGATTATCAAGCTCCACCTTTGAGCTTTCAACAAACAAAGTCATAGCGGACGAAGCAAGTTTAGTTAAGCCACGGTTGATTATAGATTTGCGGTTTTTCGGTGTGAGCTTGGAGTCTTGCCAGACACCGCCGACATAGCCGTTCTTTTCTTCAAGAGCTTTTTTGCCGACGACATAGGTCTTGAGTTGCTTGAGCAGTGCGTTCCCGAGTCTTGAGTCGAGCTCGGATATTCTTGAAGAATAGAAATTGCAGACTTTATCGGGAATAACCTTGATATGGTTGTCCCTATAAAGCTTAAAAAGCTCAGCTTGCGAGTCCATAAGACCGTTCTTGTAATCGTCTCTTTTTTTCTTAAGCTCGGGATTATTATTTATTATAAGGTTGACAAATTCATTGACAACCTTCTTCTGCTCGGCATCGAGCCTGCCATACTGGTAATGACCGCCCTCGATTATGGAGCCTGCTTTTTCGACAAAACTATTGAAGATAGATTTGTCTGACTTTATTACTGCGAGTAGCCCTTCGCGGAGCTCACCTCTGAAGGACAGATATTCCATAGCGTTGTTACTGAACGAGTGAGCGATTTTGGCTTTGAAGTTATCCATACAGGACACAGGAAGAACGCCACGCTTCGTATACTTCGGCGAGCCGTACTTATCCAGATGCGTTGCCTTGTCTTCCCAGAATGAGAAGTGAATATGATAGTTCTCTGTGTTGGTATGCAGAGCTGCGTGCCAGTTGATATTTTCATAGTCCATTGATGAGCCCTTGAAAAGCGCGGGAAGGTTCTCTCGGAGTATGCGTTCTGCATCGGTTTTGTTCGAGCAGAATTTGCTTGCAATTTCGGGTGTAAAAGAGAGGATTGCGTGCCAAATTATTGAGGGTGTTTTGCGTAATTTATTTTTAATTTCTTCGATACTTTCGCCCTTATTTTTTGTGAATATACCTGTGCTTCCTGGGCGCTCGCCTGCATAGCCTAAAATATCCTTACCAGTAGCAGACGAGTCTTCTAAAAATGCTTTTATTTTTTTTGTTGTTTCTTCATCGGTACGGTCGGACGCACCCGTTCTGTCCTCGTAATCAATTACATTAAAATTAGTTTTACAGCGGAAGAAATCGCCTTCTTCGGTCGGCGTATCCAACGCGCAGAACTTGCAGTTGAAGATTATACTTGGGCTACTCATTCGTTATCCTCGTCTTTCGTTGCCGAGAGGAGTTGGTTGATGTAATCCTGCTTCTCGGTCTCGAAGCGTTCTGGCAGACTTTCCTTGAAGCTCTCAAGCAAGGCGCTGTCTAGTTTGATACCGTTTGTTGAGAGGAAGAACTCAAATTCATTTACGAGAGAGCCGAGCATCTGTTCCTGGATAGTCTGGAGTATCTGTATTTTCTTCATATTGAAAATTACTTTGTACTCAAATTCTGACAGTTGTGATGCGACAGCCTCGGATACACGCTTGACAATTTCTCGGGTGTTTGCGTTCACCTCTGGGGACTTCTTGCCAGAGATATACGGGAGCCCGCGCTCGAGCGCGTCGTTGAGCATCGCGTTGACTGTGGTATAATGCCCTTGTGCTTTTATCGTGTTTATCATATCCATAACTTTGGGTTTTGTAACTCTGATACGAAGCTCGTTTGATACGGATTTTTTAGCCATAGCGTAAGGTACCTCTCTATAATTGTTTCTAACAGGAAGGTTCGGAAAACTGGGTTTCCGCCCCTCGATTGCGTGAGCAATCCTCGGCAGGCTCTCGCTGGCGGGAGCCTGCCCGCAAAGTTTTTTGCGGGTGTACGGTCAGACTCTGCGGAGTCTTCCCTGCTCTCACAAGGTTTAAAAATAAACCGCCTGTGCCTGTTTATTTTTATTCAATTTATATTATACACGAAACAACTGCGGTTGTCAACACCTAATTCGTGCGTTTTGTAGGGAAGCAGGATAAGAAGGAGTGTGGCAAAAAAGTACACAAAAAATCCGAAAGCGCCTTACAAACAAGCATTTGCGCCGATTTTTAAATTTTAAAAAATTGTACCTTATTTTTGCCACACTCTTGACAATATCCAAAATATATGGTATCATATTGTCAAGCAGAGAGATTTTCGGAGTCCGAAAACTCTGCGAGGAGAGCCGCCAGGCGGCGGGCGCGCGATACCTAGTTTAGCTTGGCGAGACTAAGAAAGGAGAATAACGAAAAGATGAACGCAGGAAATAATCAGTATCAGAATATGATAGGGCAGCTTGTGACCTTCTTTAACAGCTATCTTATACCTACGCTTTTAACCATAGCGGCGGGCGTGTTCCTTGTGCTTGGTATAATAAACGGTATTAGAATGGCGAAGGCATCGACTGATGAGGAAAAGACTAAGGCTAAAAAGGCTCTCATAGGTCAGCTCCTAGGAATGGTTGTATGTGTTGTTTCTATTTGGCTGGCACCGTTGCTTATGAATTTCCTTATGACCGTCTTCAGCGGAAACGGGCTGGACGCAATTGAGCCGAAATAATACAGAACAGCCACTCGAGAGCTGTTTTGTAACATAGCGAGGGTTCGGAACGCACCCTGGTGAGAAGCTTGGCGGTGCATAGCTGTCAGTTCGCCAGGGTGCGTTCCGTTCTTGTACGGCGCGACAACCGCACAAGAGTAAAGGTTAAGGCTGTCAAGGGTGGCGCTTAAGAGCATCGAGCTGTGAGGCATCGGGCTTGATTTCTTCACGCCAGTCGGCGAAGCCCGGCTGTCCTCGGCCACGCATCGGAGCGTAGCTCGGCGCAGGGCTCTGCCGACTTCCCTGCTTTTTGGCGGTTGCAGTACAATATTCCAACGGCAACAGTATTATTTCAGTAATTCAGTAGTTTTACTGAAATAATAAAGAAAACATAAAAGCATTACCCCACATCTCATTTATTTGTTATTTCCGTAAGATTACTGAAATAATACAAAATTCTCTTTTTCAGTAATCTGATAAAATGATAATTCAGTAATTCATTATTTCAGTAAAATATTATTTTAGTAATTCAGTAAATTATTATTTCAGTAATTTATTAAAAATACTGAAAAAATCATTGACAAATCGTTTTGGTTGTGGTACAATATAAGTGCAGAAAAAACTTATATTAAAAGGAGAGAAACAAAATGGCAAATAAGATTTGCTTCATCAACCAGAAAGGTGGCGTCGGCAAGACGACGACCACGATGCAGACTGCGGCATATCTGACGAAGAACGGCAAGCGCGTTCTTATGGTAGATATGGATCCGCAGGGCAACCTCACATCTTATGTAGGAGTATCTACGGAAGATAGGAACACGGTTGCCGAGCTGCTGCTCGGCGAAGCGGGCTTCGAGGAAACGGTACAGAGTACGCCTTATGGTGACATTGTGCCGAGCGACGAGGTTCTGGGCTTTAAGGAAATGATTATCACTGGCAAGGTAGGACGAGAGCTTCTATTGTCAAAGGCGCTGAAGGCAGCGGCGGAGCAATACGACTATGTTCTTGTTGACTGCCCCCCTGCAATCAACACCTTTGTGTATAATGTGTTTTTGTTTGTGGATAATGTTGTAATCGTATCCGAGCCTGGTGTGTTCTCGGCGCAAGGTAGTGGAAAGCTTATTGAAACGGTCAGAGAAACGACGGGAGCCTATGACAGAAAGATTAATGTCGCAGGAGTTCTCTTTACTAAGAACAATAACACGAAGCTTGCTGATACTGTTAAGGCTTCGGCAGAAGCGCTCTTTGAGAGGCACGGCGTCAAAGCCTTCAGGACTTCGATAGGAACCTTCCCTGCACCCATCGGCGAGAGCCAAATGGCTTGCCAGAGCTTGTTTGACTACGCCCCCAAGAGCAAGGTCACGCAGCAGTATGCAGCTGCTATTGAGGAGATACTTGAGGCGGTAAAGCAATAAAACCGTAATTTTACGGAAATAATAAAATACTAAATAGTAAAATAATAATTTAGTATTTCAGTAAAATATTAAAACAGTAATTCCGTAAATTTACTAAATATTAAAATTACGGAATTACTAAATTAACAAATAAATAGAAAAGTGAGGATAAAAAATGGCTAAACAGAAGAAGGCAGATATATTAAAGGAAATGGCAGCTAAGCATTTTGCTGAAATGGAAGGAACTCAGAACGAGGAAGACAACTACGAGCAGACCGAAATAGCAGGACTTCCTGCGGTCGAGGAAATAGCGCCTGTTGCTTCAGCGCCCGCGCCTGTCCCTGCAACGACGGGAAAGAAGCGCGGAAGACCGAGGAAGGAAGACACGGCTCTCAAGACCACCTATGTCAGAGCGACGATTACCCCCGAATACAAGAAGAAGCTTCGCATTGTGCTTGCCGAGCAGGGCAAAACCGAGGACGCTTTCGTGAGCGAACTTGTGATGAAGGCTATTGACAAGTATTATGCTGCTATCATAGGCGGTTAATACGGTGTTTATCAAAGAAAAAAACCGCATATTTGCGGTGGTTTTGGTACTTTTGTTGTTTGCTTCTACCCTTCTATCGTGTGAGGTAGAGGGAGAAGGCTCGCCAGCTCAAGAGGTTTTGAGCTCGGCGAGCATAAAGAGGTGGAACAGTGATGCTTCTGGCGACGAGGATTACTCGGTAGTCACGCTTTCGCCCTCAAGCCTCTATGACGGAACGGTAGCCCAGCGTATTAAGAGCGTGGGGTTGGAAATTCAGACCTCGAGCTACGAGGGCTTTGAAATGGTACAGTGCGACTTTTCTCTGACGGCGAGCCTCGATGCGGAAGTCACCGTTGAGTGTTATAGCAGTGTAGACGGTGCCGAGCAAGTCTTGTGCGGCACCGCAACCGTACAGCTCACCGCAGGCGAAGCGGCACCCGTTTCGGTATCTCTCTACAACGGTAATACTATATGGAAGGAACAAACGGTGGAGTACGAGCTTCGGTTCCTGCCGACGCTGCCACTCAGTTATGAGCCAGCAGCTACGGCATCGGAAGGCGCAGCTAAGGAAGTGCTCGACTTTGCAACCTGGGTTGCGATTGAATATAGGATTGAGGGTATGGTGTTTTACGGAGCGCAGACTACGGTGACTTGAGAAAACCTAAATTTTTGAATTGCTGAATTTTTAAATTCTTGAATTTATGAATTTAAAAATTCAAGAAAGGATACAACAATGGCAAACTACGTTCCTACTCGGCAAACTCGTTTGTATGTGTTTGATATAAGCTCATATTTATCGTGTAACGTAAGCTCGCGGTATTGCGTAGAGGCAAGCTTGGTAGAGGATTACAGAGATTTCCTATACTACTGTTACTACCTTGTAGACAAGAAGACTTTTGTCAAGAAGCTTGTATTGAAAATATCTATGGCAGACCTTGAGCGACAGTATGGGCATCAGAGTACAAGAAACTCCTTGAGCGAAGCTCTTACGGAGCGTTGGATACAAACTAAGAATTTCAATCAAGACCTAGCGGATATTTGATTGAAATATTGAATTCAAGAATTTACGAATTTTTAAATTCTTGAATTTATGAATTTATGAATTTCAAAATACGAAAAATAGAAAGGCTAATTAAAATGAATACAATAAAAAGGATTGTAGCAGTTCTGCTGCTTGTATCTACTCTCGTTCTCGCACTTGCCTCTTGTAACGGGGGTGATGAGGGCATTAAAAACAATGGACTGCTTGATGAGAGCTTGTTTGATGCAGGACGATATTCAACCTTTAATCGAACTGTTGGTGCCTACATAAATCACGATAGTGTTGGGAAACAAAGCTGGGGGACAGTAAAAAACGACCTCGCCGAAGGTAGGAAGGTAGCAACTTTTTCTTTTTATTTTAAGCGAGCTGTGGTAGACAAGACCATAACGAAAGTTAAATTTACCATTGAGGCGGATAGAAATGTGTCGGTATGTTTTGCGGGGAGCCGTATAGGTGTGAATGATGCTTTGACGACGGTGCTAAAAACTGTTTCGCTGAACGCGGGGGAAAAGACCGATGTTGTGCTTGAGCCTAATTATTTCGTTGATATTAAATATCCAACTTTTAATGTGGGAATTTACCCCGACGATACTCGAAATTATCGTGCTCTTTCTGATGCCGATTATCTGGAATGGAACCAAACCGTTTACAAAATCACAAACATTGAGCTTTATGCGGAGTAAAATATGATGTTTTTCAATCTTGACAATTTATGGTGGGATATTTGCTCGGGCTTTATGCAGATAATCGACTGGCTCGACCAGGCATTTTCGTTTCTCATCGGAGCCGTTCCTATGACCGAGAATGGCACTGGCGGGCAGAGTGAGAATATATCCAATCTGTTTGTCGCTATTTTCAATGGTGACAACGGCGGAGTATCGATGACGAAGCTGTACCTATATATAATGGGAGCGTGTGTGCTTCTGCTGGGTGCTTTTGTTGCCATAGGTGCAATCAAGTCGCAGTTTACGAAGGGTGCCACAGACAGCCTCTCGCAAATGGGCGAGAAGACGCTCTTTTCGGTTCTGAAGATGCTCTTTATACCTCTGGTGTTCCTTATTGCACTGCAAGCTACGGGATACATATTCAGCTTTCTCGTGTCTGTTATGGGCGGTGACGGAAACTCATCGGGTATAGCCGAAAGGCTTTGCGATGCTTGTGTAAAGGTTGGCGGAAAACCTAATGATATATACTTCAATTCAACTTTTGATAAAGATTTAATCAACGGCGAAACCTTTAACTTCCTGCTCTGTATCCTCGCCTGTGGTTGTTGTGTAATAACGCTCGCTACCGTATGCTTCACTCTTGTCAAGAGAATTATTGAGGTATTCTTCTACTACCTCGCAGCGCCTGTCACTCTTGCCAGAACGCCTCTTGACGACGGCAAGAGCTTCGACCTCTGGAAGGAGAATGTAATTTCCAAGCTTCTCGGAGCAGGCGGTATCATCATATGTATGTACCTCTATTTCAATCTCGTACCTCAATTCTGTAACATCGTAGATAACTGGGCTTACCCTCACGGTATTACCGAGCCAGGCGTGGCAGAGCGCATAAGCTTAGCACCGATATTGAAAATTCTTTTCATCATCGGTGGCTCGTTTGTTCCAGCGAGCGCCTCGATGCTGTTCGCGCAACTCATATCTCAAGGCGCAGGCCAGAACGAAGCAAACAATGCTATGCTCACACAGCAGATGCTCGGCTCGGGCTTGAAGCTTGCAGCTGGCGGTATTGCCACTGGCGCAGCAAGCGGAATGAAATTCCTGGGCGGAAGCATATTCAACAGCTCTTTCGGCTTTGGTAATAAAGGCGGAAGAAAAACAGAGACTACGAATTTCTCGGGTACTACAAACAGTAATGTCCCTACTGGTGGTGGCGCTATCGGCAGCGGTAGCGGTTCAGCGGGTATCGCAGCAGCGATATCTTCCGCTATGCCGACACCATCATCACCCAGCTCGCCCTCTGTCGCAGGCGGAGCCGAAAGCGGTTCTCGCGCCGCAAGTGGCGCTGCTTACACAGGGCAAGGCGTAAAGGGTGCAGTGGGTGGATTTTTCAAAGGCGCAGGCAGCGGCTTGCTTGGCGGAGCGAAGTCAGCTGCAAGCACAGTGAAGGCTGGATTTAATGGCGGTGTAGACCATATGGGGCGCAGAACCCTCGGAAGAACAATAGGAAGTACCCTTGTGGGTGTCGGCTTGGCAGGACTGAAGCTCGGCGGGGCTGCCTTGATGCTTCCCTACAATGGAATTAAGGGTGCCATTTCCAACACAAAGTTCGGTAGACACCGCGCTCACGCTCGCCAGGAGAAAAAAGAAGGGCGAGCTATCACAAAAGAAGCGAACAAGGAAGCCAAGCGTATGTCGCGCAAATATGAGAGCTTTGATAAAACAGCGGGCGAAGGAAAGACGGACGAGTATCTTATGACTAAATTTAGTCAGTATGAAAAGCGCGCTGGAGATGTTGAGAAAAAAATCTCTAACCAGGAAAAGAAAAACGGTGCGTGGAGCGATGAAATGAAGCAAGCCTACCGTCGCAGTCAGCTTGGCGGTGAGGCGAGCCGTATTCAAGCCTATGCAAATGCAGCCGACGGAAAGCTAAGCGATGAAACAATGCAAAGAAGCAAGGCATTTTTTGATAAAATGAAGACCGACCTTTATGGCAACAGCGGTGAAATGAAGGGAGAGAAGAAGTAATGAAAAGACTTATACCTTCACAAATCAAAGAGGAAAGCACCATAATAAAAGGGCTTACCATAAAGGATTTGTTTATTCTAGCCGTAGGCTTGGCTCTCATAGCCTTGACGCTCGCCTCGAGCCTGCCAATGCTGGCTAAATCTATCGTATCAGTCATTTTGTTTGCAGTATTCCTTGTTTCGGTGGTGAGCTTCGATATGGTTAAGGGATATAAGCTGTTAAAGTACGCTTTCCTTTACATATTCCGCCCTAAGAAGGCAAAAGATGTAAACCTTGAGGAAACCTTCGAGCTTAAGTTCGGTGATACCATAAAGAGCATAACAGGCTATACAGCCGTCGTAGAGCTTCACGGTATCGACTTCGGCATCTTCGAGGAGCGCACACAGGACGATTACATAAACGCTTTCTGTGAAGCAATCAAAGAGGCGAAGAATGGCAAGCTCATCAAGCTTGAGAAGCCTCTGAATTTATCCAAGTTCATACAGGCGAATGAACAGGCAGTTCGTAGAAACATAGATGTCGCCGAGGTTGATGATGCGGAAGCGTCGGCGGTAAGGAATGAGTATCTCGACAATCAGACTTCAAACCTTGAGCGCGTTCACTACTTCGACCGCGTTGATGTTGAAAGCTACTACTTTGCCGTTTGTGAAGGCTCGGAAGAAGCCGCGTTGCTTACAGCTAACAACATCGCGGCTCTTGCATCGCGCATCGGCTTGCAGCCGAAGGTGCTGAAGGGCAGAGGACTGAAGCTCTTTACAAAGTTGTTTTTTGCAAATGATACTAAAGAGTACAACGAAGAAGACGAAAAGCAAGGAACCGACGAGGATATCCTTAAAATCGGTGTAATGAGAGAAAAGGTGAACAAGCTCGTTATCGACGGCGCAGAAATGAGAACGCTGTGCCTCGGCAAGTATCCGTACTTTGTAGGTAATGCCTGGGCGCACGATATTTTCTCTATTCCAGAGGCGAAGGTCGTGTTCAACTTTACTACCTACACAGGCAAGGCAGTTAATAAAGTAATCTCTAAGTCGATGTCAGAGCTTCGCTCAAGACTAAACAACGAAAAGCTAAGAGAAGACGAGAAGATGTCTTATCTGACGAGCTACAACTCTCTTGAAAATCTTCTTGAGGAATTAAATTACGCAAACGAGAGCCTGTACTACACCGAATTTTATCTTATGTATCCCGCATACAAGCACCGCGAGATACTAAAGATTATACGCGGTAAGGGCATCAAAGTGAATGACCTCGTCTTTACCCAGTACGACGGCTGGCTCTCAATGCTTCCGTTCCTCTCTATGCCTATAAAGGACAACAGGGAACGCTTCTCACCTATTCAGAGCAGCACAGTGGCAGGAGCCTTTCCCTTCGTGGCAAAGCAGCTTATGGACGATGAGGGTGCCTTCCTCGGCTACTCTACAAGATACCCAGCGTTCTTTAACCAGTTCGTAATCTCTGAAACAAGAGTAAACCACAATATGGTTATACTCGGTAAGAGTGGCGGCGGCAAGAGCTTCTTTATGAAAAAAACAGTGGCTCGAGCTGCGGCAGAGGGAAAGAGAATTTTCATTCTTGACCCCGACAACGAGTACGACCATATTTGCAGTAAATTCAAGGGCAACTGGATAGATGTCGGCGGTGAAACCTCGGGAAGAATAAATCCCCTTCAGGTGTTCCCGTCACTCAGAGAAGGCTCAAGCGTCGGCGATGTATCCTCGCACCGTCTGTTCCTCGACCAGTTTTTCAGAACGGTCTGCGCAGATATGAGCGAGGAAGTAATGCTATTCCTCAACAAAGCTCTCGCTGACCTCTATGCGGGTATGAATATAACCGACGAGAGCGATTTGTCAGTGCTTCAGACTACGGACTTCCCGACCTTCGATACCTTCAAGGAGCTGCTTGAGAAGAAATGCTCGGATACCAAGAGATACGACGCGGGCGAAATCGCAGCGTACAAAAAAGTGTTACTATACATTGAGCAGTTCGCCGCAGGCGGACTCTACTCAAGAATGTGGAACGGCATCACGACGCTTGAAATCAAGAACGATTTTAATGTTCTCAATTTCCAGAGCCTGTTTGCTAACAACAACCGCATAGTAGCAAACGGTCAGATGCTTCTTCTGATGCGCTTCCTTAACCGTGAGGTTATCAAGAATAGGGAAATAAACAAGTATTCAGAAGTGAGGAAGTATGTAACCATAATCATTGACGAGGCACACCGCTTTATAAACCCGCAGTTCCCAGTAGCGCTCGACTTTATGAGTACAATGGGTAAGCAGATACGAAAGTACAGCGGAGCCTTGACGGTTGCGACACAGAATATCGACGACTTTATAGGTGTATCCGAGGAAATGAAAGCCCAGGCTTCAGCAGTCATAAACGCCTGTCAGTATTCAATGATATTCGGACTTTTTGCCGACGATGTCAACAAGGTCAAGGAGCTTTACTCAAACTACAACGGCGGTTTAACTCAAAGCGAAATTGATTTTGTCACGAAAGCAAGGCGAGGCGAAGCGCTCTTTATCATAGATATAAATACGCGCCTTCCGATGAAGATAGAGATATTCGACGGCGAGGTTGAGTATATGGAGCCTGGGGCAAAAACCGAAAGCGAAGAAGCAGAAGACGTGCCGAAGAACGACGAGTCAGAGGACGACACGTAAAGAAGACCGCAAACACGTTTAAAGAGGTATTGTATGGAGTACGCATATAAATTTCGTCTGTACCCGAACAGCGAACAGGAAAATTTAATAAATCGCACCTTCGGTTGCTGCCGTTTTGCGTATAACCACTACCTCGCGTACCGCAAGGAGTTGTACGAGGCATCAGGAAAAACAGCTAACTACTATGACTGCGCCAAGGATTTGACGCGACTCAAGCAGGAGCTGCCTTGGCTCAAGGAAGTAGACGCAACGGCTTTGCAGACCTCTCTCCGCGAACTCGACACAGCCTATCAGAATTTCTTTCGTAGAGTGAAGCAAGGCGGCGCTCCTGGTTATCCTCATTTCAAAAGCAAGCATTTTGATAGGAAGTCATATCAATGCAAATGCTTAGGAACTAATATCAAGGCATTGAATGGTGCGGTGCAGCTTCCCAAACTCGGCATCGTGAGGTGCCGAGTATCCAAAGAGGTGCGCGGACGCATACTGTCTGCTACCGTCAGCCAGAGTCCGTCGGGTAAATACTTTGTGTCGCTCTGCTGTACCGATGTTGAGATGCCTCAATTTGAAAAAAGCGGCAAAGCTGTTGGTATTGACGTGGGAATTAAGTCCTTTGCGGTTTCCTCTGATGCTATTGAATACTCAAACCCTAAATATCTTCGTATATCCGAAAAAAAGCTTGCCAGACTCCAAAGAAGCCTGTCCCGAAAAACAAAGGGCAGTCGGAACAGAGAAAAGGCAAGAATGAAGGTTGCGAGGCTTCACGAGCATATCTCTAATCAACGAAAGGATATGCTTCACAAACTGTCAACGAGCCTTCTGCGAAGCTACGACGTGGTTTGCTTGGAAAATTTAGCAACGGCAAATCTGCTCAAGAACCACCATTTAGCCAAATCAATAGCCGATGCTTCTTGGAGCGAATTTCGCCGTCAACTTCACTACAAAGCTCAGTGGTATGGTAAACGTGTGATAGAGATAGACCGCTTCTATCCTTCAAGCCAGACCTGCTCTTGTTGCGGTAATCAATGGGAAGGCACAAAAAATCTGAGTGTCCGCAAGTGGACTTGCCCAGAGTGCCATACCACGTTAGACCGCGACGTCAATGCAGCAATCAACATTTTAAATGAAGGGTTGCGAGCTTTGGCATAAATACAAAACATACGGTAGGGCGGGATACGTCCAAACCTATACGCTTGGGAAGACTATGTAAGACCTTGCTCTGCAAGGCAACGGTCGTTGAACCAAGAAGCCCCTTGCTTCAGCTATGGGGTATATCAAGGAGCCAGGACACGACGAGGCAACGGCTGACGCTGACACGGAGCCAGCCCCAGCTGACGAGGACGGCGAGCAGGCAAAGCCAGAGAACGAGGAAGCGCCTGCTACCAATGAGGAACCCACGCCTACGGCGGAAACTACCGAGGGCGACTAGTCCGCTTTTTCGGACAGGCTATGTGGTACAATATTTTTGTACCAAGATATAACAATGTCCTATAAAAACACGAAAGAGATAGCACTATGAAAACAGATTTATTAAACAGTAAGGTCATAGACGGTACGCCTATGTATGAATTTGAACATTCTTACGAGGATAAAGGCGACACTATTATATTTCCAGGGTTCATTAGTTTTGAAATTCGAGCAGGGTATGACAGTAAAGGCAATAAAATTTGGGAACGCGCGTTCTTCAGCGAGTACATAAAAAATCCGTTAAAAGAAGGATATGACCTGCTCGGCGGTTTTCCTGCTGACAACAAAGATATTAAGCGGGGGGAAGACGATTTAGCGATTTTTCCCGAATATATCAAAAAACGCTTTTTTGATGAGGCGCACGATTACGCTGAATTTTGGGTTAAATTGTTAGCAAGCGGTGAGTAAAACAGTTGATTTGAATTTTAAATTTATAACAAAAAAGAGAGGATAAACAAATGGCAACACTTAACAAGGTAACACTTATCGGAAATCTTACTGCTGACACCGAGCTTAAGCAGACAACCTCGGGCGTGTCTGTATGCAGTTTCACTATCGCGGTTAACCGCCGCTTTGCAAAGGAAGGTGACCCACAGACTGCCGACTTCATTCCCGTAGTAACTTGGCGCAAGGACGCGGAGTTCGTAGCAAAGCATTTCAAGAAGGGTACACCTATCTTGATATGCGGTGAGCTTCAGAGCAGAAGCTGGACTGACGCACAGGGACAGAAAAAATACACCCTTGAGGTCGTAGCTGACGAGGTCGGCTTTGTTGAGGCGAAGCGCGACGGTGCAGCACCCGCCACCGCAGCGCAGGGCGGCGAGCTTCCGTACTAATCAGATTTTAAAGAAACGAGGTTTTGAACCGTGGCAAAAGGCAATTCCAAATGGCTCTCAATAAGACTGCCTTCCGACTGGTGCGTCGGAAGGTACGACAGAATGACTTGCTATAAGCTCGGCGCAGAGGCGGGCGAGCTGGAAGGATACCGTTTCTACTGCATCAACAATATGGTGAATACAGGCGAAAGCACCGATGTTACATACGGCAAGCCGCCAGTAACTGTTTCTACCACTTGTGACAGAGTCGTCTTTAATTCGACGGCTACTGTCACCTTGAAAAAAACAAAGGACGATGAGAGGAAGATCTTCGCTCATCAGCTTGAGGCAATTCTGCGCGGCAGTCTTGCCGCCAAAATCGCCCGTAGTGCCGAGGAAACGGCAAAAGCCGAGCAAGAACCCGCCAAAACCCCTAAAAACGCGCCAGAGGCAGAAATTTCGCCTCTGGCGAGCGTTCCAGAGGACTTCAAGACTATGCTCGACGGTAAATTTGATGAAATATACTCAAATTACCCCGAGAGCGAGGGCAGGGTACTCAAGGCTATTGATGATGAGGCATACATCATCACAGAGAATGAGGACGAGATAGTCTACAATGACGATTGTGTCGAGCTTGAGCTTGACGGGCGGGCGAAGGAAAGGCTGGCGCGCCAGCTGCTTGACGGAAGGAATACCGTCTACGGCAGTGATGTTGAGGCGATAGCAGACCTTGTCGGTGGTACAGGCAGTGCATACGAGGGTTTGCCTCTTGCCGACAAAGTCAAGGTTGATGCCAAGTATGTGGAGTTGTTCAGAGATACCCCTGAAGAATACTATTCTGCGATACCGAGCAAGGACGCTTTTGCGAAAGATTATATCAGAGAGAAGAACTGGGCGAAATACCAGGCTTACAAAAACGATAAGGCTTATGAAACGAATACGCCTTATGTTCTCAGAGATAGAAAGATTTTCGTATGCTGGAAATTTGTTTACTACAACGAGGACGGGGAGCCGTATATGAAGCCGCAGAAAATACCGTTCTCGCCGCACTATGACGGTAGGGCATTAAGCAACAGCTTTGACGGCAGGCACAAGAAGACCTGGGGAACATTCGACGAGGCTTGCAAGGCAGTAGACAAGTACGGCTACGACGGTATAGGCATAATGTTTGACGGCACCGTTATGGGAATAGACCTTGACGGTGTTATCAAGGACGGCGTGCTTGATGAGACGGCGCGTGATATCGTAACCAGGGTGAACAGTTATACCGAGTATTCACCTTCTGGCACTGGTGTACACACCCTGTGCTTCGGAACGATACCGAAGGGAATACGAAACGACAGGATAGGTCTTGAAATGTATCCAAGCGGAAGATTTTTCACTCTCACGGGACACCGTTTTGAGAACTATATGAAAATGGCGCCCAGAGAGGCGAGCCAGCCTGTTATCAATCAGATATACAACTCTTATGTAACACAAAGCCAGCAGGGGGAAAAAGGTTTTACCACTATTCCTTCTCAAGCTACATACACATCGGAAGAAATTGTTCGGAAGGTACTTGCCTCGCCAAAGATGTCGGGCAAATTCAAACGGCTTTGCAGAGGACTTGCGCCTTTTGAATGGGACGCTGCGGCGGAGAAGTGGACTGATAGGGTTGACGCCAACTTCCTCAAGGTAGACGGCTCGCCCGATTTGTCAAAGATAGATTTTGCGTTTGCGAAAATACTTGTCTTTTACAGGGCTACGCCTGCGCAGATAGACGAGATATACAGAGCGCAGGGAAAGAAGGACAGTCCGCTATGCGTAGAGGGCGGCGGTCTGACGCGTTCCAAGTGGGACAGGCATCAAGGCAAGGACGGAACCTACGGCAACCTTGTCATAACCAACGCCTTTGCAAATGTATCAAGCGTATACAGTCAAGACAAGGCGCGCGGGTATGCAAGAGACTTTGCGATGCGTAAGAAGAACAACAATATTATGGACTAAAGGAGTACCAAAATGAGTGACGAGAGAAAAATAGAAATTGACGGCACCGAGTATATTGTAAATCTTAATCCTGGTGAAGTTATCTCGGCGAAGCTCTTAGCTGACAAGCTCGGGTTCTTTGATGTTGACGACGGTTCAATGGGAGAGGCTGACGAGGAAAAAGAAATCAAGGTAACATTTAGGAGAGGCTGATTATGGCAGAGGATAAAAAGCAGTTAGATAAAAACCGTCAACAGCTTCTGGATACTGTCCTCAAGCTTATTGACAGCAAAACTCTTGACTGGAGCAAGCCGTGGAGCCTCGGCGGTTCGATGCAAGCGCCGAGAAGTCTGGTAGCTGGAACGAAGTACAGAGGCGTCAACAATGTATTGCTTTACTTTGTGGCGCAGGAGAGAGGTTATGAAGATAACCGCTGGGTTACCTTCACCCAAATGGAAAAGAACGGCTGGAGTTTCAAAAAGAACGAAGACGGAAGCTCTATGGGAAAGGGTGCAGGCGTACCTGTTGAATTTTTCAGATACTACGACAAAAGCACCAAGCAAGACCTTGACTGGAGAGCCTTCAGAGAGCTCACTGCTGAGGAGCAGGAAGATTACTGGAAGACTAATGTCAGAACAATCAGCAGGATACATACTGTATTTAATTGTTCCATTGTCGAGGGCGTACCCGCGCTCGAGGCGAAGCCCCATATATCCGCCGATGAGGTGAACGAGCGTGCTGAGCTTACCTTGAGAGCGTGGAATGACAAGCAGTGCAAGATAACGCACGACGGCGGTGACAGGGCTTACTACTCTCTTACGACCGATAGTATCCACCTTCCCGAGAAGACTGCCTTTGAAAGTCTGGCTGACTATTACGGCACGGCATTACACGAGGTAGGACACGCGACTGGTGCTGCATCGCGCCTTAACAGAGAAATGGGCGGCGGCTTTGGCAGCGAGAAGTATGCAAAAGAGGAGCTTCGCGCGGAGTTCGCCTCGATGTTTATGGAGCAGGAGCTCGGAGTAAGTCTTGCCAAGAGCCACATAAAGAACCACGCAGCGTACCTTCAAAGCTGGAAAAGCGAAATTCGCGAAAATGCAAATGTGCTTTTTGATGCAATCAAGGACGCTGACAAAATCGTAACCTTCATCACGGACAACGCCGCTGAGCTAACGGCTCAACTCGACAATGTTGCCGAGGTAAAGTCAGAAAGCCTCGCAGAAGGCGAAATTTCCGCCTCTGACGGCGATAAGCCTGCGGAGCAGGGAACTGCTCGCAAAGAATGGAAATCGTTTAATCTTGACAGCGAGAGCGTGATAGATGCCAACGAAAAGCGGACGACCTTCAGACTTAACAAGGGCGCCTATGCTGGCTGGGTGTTCTCTCACCCGACGAAGATTGTGCTTGACGGCTGGAAGAACACAAACCTTGCAAGTGACGACCACGAGCCGTGCAAGACTTTGATGTATACAGACGACTTCAAATTTACTTTAAGACGGAGCGAGGCGGCATCACAACAGCAGGAAGTAACACTTACTGCGAGTGAGATGCTTACCGCGCTTAACTCTGATGCAGGCTCACAGAGTGCAGCTCAGCCCCAGAGCCAGAACGCAGCGAACGGCAGCGTATCGGCTGAGGCGCGCGGAATGTTCAGTGATATGTTCCAGCCTGTCCCCTCTTACGCAGAACAGGCGGCGAACGCGGGCGGAGCGAAACTCGATGCTATTCTTGCCAACACTGGCGGCAAGGGCGGCGGAAACAATGTGAACGAATAATATGAGGTGCGTATGGAAAATGTAAATCTTATTCAAGAAGCAGCGGGGTACTACTACGACAACTACTACGGTAAGTCCTGCGAAATAACAGCATCTGGAAACGGTTTTTTTAACCGAAATCAGAAATGCTCTGTTGACATAGAGTATGATGCGAGTGACTTTTTCGGTATGCTGGGATTTGAAGCGAAATCCCTTGAGCATTATGACACGACTAAATTATTTTTTGAAATTCACGACGGAAGCATATCTTTTGAAGATGCTATCCGCATCGGCGGCAAGAAGGTTGCCGAGCGTCTTGCTGATTACAAAGGGGTTTTCGGAGTAATCAAAGAAGGCGTAGAGTTTAAGCTTAAAGGACTTTCTGGAGACACAATGGAAGTATCTTACGGTAAGAGAGATAAAATAGCCCTGTATCCTTTTATACCTCTTGATGAAACGAACTCGGCTCTTTCAGAGCAAAAGCCCCACAACACCTATGACGGCAAGTGGAAGGTATCGCAGTATACGATGCGCGATACGGCTATTACATTCAATCACGAGAATGAGAAGTTTGACGAAAGTTCAGATGCCTTCACGCCTGCATCATTCCTTGAGGAGCAGCCTGCCGTCAGCGCAGCCGCGTCCTCGATGCTCGGCAATATGCCGACCGTGCAAGCTCAAAATCCTCAGAGCGTACATACAAACCAGAGCAAGAACGATAATATATCCGAGTAATACAGAGTAAATATCTGCACGAAAAAATCGTGCAGATATTTTTTATTTTTTTGCAAAAAAGGTTGATTTTTTTGATAGAAAGTGATATAATAATAATGCGAGGCGTGGGCGCCTTTAGCAACGGTGGCAGGTCTGCCGTTATCCGATGACTGCTAATTCTCGGTCAGGGGCGTTTTAGCAAGAGGGACACTGGTAAGGTTAATGTTTACCCGAAGCCTGAATAGGATTTCACCGAAAGAAAAACATAAAAAAAGGCAACAAATGTTGCCTTTTTTTACGAGGATTATTATGAAAAAGGATATACTGTACGAAGCCGCTTGTTTCTATAGAGATAATTTGGAAAACAAAAGATTTAGGATAACAGCAGGGAAAAAAGGGGTATTATCTCAAATAGATGTTGTATTTCTTGCTGAAAATTTTTATCATTTAATGGGAATGCATAAACTAAAAGATTTATCTGCGGTTGTCAAGGCAAATAGAACTGCCTTTTACATAAATGTGTTAAATGGTGAAGTCAAGTATACTGATATTTGCGATAGCAGATATAAAAGCAACACAATTTCTCGATTGAAAAATCATAAAGAAATGCTGAACATTCTAAAATCCAAGGAAGTGTTGCTTAAATCTTTGCACGGGTGTTTTTCTGGAGTAAATGCTGATTATCTTATGACAGTACAAATTCCAACAAGCAAAAGAGGACATTTGTTTTTTGCAAAACGAGATGCGGTGAGTATGCCTTGCTCTTTTTTTGTTTTACCTGATAATATTGATAAATATATAAAAGACGGAACAAGTTTGAAGGTGCTTAATGTTGAAGAAATAACCAACGAAGCCAGAGAAGAACTAAAGTCAAAGAATACGCCCTCAACCTCTACACCTGCCGCGAAAGTCCCCGCAACTGTCGGTGCAGCGGTATCTCAACCTACTGACGCGGCGTCTGCTTCTAGCACACCCCAATCCAACAATGCTGATTTGCAGCCTAATCCAACCACAGCGCAGCCTGCCGTCAGCGCAGCCGCGTCCTCGATGTTCGGAAATATGCCGACCGTGCAAGCTCAAAATCCTCAGAGCATACATACGAAGCAGAAAAAGAACGATAATATTAGCGAATAGCAAAAAAGGCAGCTCAAAAGGCTGCCTTTATAATTGTTTCAATTATATCCGAGGCGAAGCTCTCGGCCGAGCTGCGCTCAGCTCGCTTCGCCTGCGGGGCGAAATACCCCTAAACTAAATACTACCTCGAAATCCCGAAAAATTCTTCAAAGTGATGAAGATTTTTCGGGATTATTTTTTACCCCAGCGCGGAACAGTAAACGGATCCGCGCTGGGGATTTTTATTTTCGCCTCTTCAACAGAACGCTGGGACATTCCCCGCGTCCTGCTGCATCGCGCAACCGCACCCAAAATACTCCCTCGCGGGAGCATTTCCCCTGCCCGAAAACGCTCGCTGCTCTTGCGCGCCCAAACGCTTCCGAATCTCCTCAAAAGCAATCGGAGAATCGGAGCATTTTCTTCAACGGTTCTTCGGCAGAACCGCAGAAGCATCGGCGCAATGTTGCGGACACAATGCCAGGCGTCGCCCTGGGTGTCTGCGGCCACGCTGAAGCGTAGCATGCGACACAGGACTTTGCAGGCATCGGGACCGCACCGAGCCGAGCATCGAGCTTAGAGCCCAAACGCGCAATAAGCCTTTACCCAAAGGCATATCACGCGTTCCCGCTGAACCCACCCAGAGCGCGCCGTTTTCCGCAAGCTCGGCCACGAGTGTCGGCTCTGCCAACTGGCGCAAGGTAAGCAGGCTTACTCTTGCACTCGCGGACAAGCTTCTCTCGCTTCAGAACGGCGCGCGAGGAGTACGAAGCTCGCCCCACATCTGAAGCCCTCGGAGTCTTAGTTATAGCACAATCGTCACTTGCAACTCAAGGTATAGTGGCTCGGCTACGCCTCGACCGTTGAGTTGCGTTCCGCCCGCGCTATAAGTCGCCTCTTGCCCGAGGGCATCAGACGATGAAGCTCGAGAGCAAACAAAATTAAAAATAATTTTTAAGAGGGGGATTTCACTATGGAAATCAAACGCTGGTACAGGAAGGAATATCCTAACGACATCGTAGGTTGTGACTTGAATAAAGAGGCAACCTTTGAGGGCTTGGCAGAGTGCATAGACAACGGTGAGGATATTTACGAATACATCGGAGTATCTGATAGCATTATCAGAGAGCGTCTTTTCGTAAAACTTTCCGAGCTTGTCGGTGTCAATTACGAGGTTATCTATCAAGAATGGCTTGTAGGGGGTAATTGCTCATAAAATAGTTTTTTCAACACACCGAGGTAATGAGGTCACTCTCCGCACACTCGCAAAGCCACAGACGGTGAGAACGCAAGGTGTTCAGTAAGACGAGGGCTCGGTATATAAATCAGTAGACCAAAGACAACGCACAAGCCTTGAAAGTGCGTGTGGACGGAGCGAGGCTTTTAAATTTAATCTTGAAAGGAATTTAAGGAAATAGGCGTCCAATGAGGGCGTCTATTTGAGAGGTGATATTATGAACAATAAAGTTATTGTAAGAAAACCAAATTCTTTTAAAACTATGAGCAGAACAGAGCTTGCGGACTGGGCAAATGCCGTGAATAAAATGGCAGGGGGCAGGGCTGTTTTTTCACGGTTCGATTTTCCAGAAAGGCTAAAAGGTTACCACTGCGATTGCGGAATAACGGACGAAGGATACACAAAAGGTATTTTCGTACTGTATCCGCTATCTGATGAAGGTGTACGAAGTGGTGGCAAGGCTTATATGTGCTGCTCTATTTGCGGTGGGATATCACATTTATAATAGCACGCCGAAGGCGAAATCCAAGTTTCACCTTCGGCGATTGTCTTTCCGTTAGAAATCCAAGCTTCCGTCCCCACAAGTCCCGACGGCTCCCCACCCAGAGCGCGCCATTCTTCCGCAAGCTCGGCCACGAGTGTCGGCTCCGCCAACTGGCGCAAGGCAAGCAGGCTTGCTCTTGCACTCGCGGACAAGCTTCTGTTCGCTTCAGAACGGCGCGCGAGGAGTACGATGCTCGCCCCACATCTGAAGCCCTCGGAGTCTTAGTTATAGCACAAGCGTCGCTTGCAACTCAAGGTATGGTGGCTCGGCTACGCCTCGACCTTGAGTTGCGTTCTGCCCGTGCTATAAGTCGCCTCTTACCCGAGGGCATCAGACGATGAGGCTCGAGAGCAAACAAAAAATAAAAAATAATTTTTTTGAAAGGGGATTTTTCAAATGGAAAAATCAGCACGCAAAACCAAAGCAGTAGAGTTTCTTAAAAAACTCGACATTTACGAACCGAACATTGAGGACTTTGTAGAGAGGGATTATGTATGCCTCTTTGAAGGATACGGTGGCTTCTGGGCTTTCCAATATCCCGAGCTTATGAAGAAGGTCGAGGAAATAGAGAAACGGAGCAACGGCACCGTTTATGCTATCACTCACGAATTTACCGCCTTCGGTGAGTGCTATTCTTTCCTGATAGTCACCGACTACGAGGAAGAATGGGAACACCTCGTTGTAACAGACGGAACTACTCATTACGCCTTCGCCTATGTTTGGAACAAGACGGACGATGAGTGTTCAGAGTACGGCACTGTCGGTGTTCACAGTTTTGGCGGTGGCATAAGGCGCGTAGCTTAAATAAAAAACAAGCGAGGGCGAGCAATAGCCCGCCCTCGCAAAAGAAAGGATTTTTTGCTTATGAAAAGACACGCACAACTTGAACCAGGGAAGGTTTACAGAAACAGAGGGGGCGGGGAATACCGTTGCATCTGCCAGATGCTCGCCAACAAGGACGATTATCTTATGAGGAACGAGGCGAGCGGGTGGACTTTCGAGGCTTGTACGATTACTATGTACGAGGACGGAAGCATCGAATGGGATTACTCAAAGAACGGAAGGTTTGACTGATATGCTTGACTATGAAATTATGTGCTATGAGATACATTATTTTGACGGTCTTTCGTGGCGTTCTCACGCTGAAGTCACCGAGGAAAAGGCTATTGAGTTTATCCGAGAGAACGGCAAAGGCTGGTTAAATTACCGACTTCTAAAAAAAGAGATAGCCAATGCTGAAGATTTAAGCAAGGCTATTGACGAGCGCAACTTAAAATGATATAATAATTATAACATTGAGAAGGAGATTTTACAAATGAAAAAGTACAAGGATTTTGAAAAGGTTTATATCGGCTCATCAGATATTGCTTCTTTGACAGTAAGAAGCGTTCAGACTGTGGCTACACTGAATTTTATTGAGGACGGAAGTTACCACGCTTACGAGTGTTTCGGTGAAGTAGAGATAGGTTCTCACTACACGAAAGTTTTTAGCGGAAAGACTTGGTTAACGATATACGACGACGAGGGAAGGACTTACAAGCATCACTCTTGGAACCAGAATACAGAGTATCCTTTAGTTGACATATACAGGTCAGGCGACTTCGGTTGTATAATACACTGGCATAACTGATTTTGTTCCGAAAGGTACACGCGCACGCGCGTCTACCTCAAAATCCCGAAAAATTCTTCAAAGTGATGAAGATTTTTTCGGGATTATTTTTATCCCTGGCACGATAGCGTTGCACAGCTCTCGTGCCAGGGATTTTTGTTCTCAGCTCTGCCAGGACATTCCAGGGCAGAGAGCTGAGGCGAAGATAGCACCCAAAATGCACCGACACCGTTGCATTTCCCTTGCACCCACCCGAAAGCTCGTTGCTCTTACGCGCCGAAGCTTCTGGCAGAAGCTTTGAAGCCTCAGCGCATGCAAGGCAGGACCGATGCGGAGCCCAGGCAAGCTTGACCGCGCTGAAGCGCAGATCCGCGCCTGGGCGTTGGTAGCATCGGACACACCTTGAGGTGAGCATCGAGCTTAGAGCCCAAACGCGCAATAAGCCTTTACCCAAAGGCATATCACGCGTTCCCGCTGAACCC
>JAGAKG010000065.1 GCA_017625755.1 Clostridia bacterium | reverse complement strand
TACGGAGGACACCGTCTTTGAAACTTATTACGAGAACGGTGCGCTCCATATCCATCCTCTCACCGAAGCAGAACTCGCCGAACTCGAAGACGATATCGATGACGAGGATGAGGACGATGACCGACTCTCCGTGGAGGTCAATTTTGTTTGAACTTCAATTGAAAAAGAAAAGAGAAAATGCTTTTTCAAAAATAACCGTTTTTTCAGAATATTTTAATGAAAACCATATATTCTGCGACTTGTCTCATGTTGAAAATGAAGTCGCTTTTTCAAAAATAAAACAGATTGTGGGAAATTCATCTTGCTACGATTTACTGTATGACGAAATTATTCAATTGAAAGATGCTTATATTAGAGCAATAAATTCATATATGGCTGATATTTTAATTGTTGATGAAAATACAATTATCTACATAGGAGAGTGCGAACTCGGAGCATCGCCAAAATACATCTTAAAAACGAGGTAATGGCATCTATCTTGGATGCACATGAAATTACCTTAGAAAGTCAAAAACCCTTGATTTTATTGACTTTTTTAGGGTGGCATCTATTTTGTCAAGATAACACATATTGTGCATCCTTAATAGATGCCAACCCAAAAAGCCCAGATGTCACAAGGCATCTGGGCTTTTTTGTACCCATTTTCACAGTGCAAATTTGGTAGATGCCAAACATCAAAATCGCCGCGCAGATGGGATTTGAACTTAAATAATCGACTTTTTAAGGGAGATTTTGCGATTTTTCAGTAGATCGTTCTGCGTGCAAATAATATTCTAAAGTATTGACACACTCATAAAAACATGGTATAATCAGCAAAATAAATATATAATTCCGGAAGGAGGCACATTGATTGACAGGTACAATATTTGATATTCAACGCTTTTCAGTTCACGACGGCCCGGGGATCCGTACGACAGTTTTTATGAAAGGCTGTCCTTTGCGTTGCAGGTGGTGTCATAATCCCGAAGGGCTTTCAAAGGCTCTTCAGCCTCAATTCTTTGAAGATAAATGTATCGGTTGCGGTTTGTGTGGGAAAAGAAAACAGCTTTCAAACTCGCAAAAATGTCCTGCCGAAGCACTTAAAATATGCGGCAGAGTGGTGGACGAAGACGAAGTCATTGACGAGATATTAAGAGATAAAATCTTTTATTCAGACAACGGCGGTGTTACATTTTCGGGAGGAGAATGTCTCCTTCAAGCCGATTTTGTAGTGTCTGTTCTTAGTAAAGTAAAGGGGTTGGGATTACATACCGCTGTTGATACATGCGGATATGTTCCGTGGGAAGAATTGGAAAAAACATTGCCGTACTGCGACCTTTATTTGTATGATGTAAAATGTTTCACCTCTAATCTTCATAAGGAATATACGGGAGTTGATAATTTGCTTATTATTGACAACCTGAAACGCTTGGCAGATACTCAAAAGGATATATGGATCAGAATACCTGTTATCCCAGGATTTAATGACTATGCATCAGAAATGACACAAATCGCCGAGCTTGTATCATCGATATCATCTGTAAAACAGGTTACGCTTATGCCTTATCATACGCTTGGAGCAAGTAAATATAAAACGCTCGGACTTGAATATCCGTTTGACACGGATAAAAGAATATCCGAGGAAGAGTTTGCTTCGTTAAAAAGAATTTTTTGCGACAGAAATATATCGGTCGTTTGATTGTAAGAGGTAAATATCATGACAAGAACAGAATTTTTAAGAGAGCAAACCATATCAGGAGCAAACAAGTGCCGCAGAACACCGATTCCTCCGATGTCGGTAGCTGATGAGCCATGCAGCATAACTGAACGCAAAGCACTCGTTCTTAAAGAGATATTCGAAAATATGCCGATCTATATAGGTCCTCAAGAGCTTATCGTAGGAACAAGGACATTTTTTTCACCGAATAAAGGAAATGAGGACGGGCACGACATTTTTCAATACGGCTTGAAGACGCTTATACCTTATCTTAATGATGCGGATATTGAACTTTTCGGTTGCGACCAAAGCTATAAGAACAAAACGCACTACACGCCCGATTTCGGTATTATTCTGGATAAGGGTATTGACGGTATAATCGAACAAGTCGAAAGCAAAAAGAAAGATGCATCGCTTATAAGGATTAATAGGGAATTTCTTTCAGGTGTTGTTATTGCCTACGAGGGGTTAAAAAGCCTTATTTTGAGATACTCGGAAGAAGCTCTCGTTCTTGCCGACAAAGCAGAGGGAGATAATAAATCCGAGCTGTTGGAAATATATCGGATATGTAAAAAAATAAGCGGAAACCGTCCCGATACCTTTCGCGAGGCAGTTCAGCTTTTATGGTTTGCGCATCTTGGCACGATAATAGAAAGCTTTGAGTTTATAAATTATGGAAGACTTGATGTTATCCTCGGAGGATATCTGAAGGATACGCCCCACGAGGAAGCTCAACAGATTATTGAATGTCTGCTTTTAAAAATGTACGATCAAGCTGATATTGTTACTTCTTATCTTGGAAATTACGCAGCTCAGCTTGTTGTTACACTCGGGGGTGTACTCCCCGATGGAAGCAACGCTGTAAATGAAGTGTCGATGATGTTTCTTGACGCGATAGATAAAATACGACTCCCAGAGCCTGAGTTTAATTTAAGGATAAACTCTAAAAATCCTCCCGAATTTCTTGACAAAGCAGCGAAGCTGACTATAAGCGGCTGCAATTTTGTTTCATACTACAATGACGATATGTTCGTTGAAAGCTTGAATAAAGCAGGTATTCCCATTGAATACGCGAGAAGCTACGGCTTTGACTTGTGTCAGGACATAAACATTCCGGGAATAGGTGATTTCTATTTGATAGGCTCGCCGTCGCTTGCGTTCATTTTGATGGATGTTTTAAAAGATAACCGCGAGTTGTGTGATTTTGATGAGCTGATGTGTAAATTCAAAGAGCGCATAGCGCAGAGCATAGAGCAAACGATTAAATATTATAATTCAGCCGAAGAACATATCCTTCTTTATTCGCAAGGACAAGATAAAAAATACTTTGATGAAATAAAAGAACAGAACAAGCCCATTGATCGAAAAGGCTGTTCCCCTATGGCTCCTCTGCCTTTTTTAAGTCCGCTTTATCACGGAAGCCTCGAAAATGCGTTGGATATTGCGTATGTGCCGTATCCCGTAAAGGAAAAAGGATTCTTTTTTGGAACGGCTACGGAGGCGATAAATTCTCTTGCGGCTATAAAGAAAGCGGTTTATGATGAAAAGAGATTTACACTTGATGAAATATATGGGGCTTGTGAATCCAATTTCGAGGGCGAAAAGGGTGCATTCATAAAAAGCATTCTTTGGAACTGTCCAAAGTGGGGTAATGATGACGACTATGTTGACGAAATCGCCAAGGATATTCTTGAATTTTGCCTTAGTGAAACTCAAAAATATAAAACATTTCTTGGCGGTCAGGTTCTCGGAGGCATTCATCAACCCCACCCCTTCCCCACGGGTAAACAACTGATGGCAACTCCTGAGGGCAGATGTGCAGGTGCCCCCGTTGCAGTTACTCTTACTCCTGAAAGCGGAACGGCAAAAAACGGTCCTACCGCAATTTTGCGTTCTGCCGCAAAGATAGATCCAATGCTTGTTCAATGGAATTATTGCGTAATGGTCAATTACTTTGCGTCGGTCTTCAGAGGGAATAACGGAAAAGAGACATTTAAGACGCTTTTAAACGGGTATTTCAAAATCGGAGGCATGCAGCATCAGCCCAATGTGTTGGATGTAGAACAACTAAAAAAAGCACAGCTTGAACCCGAAAAGTACAAGGATCTCATCGTCCGTCTCTGGGGGGTTTCAGCTCATTTTGTCGATCTTCCGCGTGAATTACAAGATGAGATGATAGCAAGGTTCAGTTGATCATTTTTACATAGAATGAGCAGACATCTATTATGGATGCACATGAAACAATCTCGAAAGTTGAAAAGCCCTTGGTTTTATTGACTTTTTTATCGTGGCATCTATTTAGGAAGCACAACACAAAACGAAAACCACCCAATCGGGTGGTTTTCGTTTTGGTCGCCGACTTCGTCGGGTGGGATTTGAGCCTCACCGCCTTCGGTACGAAGGCTCGACCTCATTTCGCCGTAGGCGAAGGAATGTCGGGCGAATAACTTGCAACCTAAGCGAAAAGGATTGAGTATCCTTTTCGCAACGGTTGACGGCAACAAGCATTTTTTATTATATTTTATTATGTTTTTATTATATATTGTTATATTGTTATATTGGTTTGAAAAGAGTGTGTTTTATGGTATAATTGAATTATCGAGTGAAATTGACTCTGATTATAAAACAAATATGACAAATATAAAAGGTGAAGATTATGGCAAATTTTAGAATGAACCAAGGTACAACTTACAATACATCGCCCCTTGTTGCGGCAAATGTTTTTTTGAATATGTCTGCTGAAAACACGCCTCTTCCGAAATATGAAGAAATAATGCATTTGCTTCCTGAGCCAATTTGGGAAGGTCATGATGATGTGATAGCTTGCTATAATTTTGCGTGGCGCACAGCGTTCGGTAATCTCAAACAGGCAAATGCTGACTCTAATTTTGTTTCTAATTTCATAGATACTGCGTTTAACGGACATCTTTTTATGTGGGATTCCGCCTTTATAGTTATGTTCGGTAAATATGGGGCTCGCGCATTCAATTTTCAAAAAACGCTCGATAATTTTTATTCACATCAGCACAAGGACGGTTTTATTTGCCGTGAGTTATACGAGTTTGAGCTGGGAGAGCATTTTGAAAGGCACGATCCTTCTTCGACAGGTCCAAACATTCTCGGTTGGTCAGAATGGGAGTATTATTGTCAGACGGGAGATATACTTCGCCTTGAAAAGGTCTTTGAACCGCTTCTTGCATATCATCTGTGGCTCAAGGAGCATAGAACTTGGCGTGATGGCACATACTGGTCAACGGGATGGGGCTGCGGAATGGATAAACAGCCGCGTCTTGAAAAGGGATACCATGTTGCGTTTTCGCACGGTCATATGGTTTGGGTAGATGCGTGTATTCAGCAGGTACTTTCCGCAAAGATACTTATAAAAATTGCTGAAATAATAGGCCGAGAAGATGATGAAAATCTGTCTGTACTCAAGAAAGAGATTGAAAATCTTACCTCAGTGATCAACGATAAGCTCTGGAGCGAGGAGGACGCATTTTATTACGACCTTTGGAAAAACGGAGAGCTTAACGGAGTAAAATCGGTGGGAGCATATTGGGCACTTCTTGCGGACATTATCCCCGAAGAAAGACTCGATAGGTTCGTGGCTCACTTGGACAACGAGAAGGAGTTCAAGCGCCCGTGTCGTGTTCCCTCGCTTGCGGCAGATCACCCCGAATACAAAACCAGCGGAGGATATTGGCACGGCGCTGTATGGGCACCGACAAATTATATGGTACTAAAGGGGCTGGAGAAAAACGGATATAACGACCTCGCGCACGATATCGCCAATAACTGCCTTGAAAATGTAATAGCTGTATTCAAAAAGGATCTGACCCTTTATGAAAACTACGCACCTGAAAGCTCCGAGAAAGGCATTCAGGCAAGAAAAGATTTCGTTGGCTGGTCAGGGCTTTTCCCAATAAGCATATTATTTGAATATGTTTTTGGAATACATCCGTATGCAAGAGAAGAAAAAATTGTTTGGGATATTCGTTTGCTTGAAGAACACGGTGTTAAGAATTATCCGTTGAACGAGCTTTCCGTAGATCTTATTTGCGAGAAAAGGACATCGCAGAATGAGGAGCCGATAGTTAGTGCGATATGCGAGAAACCAATTGAGATAGAGATTCGCTATGCAGACAAATCCAAAATTATTCACGCAACTGCGAAGAATTAACTAAAACAGCTTTGCGAAAGCACAACACATTTGAAAACACTTGAAATTCCTCGATTTATAAGGATTTCAAGTGTTTTCTTGTTTTCTGTTTTATTTTCATTTTACTCAGGTTTTATCGCAGAGAAATTAGTCAAAAATCAGTCAAAAAATACACTACATAAAAAACAGAGCCGAAAGCAACTTTGCAAGAGGCAAAACACGACTTCTGCATCTGATGCGACAGCCCTTTGCTCGAAAAGTTTATATTGAAATAATACGAGTTTTATGTTATAATCAAAACAGCCGAATAGGTCTTCCCTTTTCTTTTGGGGTTACTGAACGAGCTTTCGATAGCGGTCGGATATAACAAACAAGGAGAGCTATATGAGATTTTATTTGATTGAAGTTGCCGAGGGCGGCAATTTGAACGAAATTTACGATATGAGATGTCCCCCCAACAACAGCGTCTCCGAAACCTGGACGACTCGGGGGCTCGAAGTCGACGGAGCGCAGATTACATTTTTGGAATACGAGTTTTATGACAAGGACCCCGACGGAGTGCGGGAGGCATTCGACTGTATGTACGATTCCGAGCATACGCTCACGATAGACACAAGCAAGGCAGACGCGGAAAAGCTCTTTATGTATACCGTAAACCTTGACGGCAGCGTTCTGCGCGGCTTCGATATCGACATAGACAAGGCGCGCGCCGTATATATATTCGTCGAGCCGCAGGACTTTGACGACGAACGGCTTTTAAATGTGACCGAGAAGGCGGAAAATGCGCCCGCATCTCAGGACGCGGTAAAAAATATTCTTCGCTGTGAGCTTCTCGGCGGCAAGGATAACTCCGTTTGCTTCGCTCTGCTCAAATGCAGATATGTAACATAAAATTAAGGCAGCACCATTTTAAAAAAGGACACTTGATTGTGTCCTTTTTCCGTTATTCAGAGAATAGTTTAATAATTTTTTAAATATTTTTTTGCATTTGTATAGAAAAATATTTCTTTTTATGTTATAATGAAATGTGTATGCATTTTTTGTGAGTTTATATGGAGGTTTAAAATGTATCTCGCAATAGCTATTGCCGCTATCACTTGTCTGGCTATGATAATGGCAGTTCTCTTTTTCCCAAAAATAAAATTAGGTAAGCTTTCTATCTCATCTTATTGGGTGATAACCCTCATTGGAGCTGCGGCTCTGCTGCTTTCGGGAAAGGTAAATATACAATCGGTTGGCGCGGCGCTTATAGCAAATAACGCCATCAATCCTCTGAAAATCCTCGTGCTGTTTATTTCGATGACTATTCTCTCGATTTTCCTCGACGAGTTCGGATTTTTCAGATACCTCGCCAATTGCGCCCTCAAGCGCGCGGGAAAGAGCCAGGTGAAGCTTTTCGTGCTTCTCTATATTACGGTATCTATCCTGACGGTATTTACATCAAACGACATTATAATTCTTTCATTCACACCCTTCGTGTGTTACTTCGCAAAGAACGCGCACATAAACCCCATGCCCTATCTTGCTGCCGAATTCGTCGCGGCAAACACCTGGAGCATGGCGCTGATAATAGGAAACCCGACCAACATATACCTCGTAACGGCGGCAGGCGGCGATTTCGTCTCTTATATGACGGTTATGCTGCTTCCCACGCTCGTATCGGGCACGGTTGCCTGTTTCTGCCTGTTTCTGCTCTTTCGCAAGAAGCTTTCAGCGCCCATTGAGGCATCCCCCGAGGATGTGGTCATAAAGGATAAGCTTTTGCTTTGGGTGGGAATTATCCATCTCGCGGTATGCACGGTGGTTCTCGCTGTCGGCTCTTATATCGGCATTGAAATGTGGCTCGTGTCACTCGTGTCGGTCATAAGCCTATTCGCATTTAACATTGTAATTTCTATCGTAAGAAGAAAAAAACCGTCCACGCTCGTCGCATGTTTGAAGCGCGCGCCGTGGGAGCTTATTCCCTTCGTTATTTCGATGTTCGTTATAGTTGAGGCACTTGGCGTAACGGGCGTAACGAACGAGATATTCAAGCTTCTCGGTGACTCTCAGCCCATATGGAAATACGGAATTTCCTCCTTCCTTGCTTCAAACCTTATCAACAATATCCCTATGAGTGTGCTTTTCTCCTCTATTCTCTCGGGTGCGCCTTCAAATGCCGCGGCGGTCTACGCAACAGTCGTAGGCTCAAACCTCGGCGCCTGCCTCACTCCTATCGGAGCGCTTGCGGGTATTATGTGGAGCTCGATTCTCAGGGAGCAAAATCTGAAATTCGGATATGTTGATTTTCTCAAAATAGGCGTAACGGTTGCGATTCCCGCTTTGATTGCGGCACTTGGTGTGCTCAGTCTTGTTATCTGATAAATACATACTTTCAAGAAAGGATTTCCAAAATACGGAAAAGGTATTGTTATGGCAAATGAAATTTACGAAGCAGATTATTATGATATGGGGCTTAATTCATACGACGGAGAGGAGCCTTATATATTCGTCAGCTATTCCCATGTAGATGTTCTTAAGGTACGCGAAATACTCAAGAGAATCGACAGGGAAAAATTCAGATACTGGTATGACGACACGATGGAGATAGGCGAGGATTTCCGCCTTGAGCTTCAGACGAAAATAGAAAATTGCAGCGCCTTTCTTCTCTTTATTTCCGACGCGTCAATGCAGAGCAAATACTGCGGAATGGAAATAATAATGGCGTTCAAAAACAATAAGCGCATATTCCCCGTATATCTTGACGACGCAACTGTAATTCCCGGTGCGCTAAAGATGATACTTGAAAATCTTCAGCATGTAAAGGGCGCCTCGATCGACAAGGACGCAAAATACATAGATAAGCTTATCGCAAGTCTCCCGACAGAAACTATGCGCAGCCTTTCGATAGAGAACGATGTCCTGCTCCGTTGCAAGGACGGAAGCAGCACGATAAGCGTTCCCGAGGGAGTGCGCGTTATAGGCGCGGGGGCGTTCAAAAACTGCGAAAAGCTTGAGGTGCTGAATATTGGCGACACGGTAGAGTCGATGCTCACCGAGGCGTGCCGCGGATGTAAGCATCTTGACAGTCTTGTGTTGCCTAAAAATGTGCGTTATGTCGGAGAGAGTGCTTTCCGTGACTGCACACACCTCACTTCCCTTTCGGTAGAAAACGACGACATCGAGCTTGGCGAGCGTGCCTTTGAAAACTGCGCGACGCTCGAGGATATTCACCTTGCAAACGGCATCTCCGAAATATACGGCGGTGTATTTAACAGCTGTAAGGCGCTTCGCTCGATAACTCTACCCGAAAATCTTACCGTGCTTGGTGAAAGCTCATTTGCCGACTGCGTTTCTCTCAAGGAAATAGACATTCCCGAGAATGTTACAAAGATAGACGATATGGTATTCAACGGTTGCCTGAGTCTTGAGCATATCGATATGAAGGACAAGATAACCAAGATAGGCAAGTACGCCTTTAAGGACTGCAAGAGCCTTGAAAAGATCTTCCTTCCCAAATCGGTAAACTCCATCGGAATAGGTTCCTTCCGCGGATGCACCAATCTCAAGGAGATAACCGTCGACGCAAAGAACCGTTATTTCAAGTCGGTAGACAATGTTCTTTTTAACAAGAGCAAGTCGGTACTTCTCGCATTTTCTCCCAAGCAGCCTATCTCGTCCTACACTATCCCCGATTCTGTAATCGAGATACGCGCGTGGTCCTTCTGCAACTGCACATCTCTCGAGCAGATAATAATTCCCGACTCGGTTTCCGAGATAGGTGAGGGCGCGTTCTATCAGTGCGAATCGCTCCGCAATATCGTTATACCCGATTCGGTAGACAAGATAGACGATACCGCTTTCCGCGGATGCGTCAACCTTGAATCGGTTATAATTCCCGATTCGGTCACCGACTTCGGTTGGGGTGTTTTCAACGGCTGCGATAAGCTCCGTGTTATCTGCTCCGATAAGTCGACTGCCGCACAGTATTGTGACAAGAAGGGTATACCCCACTCGGCTGAATAAGATAAAAATAACAGAATATCGGTGTGCCGACGGCACACCGATATTTTTGTAAGCAAAAAACTCGCCCCGTTTTGTTGTTTTTAATCTTTTCGTTCTCGGGTCGTCGAGGCGCCGACCCCTACAAGTTATAATGAATTATAATAAAATTTCGAGTAAACCCGTTTACGGGGGGATATTATTTATTCCCCTATCTCAATCCGCATCTTATAAAAAACATCTTTTTTCGCGCAAAAGGTTGAAAAAAAGCTTGTCCTATGGTAAAATAAACCTATAAGTAAAATCATAGTATATCGGAGTATAAAATGGAAACAAAAAGAAGCTCCTTCACAGGAAAAATAGGATTTGTTCTTGCGGCGGCTGGCTCTGCCGTCGGTCTTGGAAATATATGGCGCTTTCCCTATCTCGCGGCAAAATACGGCGGCGGAGTCTTTCTCCTCGTTTATATTGCCCTCTCAGTTACCTTCGGATTTTCTCTTATGATAGCTGAAATAGCTATCGGACGAAAGACGGGAAAGAGCGCGGTAATGGCGTTTGGAGAGCTTGACAAAAGATTCTCCGCGGTCGGCTTTATAGCCTCGCTCGTTCCGATGCTCATTCTTCCATATTACTCGGTAATAGGCGGTTGGGTACTCAAATATTTTGCGGGCTTCGTTTCGGGTGGCGCGGCGGAAATGGCAAATGACAGCTATTTCGGAGGCTATATCTCATCTGTCGGACAGCCGCTTTTCTGGTTCGCGTTATTTATAGGCATCACGGCTATCGTCGTTCTCTTTGGCGTTGAAAAAGGAATAGAAAAGGTGAGCAAGGTAATGATGCCCATTCTCGTGGCGCTCACACTCTTTATCGCGCTTTATACGATTTTTGCGGTAGACGGAGCGTGGGAGGGCGTTAAGTACTATCTTATGCCCGACTTCTCGCACTTCTCGCTTATGACGGTAGTGGCGGCAACGGGACAGCTTTTCTACTCAATGTCGCTCGCAATGGGAATTATGATAACCTACGGCTCGTATATGAAAAAGGATATCAGCATTGAAAAATCAGCAAAGCAGATTGAGATATTCGACACGGGCGTAGCTTTCCTCGCGGGACTTATGATAATCCCCGCGGTATTCGCCTTCTCGGGCGGAGACGAGAGCGCTCTCGGTCAGGGCCCGGGACTTATGTTTGTAACTCTCCCCAAGGTATTCGAGGCAATGCCGGGCGGAACGGTAATAGGCGCAGTATTCTTCTTTATGGTATTACTCGCCGCGCTTACCTCGTCAATATCGCTTATGGAAACTATCGTGTCAATCTTTATGGACAAGTTTAGGATAAACCGGCGTATAAGCTGCCTCATAGTTCTTGCATTTTCGGTGCTTCTCGGTCTTCCCTCCTCTCTCGGATACAGCGTATGGGGTAATGTGAAGATTCTCGGTATGCAGATGCTCGACCTGTTCGACTTCTTAAGCAACAGTATTATGATGCCGATAATCGCACTTGTCACCTGCATTTTTGTCGGATTTATCCTGAAGCCCAAGGCGGTTATAGACGAGGTAACGGTAAACGATACGCCCTTCAAGTGGCGCGGACTTTTCTCGGTGGTTATTCGTTACATCGCCCCCGTGTGTATTCTCGCGATACTCATTTCTTCGGTTCTTTCGGCTTTCGGCATAATTACAATATAATTAAAGCAAAACGGCATGATGCTCCCTCTTTGGGCATCACGCTAAACGATGCTATTACATAGGCAGAGGTTTTTATGGACAGCAAAAACGAAGGACTTAAAATAAGCAAAAAATCCTTTATTTCTTCGGTAATCATTCTTTTTATTCTTATGATAGGCGCAGGTATTCTGACCTGTGTTATTCCGAGCGGAGAATTCCAAAGAGCGCTAGTTGACGGAAAAGAGACTATCATCCCGAACACATTCGCCCTCACAGACGATCCGAGCTACCCCGTATGGCGTTGGTTCACAGCTCCCTTTGAGGTTCTCTGGAGCGAGGACGCCGTCACAGTCATTTCTATAATACTTTTCATATTCATTATCGGCGGAACCTTCTGCGTGCTTGACAAGAGCGGTATGCTGAAATACATTATGCGCCGTCTCGTGCTTCGTTTTGAGGGCGCGAAATACAAGCTTATGGCGGTTCTGGTGCTTTTCTTTATGCTTTTCGGCTCGGTATTCGGTCTTTTCGAGGAGCTTGTGGCGCTCGTGCCTATCGTGATTCTGCTCTCATACGCAATGGGGTGGGATTCGCTTACGGGACTTGGAATGAGCGCGCTTGCGGCGGGCTTTGGCTTCTCCGCCGCAACTATGAATCCCTTCACGCTCGGTATCGCTCAGGAGCTTGCGGGGCTTCCCGCGTTTTCGGGAATAATACTCAGAAGCGCCATTTTCGTTATATGCTACGCCGTTCTTTACGCATTCCTTTACAGATACGCAAAGAAAATAGAAAAAAATCCGCAAAAGTCACCTGTTTACGCAGATGACCTCGCTCAAAAAGAAAAATACTCGGATTTCTCGGCAATAGAGGAGCTTCCGAACGAGCGATATCTCGGCAAGACCGTAAAAATATTTGCCGTATCGCTCATACTCGTTATCACTTATATAGTTGTTGGATTTTTCGTTCCCGCCCTTTCGTCTGTTTCGCTGCCCGTTATGGCAATTGCCTTTCTTGTCGGAGGACTTACCGCCGCCGCGGTTTCAAGATACGGCGGAAGCATCTTCAAGGATTTTATTGCGGGTGTCGGCGGAATTGCGCCAAGCGCGCTTCTGATTATGATGGCAATGTCGATAAAGCACATAATCACACACGGCGGAATAATGGACACTATCCTCTACTATGTCTCCGATGTTGCCTCAGATATGGGTCCTTACGGAGCGGTAATAGTTATCTTTTTGCTCGTTCTCGGACTTAACTTTTTCGTCAGCTCGGGCTCGGCAAAGGCGTTTTTGCTCATTCCGATAATCGCCCCTCTGGCAGAGCTTGTGGGGCTTTCAAAGCAGGTATCAATTCTCGCCTTCTGCTTCGGCGACGGATTTACCAATATGCTCTACCCCACCAATGCCCTGCTTATGATAACGCTTGGACTGAGTGTTGTAAGCTATCCGAAATGGTTCAAGTGGACTATCCCGCTTCAGCTGTTTATGCTTGTCGTAAATATTATCATACTGCTTTTAGCGGTGCTGATAGAATTTTAAAAAATACGGCTCGTAAAACGGTAAGTATCGCAATAAAAAAGCGTAGCTATGAGAAAACCTCTCGACTACGCTATTTTTATTGTAATTTCAATCTAACCTCCTTGTAGGGACAGGCGTATAAAAAAGCTCTTATTATGGTACTCCACATTTATAAGACGAGGCTTTGATTTTATAACAGTTCAAAATGGTTTTTCCTGCACGCGATAACGCCCTCTGCCCTGAGCCTACTTATCTCGGCGGAAAGTCCGCTCCGCTCGACCTCAAGATAATCGGCAAGCTCTTGACGGTCAAATGGTATATCAAAGCTATCGCTGCCCACCTTTTTTGCTCTCAGCGAAAGATATGTTAAAAGCTTTTCTCTCGTGGTGCGCTTAGAGGTTATCTCTATTCGTTGATGGAACATAATCGTTTTTTTTGCGAGGTCCTGCATAAGATTGAAGATAAGCTTCTGGTGAAATCCGCAGTTATTAGAGCAGGTATTCAGAATATGAGAGCAGTTTATAAGCATTATCTCGCAGGGTTCGTCAGCCACGACGGTAACGGGCAGAGCTTCAACTCCCGCGCAGGCAAACGCCTCGGCAAAGACCTCGGCTTGCTCGACCTCAGAGAGAATACTTCTGTTTCCGTAATAGTCGACTTGAATTATCTGTGCCGAGCCTGACAAAACTATTCCTATATACTTTGCGGGCGCGCCCTCGGCAAAAATAGTATACTTTTTGTCAAAAAGCTCGACCTTCGCGCCAAGGCACCCCAGCATCCTTATCAGATTTTCTTCCTCTATGTCATCGAAAAGCGGACACTTTTTCAAAATTCCCAGATATTTTTTCAAAATTTTTCTCCTTTTGTTGAAAATTCAACATACTATCTGCTTTAATTATACTATAATAGAGTCAGAAAATCAAGGAATAATAAAAATATAAATTGGTTTTTGAAAGGAAATTTTTATGAGAATTGCTTTTTTTGACGCTAAGCCCTACGACAAGCCATCTTTTGAAAGATTTGGCGCAGAGCACGGGCTGAAATTCAAATATTTTGAGACTAAGCTCAACGAGGATACTGTAAACCTCGCTAACGGATACGACGGTGTCTGTGTCTTCGTAAACGACACGGTAAACGCCGCGGTCATAGACCGTCTGTGTGAGATGGGAATAAAGGTAGTCGCGCTCAGATGCGCGGGATTCAACAATGTTGATATGAAATACGCCTTTGGCAGAATCCATGTTCTGCGCGTCCCCGCATACTCCCCCTACGCCGTAGCCGAGCATACGATGGCAATGCTTCTCACCTCTGTAAGACGAATCCACAAGGCGTATATCAGAACGAGAGACTTTAATTTCAGTCTTACGGGAATGACGGGCTTTGACCTTCACGGCAAGACGGTCGGAGTTATCGGAACGGGACGCATAGGTCGCGTATTTATCGACATCTGCCGAGGCTTCGGAATGAATGTTCTGGCTTACGACAAGTTCCCCGCTCAGGGGCTTGACAATGGCGACACCGTAAGATATGTTTCGCTCGACGAGCTTTTTGAGGGAAGCGATATAATCTCGCTTCACTGCCCGCTGACCGAGGAGACCTATCATATAATCAACTCAGACTCGCTCGAAAAATGCCGCCGCGGTGTTGTGATCCTTAACACATCAAGAGGCGCGCTGGTCGACGCCGAGGCGCTTCTCGCGGGGATAAAATCCCGCAAGGTCGGAGCCGCCTGCCTCGATGTATATGAGGAGGAGGCCGATATCTTCTTCGAGGACTTCTCGGGGCATATCATAGAGGACGACACTCTTGCAAGACTTATTTCGATGCCGAATGTAATCGTTTCCTCGCATCAGGCTTTTCTCACGGAGGACGCGCTATCAAACATTGCAGAGACTACGGTCAAGAACATCGTAGGCTTCTTTGAGAACAACGAATGCCCTAACGAGCTTTGCTACCGCGGTGGCTCAACTGAGGACTGCAAGTGCGGAAAATGCTTTTAAACGGAGGTATTTATGATAAGAAAAATAATCAGAATAGATGAAGAAAAGTGCAATGGGTGCGGAGCCTGCGCCGCGGCTTGCCACGAGGGCGCTATCGAGATGGTAAACGGCAAGGCAAAGCTCACCCGAGAGGACTACTGCGACGGTCTTGGTGACTGTCTGCCAGCCTGCCCCACAGACGCTATAAGCTTCGAGGAGCGAGAGGCTCCCGCATACAACGAAGAAGCAGTCCGTCAGGCAAAGATAAAAAAGAGTGACATAGCTCTCCCCTGCGGTTGCCCAGGAACACAGTCGAAGGCAATAAAGCGAGAGTCTCCCGCAACGGCTCCAAAGAGCGCAAGCATCGCAAGTCAGCTTATGCAATGGCCCTGTCAGATAAAGCTCGTTCCCGTGAATGCTCCGTATTTCGACGGAGCGAACCTACTTATCGCCGCCGACTGTACTGCTTACGCCTACGGAAATTTCCATAACGAATTTATCCGTAATCACATAACGCTTATCGGTTGCCCCAAGCTCGACGAGGGAGATTACACAGAAAAGCTCACGCAGATAATCGCTAACAACAACATAAAGAGCGTTAAGATAGTCCGTATGGAGGTTCCCTGCTGCGGTGGCATCGAGAATGCGGTAAAGAGAGCCCTTCAGGCAAGCGGAAAGTTTATTCCGTGGCAGGTAATAACCGTCTCGACAGACGGAAGAATTATAGAAAGATAATAAATAAACGGAGGAAGAAAATGTTTATTACAAACGATATCAAGTACATCGGGGTCAACGACCACAAGGTAGACCTTTTTGAGGGACAGTATGTCGTTCCCAACGGAATGTCTTACAACTCCTACGCAATCATCGACGAAAAAATTGCTATAATGGACACGGTAGACGCAAACTTTACGCACGAGTGGCTCGACAATATCCAGAATACACTCGGCGCAAGACAGCCCGACTACCTCATAGTTCAGCATATGGAGCCCGACCACTCGGCAAATATCGCTAACTTTGTCAAGGCATATCCCAACGCAAAGCTGGTTGCCTCGGCAAAGGCGTTCGTTATGATGAAAAATTTCTTTGGAACCGACTTTACCGACAAGCAGATAGTCGTCGGCGATGGAGATACTCTCTCGCTCGGTCGCCACGCTCTCACTTTTGTGGCAGCGCCTATGGTGCATTGGCCCGAGGTCATGGTTACCTACGACAGCACCGACAAGGTACTCTTTTCCGCCGACGGATTCGGAAAATTCGGCGCTCTTGATGCCCCAGAGGACTGGGCGTGTGAGGCAAGGCGCTACTATATAGGTATCGTTGGAAAGTACGGCGCGCAGGTGCAGAGTCTGCTCAAAAAGGCGGCAGGACTTGATATCGAGAAGATATGTCCTCTCCACGGCCCCGTGCTTACAGAAAATCTCGGCTACTACATCGGTCTTTATAACACCTGGTCGAGCTATCAGCCCGAGGAGGAGGGTATAGTAATTGCCTACACCTCGGTTTACGGAAACACGAAAAAGGCGGTTCTCCTGCTTGCGGATAAGCTAAAGGCTAAGGGTTGCCCGAAGGTAGTTCTGAACGACCTCGCGAGATGCGATATGGCAGAGGCAGTCGAGGACGCATTCCGTTACAGTAAGCTCGTTTTAGCTACGACCACCTACAACGCCGATGTATTCCCCTTTATGCGAGAGTTTATCAACCACCTGACCGAGCGCAATTTCAGCAACCGCACAGTAGCTCTTATTGAGAACGGAAGCTGGGCACCCCTTGCGGCAAAGGTTATGAGGGGTATGCTTGAAGGTAGCAAGAATATCACATTTACCGACACGACGGTAAAGATAATGTCGGCGCTCAACGAGGAAAGCTCGTCCGCGCTTGAGGCTCTTGCAGAGGAGCTTTGCCGTGAATATCTCGCGCAGAGCAACGAAACGGCTAACAAGAACGACCTCACTGCTCTGTTTAACATCGGATACGGTCTGTATGTAGTTACCTCGAACGACGGCAAGAAGGACAACGGACTTATCGTAAACACGGTAACTCAGGTTACCAACACCCCCAACAGAATCGCGGTAACGATAAACAAGGAGAACTATTCACATCATATAATAAAGCAGACGGGAATTATGAATATCAACTGTCTGACCACAGAAGCACCCTTCAATGTATTCGAGGCATTTGGATTTGTGAGCGGAAGAAATGTTGACAAATTTGCAAATTGCGAGCCGCTCCGCTCGGACAACGGGCTTGTATTCCTCCCCAGATATATCAATTCCTTTATGTCGCTAAAGGTTGAGCAGTATGTCGACCTCGACACTCACGGAATGTTTATCTGCTCGGTAACCGAGGCGAGAGTCCTTTCCGACAAGGAAACAATGACCTACACATATTATCAGAACAATGTCAAGCCCAAGCCCGAGACCGAGGGCAAGAAGGGTTATGTCTGCAAGATATGCGGTTGGGTATACGAGGGAGACACACTTCCCGAGGACATAGTCTGCCCGCTTTGCAAGCACGGTGCAACTGATTTTGAAGAAATAAAATAAAAAACAATATATACGGAGGTATAATAAAATGAAAAAGTATGTTTGTGATGTATGCGGTTGGGAATACGACGAGGCTGCTGGCGCGCCCGAATACGGTATAGCCCCCGGAACGAAGTTCGAGGACCTTCCCGAGGATTTCGAATGCCCTCTCTGCGGAGTTGGCAAGAATAACTTCAGCGAGGCTGAATAACAGGACGGGGCTGTTGCAACTCTTTTGCGACAGCCCCTTACATAAGGAGTAAAGATACTGTATGGAAATGGTATTACTTACCGCTCTCGGAGTTGGCGGAGCTACCGTCATCGGAGCGGTGATAGGCTTTATATTCAAAAAAATATCTCATAAATTCTCGGATATCGTGCTTTCCTTTGCCGCGGGAGTAATGCTTGCGGCGGCGGTACTGGGACTTATTCTGCCCTCGCTTGAATACGGCGGCAAATACGGTCTGCTTATCACTATCGCGGGAATTTTTGCGGGAGCACTATGCCTTAACCTTATAGACAAGCTCGTACCGCATCTGCATAAGATGGTCGGAAGCGATATTGAGTCGCATCACAATGCGACTCTGAGCAAGGTTCTTCTCTTCGTAATGGCAATCGCTATTCATAATCTGCCCGAGGGAATTGCGGCGGGTGTTGGATTCGGGGCGGGAGATACCACCCAGGCACTCATTATTGCTGGCGGTATAGCTCTTCAGAATATCCCTGAAGGTATGGTTATCATCAGCCCTATGCTCGCGGCGGGAGTATCTCCGAAAAAGACATTCGTTCTCGCTATGATAACGGGAGTAATTGAGGTCATAGGAACACTTATCGGATATTTTGCCGTAAGTATTGCGTCGGCTATTCTTCCCTTCGCGCTTGCGTTTGCGGGCGGAACTATGCTCTATGTGATCAGCGACGAAATGATACCCGAAACCCATGCTCACGGCAGCGAGCGCGGAGCGACCTACGCCCTGCTGGTCGGCTTCTGCGTTATGCTCGTGACTGATGTAGTTTTGGGATAATGTGATATTATATCCGCATAACAAAAGGGCTTCCTATAAGTGTGTCATCATTTAGCCAAAAAAGTGAAAATTTTTCCACAATTTACCGTGTAACCGTATGTTTTCTTTTTTAAATTTCAAACAAATCATATTCAAACTATTGAATAATTTTCAAAAAGATGTTATAATGAGCACGGTGTATTGCAAAAATACATTAAAAATCTTTGAAAGGAGTTTTTACTATGGCAAATAAAAAGAATTCTGAACTTTTCTCGTCTATTCTTTATATCCTCATTGGTGTTCTCTTGATAGTATTCCGTACCCAGACTCTTAACTGGGCTATGACTATCGCAGGTATCGTTTTCGTTGTTTCCGGCATTCTTGACCTTGTTAAAAGGAATTGGTCCAGCGGTACGGTGAGCCTTATCATAGGTATCGCCATTCTTGTTCTCGGTTGGCTTGCAGCTACGATAGTCCTTCTCGTTCTCGGTATACTTATTACCGTTAAGGGTATCGTTGCTCTTATCGATGTATTCAAGAAAAGTCAGAAAAATGCTCTTGAGATACTCTTCCCGATACTTACCGTCGTTGTCGGTATCATGCTTGCATTCGGAAACGGACTCGACATTATGCTTATCATTGTCGGTGCTCTTCTTGCGATTGACGGAGTTCTCGGTCTTATCGGCTCTCTCAAGAAATAATAACTTCTACAAAAAAGGGGCAAATACATTTTTGTATTTGCCCCGTCTTTTTACTGCAATTTTTAATCTGTCTGTGGAATCTGTATTAAATAATTGACATCTCATCTTCCACACCTTTGCTCTACATCTCTCCCTCAAGCGAAAGGCTTTTTGTATTAAAATCCCCTTCCACTTTGGGAGTTCAAAAAATTTACACTTGACTTTAGTCGGCTTTTGTGATATCATATATTGTCGTAGTATTGCAAAATACTGAGCAAGGAGGTAACGGAATGGCTCGCATCGGTATCGTACTCGCAGGCGGAATGAGTAAAGGTCTTTATGAAGTAGGCTGTCTGCAGGCTATCGCTAAATATTTTCCTAAGGATGATATAAAATATATAAGCGGAACATCCATAGGCGTTCCTACCGCGTATGCTTTTTCAAGCGGAAAGCTAGATGATGTTGTTCGACTTTGGAGAGAGATAGATGTAAAGCAGGCGGGAAAATTTTTCCCTTCATTTGCGGGGAACGCTAATCTTTTGCAAAAGGTAGGCGGACTCATCGGCGAGTCCGATGAAATGTCCTGCAAAATGTTCGGAACCGTGTGGAATTTTACAGAGCGAAAAATCGAATATATCCCCTTCCACAAGCTCTCGTCGTCCGACAGACTCGATTATATGTACGCCTCGATTGCCTTCCCGATTTTCAACAAGGGAGTCAAGATAAACAACTGTACTATGCTTGACGCCGCTTTTATCGACGATATTCCCGTATATCCTCTGCTCGAGAAAAATCTTGACTACATCTTCTGCATATATTTTGAGCAGAAATACTATAAATTTGAAAACGACGCCTTCGACAGAAAGGTAATCAAGATTTGTCACTTCCCCAACAAAAAAATGTTGGATACCCTGACATTTAATCCCAAGCTTATAGACGATATGATAAAGTATGGATACGACTATACCTCGTCGGTTATCGAAAAGATTTTTATAAGCGACAAGAAAGAGGAAGTATATAAAGCAATAAAAAAGGTGGAAGCCGAAAACGAAAGCCGAGCTGAGCCCAGACTCACCGCCGACTTCGTTCTGCTGAATATCGACAAGATGACATCAAGATATGTAAAAAGGCATATGAAGTAATTTGAAAAGCAAAGATATATTTTTCAGAAAGGAGTTGTTACTCTTATGAATAGGGTATTTATTCCCGAGGGATATTCCCCTATGCTCGACGAGTATAACACTCAAAAGGCAATAGCATACATAAAGCAAACTTTTCAGCAGGAATTTGCAGACGCGCTTAATCTGAAGCGTGTTTCAGCTCCACTGTTCGTAACCGAGGAGTCGGGGCTTAACGATAACCTCACGGGCAAAGAGCGCCCCGTTTCATTCGATGTCCCCGCTATCGGCACCGATGCTCAGGTCGTTCACTCGCTCGCTAAGTGGAAGCGACTCGCACTCAAAAAATATAACTTCGATATAGGCAACGGTCTTTATACCGATATGAACGCTATCCGCCGCGACGAGTCGCTCGATAACCTTCATTCGATATATGTCGACCAGTGGGATTGGGAGAAGATAATCACTCGCGACAACAGAAATATTGATTATCTGAAGCTTATCGTCCGCGCTATCGTAAATGCTATATGCAACACGAACGACAGACTCCATGTGCGCTTCCCTCAGCTGAAAATTCAGCTCTGCCGCGATGTGACATTCGTCACTTCACAGGAGCTTGAGGATATGTATCCCGATATGACGGGAAGTGAGAGAGAAAATGCTTTCGTTAAAGAGCATAAAACCGCGTTTATTATGCAGATAGGCGGAAAGCTCCGCTCGGGCAAGCCCCACGACAGCAGAGCGCCCGACTATGACGATTGGCAGCTTAACGGCGATTTGTTCTTCTGGAACGATGTTCTTGGACGAGGTGTGGAGATATCCTCTATGGGTATCCGTGTTGACGCCGAATCGCTTGACAGACAGCTCTCGCTCTCAGGCTGCGACAACCGCCGCGAGCTTCCCTTCCACAAGATGCTTCTGAATGACGAGCTTCCCCTTACAATAGGCGGAGGTATCGGTCAGTCAAGACTCTGTATGCTTATGATGGGCTGCGCTCATATAGGCGAGGTTCAGTCGAGTATCTGGGACAAGGACACTGTCACCGCCTGCGAAAAAGCAGGAATAAGATTGCTTTAAATTACGAGTTATACAAATTATGCGAGGGAAACCTTTTGAGGAAAGGTTTCCCTCGCGCTCCCTTCCAAACCTTTTCAATCAAAGGGTTTGGGCGATAACCATATTATAAATTTTAAACCTCGAGGTATTTTCTCTAAAGTAAATAACCATCGGACACTTGCATGCCGATGGTTATTTTTTATTTTTATATAAGTTATAATATTCCGAAAAGAATAAATCCAACCGTATTTATCGCAAAGTTGGCAAACATATGAACTATCCACGAGGTATAGATATTTTCGCTTTTTTCATTGAGATAGTTAAATATAAATCCCGCAACAAACAAGCCGAACAAGGTCAACGCGAAAATACCGATGTGGAAATATCCCACGGTCATCGCGGCATGATAGAATGCAAAAACAAGGGCGCTGAATATATAAGCAAATCTTCTTGAGGTCAGTTTTTTCAAACTGATAAAGGCAAATCCGCGGAAAAATATTTCCTCTAAAAATGAATTAACAAAGGATATGTAAAGCGCAACAAACACAAAATTATCGGCACTGACTCCCGTATCTGCGGTAAGCTTGCCAACGATGCCGGAAAAATCAACTGTGTTCCGCAAAAGAAAATATCCGCCGAGAATAAATCCGTAAAGCAATATACCAAGTCCGAGCGCCTTTAGAATATCACTTCCCCTTGGCGTAAATAGCTTTTTCAGCTCACTCCTATCCTCTCTGTTCACGGCAAAATATATTATCGGAACTATCAGAAACAAACAAACCTTGATTATTGATTTCACAAAATAATGAGGCTGCATAACGCCGTCCACAAGATTCATCGCTACTGTGCAAAGCAGAACCGATACAAGCATATAAAGAGTTTTGTGGTTTATTCGTGACTTTTCTTTCATCATACCTCACCTCCTGATTGTATCAACTATATTATATCATATTAAAAACCATTTTGCAATATGATACAAAAAATATCTCCTATCGTGTAGACACATAAACGCCAAGGTGTTTATACCAAGTCTGATTACATCAAACATCGCGTGTCCAACGGGAGATTTTTTAAAATTCAGCTAAACTAAATGGGTTAGCCACCCCCTGCTTTAAAGTTTTTGAAGGGAGCGCGAGGGGGACTTTTGCAAAAGTCCCCCTCGCATAAAACCCGTATCCTATTAATCAAAATAACCCTGCTTGTAGAGAAGCTCGGCGATAAGCACCGCTCCGCCTGCCGCACCTCTGAGAGTATTGTGAGAAAGTCCAACGAACTTATAGTCGTAGATAGCGTCCTCACGGAGTCTGCCCGCGGTTACGCCCATACCGCCGTAGATATCGCGGTCAAGCTTCGCCTGAGGACGGTTCTCCTCCTCAAAATATGTAATAAACTGCGCGGGAGCGCTGGGAAGTCCAAGCTCCTGAGGAAGTCCGCGGAAGTTCTTCCAATCCTCAAGTATCTGCTCCTTGGTGGGCTTGTTCTCGAACTTAACGAAAACCGCCGCGGTGTGTCCGTCTGTTACGGGAACGCGGATACACTGAGTTGTGATAACGGTATCGTCAGCCTTAACTATCTCGCCGTTCTCAACCTTACCCCAGACACGCAGAGGCTCCTGCTCGCTCTTTTCCTCCTCGCCGCCGATAAAGGGAATAATATTATCTATCATTTCTGGCCATTCCTTGAATGTTTTACCCGCGCCCGAAATTGCCTGATATGTGGTAGCAACAACTTCCTTTATGCCGTACTTACGAAGGGGGGTAAGCTCGGGAACATACGCCTGAATAGAACAGTTAGGCTTTACGGCAATAAAGCCTCTCTTTGTTCCGAGTCTTGCTCTCTGAGCCGCTATAACCTCGAGATGCTCAGGGTTTATCTCGGGAATTACCATAGGAACATCGGGTGTCCAACGGTGAGCGCTGTTATTGGAAACAACGGGAATCTCTGCCTTTGCGTAAGCGTATTCAAGCTCCTTGACCTCGTCCTTCTTAAGGTTTACCGCGCAGAATACGAAACTGCAAAGCGCCTTGACCTCGTCGATAGCGTCGCTGCTGATAATTACCATCTTCTTATATTTTTCGGGAAGGGGCGTTGCCATTTTCCAGCGTCCGTCAAGCGCCTCCTCATATGTCTTTCCCGCGCTTCTGGGACTTGCTACAAGAGCAGTTACCTCAAAATAGGGGTGGTTTTCAAGCAAAGTCAGAAAACGCTGACCAACCATTCCTGTGGCGCCGATAACGCCGACCTTCATTTTTGCCATTTCAATCTCCATTCCGCCGTTATTTCACGGCATAAACTAAAATTCGATTACTGATAATTATATCACAAAAAACAAATAAAATCAAGATATTTCAACAGTAAATACGCAGAAAGTGCGAGCTTATATTGAAAATCTTTTGTGCAGTAAGGATAAAAGCGCGTCAATCGTTGTTAAAAAGCTTATATATATCATTTTTAGGTACGCCTCTCTCTCGGGCGACCTTTTTTATCGCTTCCATCTTTGACATTCCGCTCTTTATATAAAGCTCGACCTGCTCCTCAACTCCAATCTCGGTATCGCCATCGGATACCGTCTCGACGCCCGATGCTCCCTCAACGACAAGCACATATTCGCCTCTCGGCTCGTGTTCTCCATAATATGCGCGAGCCTGTGAAATCGTTACTCGCATGATCTCCTCGTTAAGCTTGGTAAGCTCACGGCAAAGCGCGATTCTTCTCTCTCCGCCGAAGCTCGCTTCAAGGTCATCAAGCGTGGCTCTGAGCTTATGCGGTGCCTCGTGAAATATCATAGTGCGCTCCTCATGCGAGAGCTGAGCGAGTCGCTCTCTCCTCTCTGCCTTCTTCATCGGCAAAAATCCCTCGAAGCAAAAGCGTGTCGTCGCAAGTGCAGACAGAGTGAGCGCGCATATCCCCGCGCAAGCGCCGGGAACTGCCGTTACGGGTATTCCCCGCTCTGCGCACAGACGAACCAGATCTTCACCCGGGTCGGATATTGCGGGCGTACCCGCATCTGTCACGAGCGCGCAGGATTCTCCTCCCTCGAGCCGCGAGACTATCTGCTCTCCTCGCTCCGCCTTATTGTGTTCAAAATACGATATAAGCGGTCGCGATATGCCGAAGTGAGTCAACATTCTGAGCGTGTTTCTCGTGTCCTCGGCGGCTATAAAATCCACCTCCGAAAGCACCTTAAGCGCTCTTTCGCTCATATCCGAAAGGTTTCCTATGGGCGTTGACACAAGATATAGCGTGCCGCCCACGACCTTATTTTTTTCTTCGTTTCTCATTTTAAAATATAAAACGCTCCTTCATTTTTTCACAATCGGAACAACGGCGGAATATTCTTAATATTGAAATACCGCTGAAAGGAAGCTCCGTATGGCAATCAAAATATACATAGACCAGGGTCACAATCCGCAAAACCCAAACGCAGGCGCCGAGGGCAACGGACTGCGAGAGCAGGACATAGTTTTCAGAGTGGGAATAGAGCTTGCCTCCCGACTTCGGGCAAATCCTGACTTTGAGGTAAGGCTCTCCCGCCCCGACTCAGACACGCAGATAGGCTCGTCGAACTCCGAAAGCCTACGCTTGAGAGTAAACGACGCAAACGCGTGGGGCGCCGACTACTTTATCAGTCTGCACACCAACGCCTCCTCTATTCCCTCCGCATCGGGAAGCGAGGCGTTTGCCTATTCATCACCCTCAGCAGCGTTCAGTCTCGGCGAGGATATCCTCACGGGGCTGAACCGAACCACTGGACTTAAAAACCGCGGAATGAAGGTCAGAACAAATCTCTATGTCCTGCGCCGTACACAAATGCCCGCCGTTCTCGTCGAGCTTGGATTTATCACAAATGCGGGAGATGCCGAGCTTATGAACACACGCCCAGACCTTTTCGCAGAGGGCATCTATCAGGGAATCGTGGAATATACAACTTAAAGCGCGGCTATCATTCCAAGAAGCTCGTCCTCGGAAATTATCTTAACTCCGAGCTGTTGAGCCTTCGTAAGCTTACTTCCCGCGGCTTCTCCAGCCACGACATAGTCGGTCTTTCCCGAAACCGAGCCGCTGACCTTTCCGCCGTTCGTCTTTATAAGTGCCGCGGCCTCGTCACGCGACATAGTAGGCAGAGTGCCCGTGAGAACGAATGTCAGCCCCGCAAAGCCGCTTGAGGCTTGCTTTGCTACCGCCTCGGTCACAAGCCCCGCCTCCTTCAGGCGAGTACACAGCTCTCTGTTCTGCGTGTGTGAGAAATAATCGACGACGCAGATAGCGGTTATCTCTCCGAAATCGGGAAGCTGACAAAGCTCCTCGACGGTTGCGTCAAAGCAGGCGTCAAGAGTCTTGAAGTGAGAGGCGAGTGCCGCCGCCGCAATCTCTCCTATATTTCTTATTCCGAGCGAATATATGAGGCGTTCAAGCCCCGCGCTCTTGGAATTTTCAATCGACTTTATCAGATTCGCCGCGGATTTTTTGCCCATTCGGTCGAGCTTTTCTACATCCTCGGCGCGCAGGCTATACAGGTCAGCGACATTTTTGATAAGCCCCGCGTCGAGCAAAAGCTCAACTATCTGCGGCCCGAGTCCGTCGATATTCATAGCCCCCTTGGAGGCAAAATGCTCGATACTGCGCGAGAGCTGAGCGGGACAGCTTCCGTTGGTACATCTTATCGCAACGCCCTCTCCCTCGTCTCTGAAAACAGGCTCTCCACACGAGGGGCAGACGGTAGGCATATTGAACTCACGCTCATTTCCGTCGCGTCTCTCGGCAACCGTACGCACGACCTCGGGGATTATATCTCCCGCCTTACGCACCACCACAGTGTCGCCGAGTCTGATATCCCTCTCTCTTATGAAGTCAAGGTTATGAAGCGTGGCACGGCTGACCGTCGTACCCGCAAGCCTTACGGGAGAAAGCACAGCCGTTGGGGTAAGCACGCCCGTTCTTCCCACCGCTATTGTTATATCCTCAAGCTTCGTTTCCTTTTCCTCTGGCGGGAATTTATATGCTACCGCCCACTTTGGTGTATTTGTTCCCTCACCCATCAGCTCTCTGTCGGAAAGTCTGTTGAGCTTGATCACCACACCGTCTATATCATACGCAAGCGAATCTCTGAGGGCGCCAAGTCGCTCAATGTGCGAAATAATTTCCTCAACGCTGCTCGTGACAGCCGTCTCCTCAAGGGTCTTGAAGCCGAGAGAGGAAAGCGTATCAAGAGTTTCCGAGTGAAGCGTGGGGGCGTGTCCGTCCTCGTAAAGCTCACCCGCCTGAAAATTGAACACGAATATATCGAGCTTTCTCTCGGCAGTTATTTTTGAATCAAGCTGACGGAGCGAGCCCGCCGCCGCGTTTCTGGGGTTAGCCATAAGGGCTTTCCCCTCTTTTTCTCGTTTCTCGTTTATCTTCTCAAAGACGCTTCTGGGCATATAGACCTCGCCTCTCACCGTCAGGTCGAGAGGATTTGAGAGCGAGAGCGGGATAGAATATACCGTTTTGAGATTCTGTGTCACATCCTCGCCGACATCTCCGTCTCCGCGCGTAGCTCCCTGAACAAAAATTCCGCCCTCGTATCTGAGAGATACCGAAAGTCCGTCTATCTTAGGCTCGACCGAATACTCGGCGTCGGGAACGGTCTGCGCAACACGCTCACAGAACTCTCTTATTTCGTCATAGGAAAAGACATCCGAAAGAGAGTTCATCTTCACGCTATGAGTGACCTTATCAAATTTGTCGAGCGCCTTTCCGCCGACTCTCTGCGTGGGTGAATCGGGGGTGGTCAGCTCGGGATATTCGGTTTCAAGCGCGAGCAGACGCGCGTACATCATATCGTAGTCATAATCCGATATTTCGGGAGAGTCGTACACATAATATCTCTCTGCGTGATATCTCAGCTCTCTCTGAAGTCTTGCCGCCTCGGCTCTTATCTCTTTATCGGGTATTTTTTTATCCATAATAAAATCCTTCCGAATTTATTTATACATAGTATATTATACCCCTTTTTTCGCTCCGTGTCAATCACAAACGGCAAGTACGAAGAAATTTACGCCTGTCCCCGTGGAATTAAAGACAATTCGCTCACATAAGGATTAGAATAAGAGAATTGTGAGGGGGTGAGATAAAATGATGGTGCTTTTTACCGTTCTTATTCTTGCGGTAATTCTCGTAAACGGCTGGACAGACGCGCCGAACGCAATCGCGACCTGCGTCTCTACTCGCTCACTCTCCCCCTCGGGCGCACTCGCGCTTGCCGCCGTTTGCAATTTTGCGGGAAGCTTAGGTATGGCGCTTATCAATTCTCGTGTGGCGCAGACGATTTTCAACATAGTTGATTTTTCAGAGGACCCCTCGGCTGCCCTCCCTGCCCTCTGCGCGGGAATGTGTGCCGTCGTGATATGGGCGCTCATCGCCTTCAGGTTCGGTATTCCAACGAGCGAGAGCCACGCCCTCATATCGGGAATCACGGGTGCCGCCGTGGCTTCAAGTATGAGTTTTTCGGCAATAAACGGCAGAGAGTGGATTCTCGTCCTCTCGGGGCTTCTACTCTCAACTCTGCCCGCCTTTCTGCTAGCGAGAATGGTCTATTCGATTATGACGCTCGTACTGAAAAAAGCCGACAGACGAAAAGTAATAAATCACTTTATGCGCGCTCAGCGCTTCAGTGCGACGTCAAGCGCCCTTATGCACGGCGCTCAGGATTCGCAGAAATTTATGGGAGTATTTATGCTCGGCTTTTCCCTGCTCGGCGGTGGCGGTGCTGAGGAGAGCTTTGAGCTTCCTTTTTTCGTGATACTCGTCTGCTCTGCTATGATGACGCTCGGAACGCTTATCGGCGGCGGAAGGATAATCAAAAAGGTGGGAATGGATATGGTCGACCTCGACGCCTCGGGCGGAACTGCCGCGGATATGTCCTCGTCGGCAATCCTGACCTTATGCTCGTTTTTCGGTCTACCCGTAAGCACTACGCACTCAAAGGCTTGCGCTATGATGGGAGTCGGCTCTCGAAGCGCGGGTGGTGCCGATAAGAGGATAATCACACAGATGCTTCTTGCCTGGCTTCTGACCTTTCCCATCTGCGGAGCCATAGGATTTTTGCTGGCTTTTCTTATTATCTGACAAGACTGAAAGGCAGGTCAATTTATGAAATACAACTATTTTGAGACACTTGAGTCGCTCTCTCTCTGCGCGTATAATGCGGTGAGGACTGCCTGCTCCGAGCAAGCCGCAATCTCGGGCTCAACTCCGTCGGATATACGCAAGGATTTCGGCACAAAGCTCCTTGAGCTTGAGGGCTATCTGTTCAAAGAATTCATTCCTCCGCTCAAGCGTGAGGGCATAGCGAAATACGCGCATTCGCTGTCAAGGCTGACAGACAGTGCCTGCGAGCATATCTCCCTGACTCTCGCCTGCGGCGGCTTTCGCAAGAGAGGCGAGGAGGAGCGTATCTGCATAGAGCTTGCTAAAATGATACATGAAAACACCGCGCTTCTCAGATCGCTGAAAAAGCCCGATAATATCCCCGATATCAAGGTTTTTCGCGAGCTTTCGCATAAAGGCTTTGAGGCACACAACGCCTCTGTTTCGCGCTCGGAGTGCGGAGTCTCGGCAAAATCCTCTCAATTATTGCTTTCTGCTTCAAAGCTCCGCTCGGAGCTTTCGCTCTGCTTCGATGTACTGCTTGAAACTATCTTCAACAATATATGAGCAATATCGAGCTGAATCGTGATTTGCTTCTCGGCACTGTAACAAACCAAAAACCGCTTTTATTATCATTTCGGATAACAAAAGCGGTTCTTTTTTATTCGTGCGTTTTCTTCCGCGCTAAACTAATCACACTCATCTCAACACCTTTTTTATATTATACATTCCGTTTATCAGAAGCCAGAGCTGTGGAAAATATCTCATAGCATTCCAAACGCTCACACCGCCAAGTTTGAACTCATCCGCCATATCAAGCATAGCCTGCGAGCTTCTCGCGTCTCCAAACCAGACCTCGTGCGCCCGAGGCGTGCCGTCCGCTCTGTCGTAATACTTAAAGAATGGCGATTGCGCAACGCTGTCATATTCTATCGCGGCGCGTTTCTCTGCGGCAAAGTCCACCGCGTCGGCATTGGAAATAGGCTCGGCGCGGCTCACGCCCGCCTCATACGGCAGGCTCCAATCATATCCGTAATCGGGAACACCCAGAAAAAGTCTTTCTGGTGCGACCTTCCCGTCAGAATATTTCAACACATCGCGCACCTTATCGGCGGGAGCTATCGGCATAGGCTCCCCGTACATATACCCCCACTCGTAGCTCTGTATCATAACTCCGTCGGAGACAGTGCCGAGTGAGGCGTAATCGTGTCCATCGTAAAGAATGCCGCTCTCACCGCCCTCACTCCGAGGGGACGCCGAAGCAAACACGGGATATCCGCCGCTTCCGAGCTTTTCGTTAAGTCTTTCTATAAATTCAGCGTAAGCCCCCGATATATCCTCGGGAACATATTCAAAATCAAGCAAAATTCCACCATACCGCTTCTCGGCTACCGTTCGGATAATCTCCCCGATAAGTATATTCTGAATATCGGTGTCCGTCAGCATGAGCCTGACAAGCTCGGGGGAATAGTACCCCTCGGGAGTCAGATTCGATATCATCATAAGCGGCGCCACGCCGTAGGCTCTGGCAAGCTCTATCAGCCGCTCGTCGTCAATATCAGTAAGCTCTCCGTCCTCCTCTATGCCGTAGGAAAATATCGTGAGATAGGTGAGATACGGCAAAATTTTCCGAAGCACATCTTCTCTTACCGACGGATAAGCATAGGCGTTTACCGCAAGCTCTCTGCCGTATCGCGGCGTCTCGTCGTTTATTACCAGTCTGTCTCCCTCTCTGAGCGAGGTGCCGCCAACAAGATGCGGATTGTTGCGCCAGAGCTGATTTACCGTCACTCCGTGCTTTTGCGCCACCGAATAAATATTCTCGCCCTCGGCGACCTTATGTAGCGTCTGTGGTGTTCTCACGACAAGCGTCTGCCCCACCGTCAGTCGCGAGGGGTCTCTCAGCTCGTTGTCTCTCGCGATAAGCTCGGCGTCCGCCGAAAACCGCTTGGATATCTCATAAAGGCTGTCTCCCTGCTCTACCGTATAAATTATCATATTCCGCTCACCTCAAAGTATATTTCGCAACCCAACTGCGTAATAACATACTATGCGCGAATTCCCAAAAAAGTGATATGCGGGGCATATTTCCATATTTTTTGCAAATAATAGATATATCTACATTTACAGAAAGGAAATATATACTATGAACAAACCTCAGATAGTAAAATGCTGCGCAAGGGAAATACTCGACTCGAGAGGAAATCCCACCGTTGAGGCGTCGGTTTTTCTGACAGACGGAACAGTTGGACTTGCAAGTGTTCCCTCGGGAGCCTCTACGGGAATATACGAGGCTCACGAAAAGCGTGACGGCGACAGCTCACGGTACGGCGGCAAGGGTGTGAGTGATGCGGTCTGCAATGTCTGCCGCACGATATCCCCCGCAATATCGGGAATAAGCGCCGCAGAGCAGAGCGAGCTTGACCGTGTGCTTATCGAGCTTGACGGTACGCCCGACAAGTCGGCTCTCGGCGCCAACGCCATTCTCGCGGTATCGCTCGCCAGTGCACGAGCCGCCGCAAACTGGTATCACATTCCGCTATACAAGTATCTCGGTGGAATAGACGCATTCAGGCTTCCCGTTCCTATGATGAATATAATCAACGGCGGCGCGCACGCCGCGAACAATGTTGAAATTCAGGAGTTTATGATAGTCCCCGTGGGCGCGCGAAGCTTCTCGGAGGCGATGCGCGCGGGAAGCGAGATATACGCGACGCTCGGAAGACTCCTTAAAAAGAAGGGCTACGCCACGACAGTTGGTGACGAGGGCGGATACGCACCTGACCTCGGTGACGACGAGGAAGCGATAGAGCTTATCGTGAACGCGATAGAAGCCTCGGGATATGACACCACGCAAGTGATGATAGCGCTTGACGCCGCCGCGTCGGAATGGTACGCCGAGGACGGAGTATACGCTATGCCCAAGCGAGGCAAGAAATACAGCCGCGAGGAGCTTATAGATTACTGGAGCGCACTCGTTTCAAAATATCCGATAATGTCTATTGAGGACGCGCTAGACCAGCGAGATTTTGACGGTTGGAGCGCGCTCACGGCGCGTCTTGGCAGCAAAATAATGCTCGTAGGCGACGACTTCTTCGTCACAAACACCAAGCGTCTCAAACAAGGAATTGCCGCGGGTGCGGCGAACGCCATTCTCATCAAGCCAAATCAGATAGGAACGCTGAGCGAGACGCTCGAGGTCATTCACACCGCAAAGGAAGCGGGTTACAGATTTATTATGTCGCACCGAAGCGGCGAGACCGAGGACACCACCATCGCCGACATCGCCGTGGCAACGGGCGCTCCGTTTATAAAGTCGGGCGCTCCCTGCCGAAGCGAGCGAGTGGCAAAATACAACCGTCTGCTCAGAATAGAATCCGCGCTTAACAGCGGCGGTCGTTTTGGTTTTGCGGATATGCCGATGGCAGAGGCAAAAGAGAAATTTAAAATATAAAATAGCGTGGCATTGAGATATCTCAATGCCACGCTTTACTTTATTTATTTGTTTTTCCACGATACCATTTGCTTTATCTTTTCAATATCGGTATCGGTATATTCAACGGTAATGCTGTCGCCGACACCTATGAGTATAACGCTTTCGTCAGCCGATATGCTCTGCTTGTAAAGTATTCCGCTCTCGTCGGTGATATACAGAACCGAGCTTCCGTCAACGACCATAGTCTTTATGTCGGTGACCTTGATATCCGCGCTCTTTGTTTCGGGCTTCTCGGGCTCGGGCGTCTCCTCCTCGGTGATGATACCGTTCTCAAGCAGAAGCTTGACATACGCCTCCTTCGCCTCGGTCTGGTTTGAACCCGTTGCCACTATACTGTAATTCTCAACATTTACGAGGGCGCAAAGCTTGACTATTCCCCCACTGTCCTTCAGCACCATAATATAGGTAGCCTCGCCCGAAACATTGATAAGCGACGGGAAGGACGCGACATATCCCTTTTCCTGAACCTCGCCCTGCGCCGCCTGCATAGCCGAATATTCCTCGGCTCCTATGACGGGATAGAACTTATATTCGCCCGTTCTCGCGTTGCTTATGATAAATCCGATATTACTCTCGTCCGAGCTTACCGAGGTAACGCCCGTAAAGTACCAGACATCGTCGCCAAGCACGATATATCCGAAATCGTCTGTTGTGACCTTACAGTCTTTATTTCCTATGACGCTGTTCCAGAATCCGTTGCCGAGCATTCCGTACCAGTCGTATTTCTGCGACGCAAGCGCACCCGTAAAGACATTATCGACCCACGATGGCGTTTCGTCAATAGCGTAAAGCTCTCCCGTACCGTCAACGGGGTTGAATATAATGACCTCGTTGACATCCATAGCTCCGAAAAGTCCTATTTTCGGCGAGAGACAAGAGACTATATAGTAGGGATTTCCCTGCTCGTCTATCTCAAAGGTTATCTCGTCAAATATCTTTGTGGGATAGGAAAATCTCAGCTTTCTCTGCAAATTTTCGCCGAAATAAGCGCTCTGAACATATTTCATAGGCTTCTCGAATTTGACATATTCGGCATCGGAATTGACGGGGTCCACCTTAATATATCCTGGTATTCCCGTTTCTCTGTTATTCAGCCACTTGAAAAAGTCGACATATTCGAGGTTTGTGACCTTAGCGGGAGCTCCGCCGTAATTTATCTGCGAATAGCTATACCCCGCCTCAAACTGCGACACGACATCCGAGAGCGCGCCAAGCGTTCTGTTTCCGATTATGGTTGCCGATTCGCTATCCATAAGCGCGATGTTCGTGACTGTATCGGTCTCGGGCATATCCTCCTCAAAGACCGCCTCGGGAACCTCAATTATATTTGAATACGCCTCGGCGTTAAAGAATGTCGAGGAAATGAGCGAGCCGACCAAAAGCACGGCAATCGGTATCGCCGCCACTAATCCTATCCACTTCACTCCCGAAAGTCCAAGATATCCCTTCAGTCCCTTCTGTCTTGCGGCTACACCGCTAGTTACCGACAAAAAGATATAAACCACACCCCATACAATTATGAGCACAAACAGCATACTCCATGTCGTTTCCGAATAGGGGTTAATCGCGGGCAAGGTGAAATAAAAGCCCACCGCCGCCACCAGGAGCGTGACGATAGTTGCCCATATACATTTCGTCGAGGTTTTCATAGGTTCTCTGTTTTTGAAAATTTTCATTTTTTCTCCGTTCCGCCGCAAGCGCGGCTTGATTAATTTTGAAAATCAAACTGACATTTTCCGTCAACAAGACGCAGTACCGCGTCAAACTGTGTTCCTTTTTTGGAGATAAATCCCTTTATCTTAACGGTCTCACCCGTCGTGAGCAAGAGCTTTACATTAGATACCGAAACGGCTCGTCCGCAGATATACGCCCATATCAGGAACCTGCACCCAGACTTGTACGCCGAACATCCATATCCGTATTTTCCTCTTGTAACATCGGCACCGCATAGAGGACATTTTCCGACTATATCGCCGAAAAATCCCGTATCTGTATCCTCCTCGGGCGGCATCTCGCGCCGCTCAAAGCATCTGGCTATCTCCGCCTTGGCGAGGTCGACTGCGTCAGACACCTCAGCCTCTCCCCTGAACACTCGCTTTAGCGCCCTGCCCATATCGCTCGTCTTGAATTTGTCCATAACTATATTCATTCTTCCGAGCGATTCTATTAGGAATATTCCTGCGGGAAGAATAGTATATACATCTTTTTTAAGATTTATATATTCGCTCTTTCTCGCGTTGTCGATAATTCCCGTTCGCGTTGCCTCGGTTCCAAGCTCGACACCCTCGAACATAGCCTTGTATTCCGCCGCGTCGTCGGCTCCCACGCTGTCGTCGATTGCCGCTTTCTCGTCCCTGAAGGGATTTTTCAGATAATTGTTGAGCGTCTCAATGGTATAATGCTTTGGCGGCGAGGTCTCCTTTTCGGCGGGGGCGAATGCGATATTGACCTTATCTCCCTTTGAGAGCGGGGGCAGTACCTTATCCTTTTGCGTACTGTCGTCAAACTTCGTCCAGCCCTTCTCAAGAATTGTGAGTCCCTTGAGGGTAAAGTCCTCAAGCTCGCCTACCTTTACCGTCATCTCGACGCGTCTTGCCACGCAATCCTCCGAGCAGAATACCGCAACAAAACGGCGTATTACCGTGGAATAGACCTGCATCTGCTTCTCGGTGAGCCTATTTTTATCGGGTATCTTATAGGTCGGCGTAATAGCCGAGTGCGACTCTATCTTTGAGTCGTCAAATATAGTTTTTTTATCCTTGAACACCACGGGATATCCAAGTCCCGCGCATATTCCGATTATCTTCTTTATCTTGTCCTTTTCGGCGGTGGCAAGATACTCCGAATTGGTTCGGGGATAGGTGAGATATCCCTCCTCGTAAAGCTTCTGGATTATCTCAAGACTCTCCGCCATAGACATTTTATATTTCTTACCGAGTACATTCTGCAACTTCGAGAGCGAATATAGCTTGCCCGGGGAGATGGTATCCTTTTTGCTCTTTACATCACTTACATACGCCTCGCTCGCGTTATATCTTGCGCACGCCTCCTGCGCCTTTGCGTACTCGTTTGCCGCAAACCTAAGCTTGGAATTAAGCTCGACCTTGCAGCCGTTCGTCTCCTCCGCGCTGCTTATTGAATAGTATTTCTCGGGAACGAAATTCTTTATCGCCATATCTCTGTCGTATATCGCCTTGACGATAGGCACGATAACTCTGCCCACTCTGAGCAGCGCTCCAGTTCTGAGCGTGGCGTATCTCGTAAGATTTACTCCGTACAGCCAGTCGATATATGTTCTCGCAAAGCCCTCGTTAGCAAGGTTATCATACTCGGCGTCGTCCTTCATATCGAGAAGCGCCGCCGCAACCGTCTGCGGGGTCTGGTCGGGAAGCCAGAGTCTTTTCACAGGCTTCGGAGAATGAAGTGCGTTTGCGATGCAAAGTCTGACGATTATCTCTCCCTCTCGGTCTGCGTCTCCCGCGTTGACTATCGTATCAACATCCTCGCGGTTACAGAGCGCCTCAAGTATGCGGAATTGCTTCTCAACCCCGCTATCGACAGTCTTCTTGGAGCTATCCTTTCTCAGCTCAAACTTGAATTTCTCGGGAAAGCAAGGAAGATTATCCATAGTCCATCTGGAATTCTCTGCGACAGTCGGACTGTACGCCTCTATATCGGCAAGTGAAAACAGATGTCCGAACGCCCAGGATATAATATATCCGCAGCCCTCAAGATATCCGTCTCTACGAGCCATATTTCCTATGCCCGCCGCGATATTTCTGCCAAGACTCGGCTTCTCGGCGATGATAAGTACCATACTCTCCCTCCCTTCAAAAATTCAAAATTAAAACAACGGGCAGCTTCAACCGTGTGAAACTGCCCGTTTGAGCTTTAATTTACTCAAAGATATTTCTTAACGATATCAGATGTATCCTCTGTGGGCATAGACGCAGTCATAACTACATTTATACCTATCTTCTCGGAAATTGTTGCTATCTCCTCCACAAACTTATCGAATGCGGCGTAATCGTTATTGCATATCTTCAAGGAAGAATCTATAAACAGATCTGTAACATCGTGATTGCTTGCGAGAATTCCCGCAACGAATCCGTAAAGCGACTGAGCGTCATCAACAAAATATTCGTTTACATCTATAAGTCTTGCGCGATACTTGATATCAAAACGCAGCTTAACTCCCTTTTCTATGCAGACAACATCTCCGTGAGATTTTTCAACAGCCTCGTTTACAAGACTGATAAGTGACTTAGTTTTACCTGTTCCTTTTACTCCGACAATTAACTTTAACATTCCGGACCTCCAGTATATTATTGAACATTTTAATATGTCCACTTATATTATACAGCATACAGATAAATATTTCAAGAGTAAATTTGAGATTTTTTAAATTATTTAAAAATTATTTCAATCTTTCCTCAAGCTCTGCTCTCTGAGCCTCGTATCCGGGCTTTCCGAGAAGCGCGAACATATTCTTCTTGTATGCCTCAACACCGGGCTGATTGAAGGGATTTACACCCAGAACATATCCCGATACGCCGCAGGCAAACTCGAAGAAGTAAAGCAGGTATCCAACGGAATACGCGCTTCTGTCGTCTATCTCGATAAGCATATTGGGCGTTCCGCCGTCAATATGAGCAAGAATAGTTCCTCTCATAGCGGTCTTATTGACCTCGTCAAGCTCAACACCCGCGAGGAAGTTGAGACCGTCAACATTAGCCTCGTCAAAGGGTATGGGGAAGCTCTTATCGCACGCCTTGACAGACACTACCGTCTCAAAGAGATTTCTCGTGCCGTCCTGAATAAACTGACCGAGCGAGTGAAGGTCTGTGGAGAAGATGACCGACGCGGGGAATATTCCCTTTCCGTCCTTGCCCTCGCTCTCGCCGTAAAGCTGCTTCCACCACTCGTTAAGCATAGCCGCATAGGGCTCGTAGTTTACGAGTATCTCACAGCTCTTGCCGCCGCGGTACATAAGATTTCTGTACGCAACATACTTCATACAGTCGCTCTCGTCTATCTTATCGGTAGCCTTATAAGCCTGAGCCGCGTCTGCCGCGCCCTTCATAAGTCCGTCTATATCAATTCCCGCAACCGCTATCGGAAGAAGTCCTACCGCGGTGAGAACCGAGAAGCGTCCGCCAACATCGTCAGGCACGACGAAGGTTTCGTATCCAGCCTCGTCGGAGAACTGCTTGAGCGTTCCTCTCGCCTTATCGGTGGTTACGAAAATTCTCTCTCTTGCGCCCTCAACACCGTACTTCTTCTCAAGCATAGCTCTGAAAACTCTGAACGCAACAGCGGGCTCTGTGGTAGTTCCCGACTTGGAGATAACATTTATGCAGACATCCTTGCCCTCGCATATTTCGAGAAGCTCGCTCAGCGCGCCCGCGCTTATGTTACAGCCCGAGAAATAGATATCGGGAGTGTCCTTCTTTATGTTGTTATACATAGGAGACTTCAAGAACTCGATAACCGCGCGCGCTCCGAGATAAGAGCCGCCTATTCCGATAACTATGAAAACATCGCAGTTCTTCTTTATTTTTTCTGCCGCGACCTTTATTCTCGCGAACTCCTCTTTGTCGTAATTTCTGGGAAGGTCTATCCAACCGAGAAAATCACTTCCCTCTCCGCTTCCGTCAAGCAACATCTTGTGCGCCGCGGATATCTCGCTCTGGATAGCGTTGAATTCTTCTTCCTTGACAAAGTCCTTAATATACTTGTCATTCAATGTCAATGCCATTTTTTACCACCTCAATATAGAAAATAGAATTAGAATTATATTATACTATATATCCCCAAGAATTACAAGTATTATTTTATATTTTATGTTAATTTTTTGTCTTACTTTGTCACTTTATCAGCAAATGCACATTTTAGAGAGCATTCTGAAAAGAAGTCCGCCAAAGCCTATCTTCTCTATCTCCTCCTGCGCCGTGATATCGGTTGTGCCAAGCTCGCTATCTCCGAGCTTATATGTAACCCTTCCGACCGACTCTCCCTGCTTCACGGGCGCGGCGATTTTTTCTTCAAGCTCTATGCTGAAGGAGATGTTTGGAATATCGGCTTTATTTACCACGCAGGAAAATTCGGGGTACGCGACCTCACACGAATTCTTCACTCCGCCTAGCACACGCAATGGTTCAAGCGACATTCCCTCGTTGCGGTACACGGCGTAATTCGCAAATCCCCAATCAAGCAGAGATGTTGCCGCGGCGTTTCTGATATCTCTCGTAGGCGCCGCCATAATCACGCAGATAAGCGACATTCCCTCTCTCTCGGCGGTTGCCGTAATGCAGAATTTCGCCTTTGCCGTAGAGCCTGTTTTGAGTCCCGTCGCGCCCTTGTAAAATCTCACAAGTCGGTTTGTATTCGTAAGCCCGAAAGCTCCGTCGCGGATAGTGTCCATCCATATCGAGCTATATTCTGTAATCTTTTCGTGCTTTATCAGCTCACGCGACATCACGGCGATATCCCGCGCGGTCGAGACATGGTTCTGCACGGTATCGTCAAGACCGTTGGTGTTCTCGAAGTGCGTTCCCGTGAGTCCGAGCGCCTCTGCCCTTTTGTTCATCTGCTCGACGAACGCCTCCTCGGTTCCCGCCACATATTCGGCAAGCGCGAGCGCCGCGTCGTTTGCCGAGGCTATGACCACACTCTTGATAAGGTCCTCAACGCTCATCTGCTCGCCCTCATTCAGATATATCTGAGAGCCTCCCATAGAGCAGGCGTGAGCGCTTGCCGTGACGGTGTCGGAAAGCGATATTTTTCCGCCCTCTATCGCTTCCATCACGAGCAGCAAAGTCATTACCTTTGTCACAGACGCGGGCGGCAGAGACTCGTCGGCATTCATCTCGTAAAGCACCTTGCCCGTTCCCGCCTCCATAAGTATCGCCGAGCGGCAATCAAGCCCAAATTTGTCGGTATTCCCCGATGTATCGGGCTCTGCAAAAGCAGTAACGATAGAAGCTCCTATGGCAATACACAAGCTCAGAATTATTGCCGTTATTTTTTTGAATTTCATTTTTCATCACCTCAAAACATTATATGTTTTCACTTCCGAGCTTATGTATAGGCTATATTTTTCAAAAATTTCATAAAGTACCTTGACAGGTGAGGTACCTCGCTGTATAATATAAGTGTAATTTATCGGAAAGGAGAAAAATATGTCAATAGCGGCAGACCTGATTCGCGGACACACAGACGCGATAATACTCGCCCACCTCATCGGCGGAGACAGCTACGGATACAAGATAAACAACGCCATAAAGCAGGCTACCGAAAACACATACGAGTTAAAGGAAGCCACGCTCTACACCGCATTCCGTCGGCTTGAGAGCGCGGGCTGCATATCCTCGTACTGGGGAGACGGCGACGGCGGCGCGAGACGGAGATACTACTCTATTACGCAACACGGAATAGAGATATACAAAAAAATGACGAACGAATGGAAACAAGCAAATCAAATCATAAATAAATTAATCTATGCAGAGCCTGGGGAGGTATCCGACAAATGAAAGAAAAGCTGAGACAATATGTTGAGCTACTCTTTGCGGGAGCGGCAAACAACGAAAAGAATAACGAGCTGAGGGAGGAGCTTCTCGGAAATCTATACGACAGATACGACGATTTTTTAGCGTCGGGTATGAGCGAGGAGGAGGCGTACAACAAATCTATCGCAAGTATAGGCGACCTGAGCGAGCTGCTCGAGGAAAGCCGTCAAGGGCAGAGTGCCGAGGAAAAGGCGACGGAGAGCGTCAAGGAAAAGATTCCGCTTTACGGTGATGAGGAAATTCAAAAAAAGAAAAAGCTTTTCCCCATTCTTCACGCGGTAGCAGTTGCGCTTTATATCCTCTGTGTTATACCCGCGATGATACTTAACTCAAACATATCCGCGGCACTTATGTTTGTGCTTGTGGCGGCGGCAACCGCGATATTCATATACACCGCATACGCAAAACCCGTTCTTGTCAGCGCGGATATAAGAGAGAACGAACGCGAGACCCTTGCGAAAAACAAGCACCGCGCGGGAATTATGCGCGCGGCGGGAGTTGCGCTTTATATAACCTGCGTTTGCCCTGTGATAATATGGGATTCCACCGTATCAATCGTTCTTATGTTCGCGATAATAGCGGTGGCAACGGCAATGATGATTCTGACATCGTCGCTGTTTCCGACGAATGTCGAATGTGAACCGCAATTCGAGAGCGGCAGTAATGACAAAATAGGAGATAAGAATAACAGCTCCGACTCGACCTACAAGCTCATAGAAAGAATCATAAACGCGGTCTTTTGGGCGCTCGTTTTCATTCTCTACTTCGCGATAAGCTTCGCCACGAACCGTTGGTGGATGACCTGGCTTATATTCCCGATAGCGGGACTTATAAGCGGAATAATCTCGGGAATCTTCAACCTCATACGCTCACGCAGGATAGCAGGCTCGATAGTTGGAATCTGTATCTGCTCGGCGCTTCTGTTCGGACTCCTTCCCGCCTTCAATCTAACGGCAAGCATTGAGGATTTTCCTCTCAGCTTCGTTTCGAGTCTTTCGGCAGACAGCTCGTTTTTCGCCGACGATGACGATACCGATTACGACTACGGCAACACTCAGATTTCGGCAGACGGCATAAGCGCGATAGATATTTACTGGGTGGCGGGAAGCGTAAATGTGGAGCTTTGGAGCGAGGATTATATTGATGTGTGCGAGAGCGGACGCAATGACGACTCACCCGAGAACGCGCTACATAGCAAAGTAGATGGCGGAAGGCTGATAATCAAGTTCTCGGAGGAGCAAAAGCGAGGCGTTTTCCGCTTTGGAAAGCAGGAGAGCAAAGAGCTTACGGTAAAGATACCCGAGAGCGAGATACTCAAGGCACTCGAGATAAATTCGATAAGCTCGGATATAGTACTGAACGAGCTTTCGGGAATTGATTTAGATGTGACCAATGTAAGTGGAAGGCTTACGGCACAGAGCTGCTTCTTCGGTGAGATAGATGCTGAAGCGGTCAGCGGAGATATAGAGCTTTCGGGAGGTTGCCGCTCGCTTGATATTTCTATGGTATCGGGCAATGTAAAAGCTACTTTTCAGAGTGTTCCCGAGGAAATATCGGTAGAGACTGTAAGCGGAAATATCGAGCTTATTCTCCCCGACGATATTTCGGGCTTCACACTATCCTCGGAAGCGATTTCCGACAAGGTCGTTATCGAATATCCCACCGAGAGGAAAAACGACAAGCATATTTTCGGTGACGGAAGCACGAGGATAGACATAGAGGCGGTAAGCGGAAAAATAACCGTCAAATAAAAATACAGAATACAAAAAGCCGAGGAGCTTCGATAGACCCGAAGCTCCTCGGCAATTTTATATTTTGAAGAAGCAATCCTATTAATAGGTAAGTCTCTTTCTTCCCTTAGCTCTCCTTCTCTTGAGAACCTTTCTTCCGTCAGCGGTCTTCATTCTCTTTCTGAAGCCGTGCTCTTTTTTTCTCTGTCTTTTCTTAGGCTGATATGTTCTGAGCATACTCTGATTCCTCCTGTTTTTTTGTCATACTTATTTTCCAACCAATATTAAACCACATTTTTCTCACTTTGTCAAGAAAAATTTTTTACATCTCTGAATACATACTGTAAAGCTCGCTGTAAATTCCGCCCTTTGCGACAAGCTCTTCATGCGTTCCGCTCTCCTCTATTCCATGCTCGGTCAGCACCAAAATCCTGTCGGCATTCCTTATCGTGGTAAGTCTGTGCGCGATAGTAAAGGTTGTTCTTCCCTTTGCAAGGGTTTCGAGCGAGCGCTGAACGAGCTTTTCGCTTTCGTTGTCAAGCGCGCTCGTCGCCTCGTCAAGAATCAGTATCGGCGGATTTTTAAGGAATACTCTCGCGATAGATATTCTCTGCTTCTGTCCGCCCGAGAGCTTCACTCCCCTCTCTCCGACATAGGTATCATACCCGTCGGGCAGAGCCGAGATAAATTCGTGCGCCCCCGCAAGGATAGCCGCCCTCTCTATCTCCTCGTCGGTGGCTCCCCTCTTACCGTAAGCGATATTCTCGCGTATACTTCCCGAGAACATATAAACATCCTGAGCCACAACTCCTATATGCTCTCTGAGCGAGCTTGTGGTAATATCTCTTATATCAACTCCGTCAACGAGTATCGCTCCCGAGCTGACATCATAAAATCGCGGTATAAGTGAGCAAAGCGTGGTCTTTCCGCCGCCCGACGGTCCAACAAGCGCAATGCTCTCCCCCGCCCTGACCTTGAGGTTGAGGTGAGAAAGCACTCTCTTATTCTCACTCTCATAAGAGAACGACACATCTCTGAATTCAACATCGCCACGAACACCGTCGATATCCTTCGCGCTCGGCGAGTCTGTGATATCAGGCTCGGTGTCCATTATCTCGCAGAAGCGCTCTATACCCGTCAGTCCTCTCTGGAACTGCTCTGCAAACTCGACTATTCTGCGGATAGATGTGAGAAGCGTCGTTACGAACATAAGATACGCGATATAGTCCGCCGCGCTTATACTGCCGCGGAGCATAAAGAGCGCGCCCGCGACGACCACGACGATATACATAACGCCGTCAAAAAGTCGTGTTGAGGACTGAAATCCCGCCATTATATGATAAACCTTAGTTTTGATGGCAAGGAATTTGCGGTTTCCTCTGTCGAACTTTTCTTCCTCTACCGCCTCGTTGGCAAAGGATTTTACCACGCGTATTCCAAGCAGGCTATCCTCAATCTGCGAATTAAGCTCTCCGACCTGCTTGCGCGATTCCTTGAATCCCGCCTTCATTCGGCGGTTGAAGAACATCAGCACGATTATCATAGGCGGTATTACAGAGAAAACGATAAGAGTGAGCGGCACGCTCATAGTGCAAAGCAGTATAAATGAGCATACTATCTTTATCCCCGCGATAAAGAACTCCTCGGGACAGTGATGCGCAAACTCGGTAACATCAAAAAGGTCGCTGGTTATCCTTGACATAAGCGAGCCTACCTTCGCGTTGTCGTAATAGGAAAAGGAAAGCTTCTGCAAATGCCCGAAGAAGTCGCGCCTCATATCGGTCTCTATCCGCGTTCCCATTATGTGTCCGACAGACGCCATATAATAGTTTGCGGCGGTATCTATGACACGCAGGACAAGATAGAGGAGTCCGCACCCGAGTATCAGCTCTACGGTGAGGGTCATAACCTCTGCCGTTGCCGCATCGGTTATCTTGCGAACTATCATCGGAAGCACCAGCTCGCAGACTGTGGTCAGCGAGGCGCACAGAAGGTCAAGCACCATTATCCACTTGTATTTTTTATAGTAAGGTAAAAACCTTTTGAGCAAGCCTATACTTGCTCCCTTTTTTCTTTCTGATTTTCTTTCGGACATATAATCATCTCCATTCATAATTCCGAAAGTTTATTTTATCACAAAACTCCGATATTGTCAACCGAAAACTCTTGCAATACGATGACGGGCGCGTTATAATAAATACAGATACCGCAAAACGGAGGTATTTATGTTCAATATATGGAATCCTTGGCACGGATGCGTCAAATGCAGCGAGGGGTGCGAGAACTGCTATATGTTCTACCTTGACCGTCAACGCGGACGCGATGGCTCTGAGATATATAAAACAAAATCGGGATTTACATATCCCTTACACCGCGACAGAAGCGGAAGATATAAAATATCGAGCGGAGAGACTATACATGTCTGCCTCAATTCCGACTTTTTCCTGCCCGAGGCTGACGAATGGCGTGACGACGCGTGGGAGATCATGCGTCAGCGCCCCGATGTAAAATTCTTTCTGCTCACAAAGCGGCCCGAGCGAGCGCTCGACCATCTGCCCGACAGCTGGGGGGACGGTTGGGAAAACATCTCTTTCAGCGTGACCTGCGAAAATCAGCGCCGCGCCGACGAGCGTATTCCGATACTTCTCTCGCTTCCATTCAAGCACAAGGGAATTATGTGCGCGCCGTACATAGAGAAAGTCAGTATCGAAAGATATCTCGGCGACGGACAGATAGAAAAGATACTCTGCGGCGGAGAGAATTACGACGGAGCGCGCCCATGCGACTTCGATTGGGTGAAATCCTTGCGAGAGGAGTGCGTGCGTCACAATGTTACCTTTAATTTTGTTGAAACTGGAACGGTGTTTATTAAGGACGGAAAACGCTATCACCTGCCGAACAAGCGGATACAGAGCGAGATGGCGTATAAATCGGGAATGAATTTCGAGGGAAAGCCGCAAAAATTTATCCTTACCGATATGCTCGGACTCCCGATACCCGAGGAAGAATATCATATCCCCCATTACGGCAACGCTTGTCGGAGCTGCGCGAGCAGATCCGAGTGCAGCGGTTGCAATAACTGCGGAAGCTGTGCCAAAAAATGATAAAAGAGCTTAAATATCTTGATTTTTCGGAAATAAAATGATATAATTTAAGCAGGATAAAATATATATGAAGGACGGTGGAAAAAATGAACAACAACGATACCCTCGAATTTGTTATGGAGCCGCAGAAAAATATAGCACTCATAGCGCACGATAACAAAAAGCAGGAGCTTATAGATTGGTGTACCGAAAACCGTGAAATACTCGAGCATCATTTCCTCTGCGGTACGGGTACCACGGCAAAAATGGTTTCCGAGAGAACGGGACTTCCCGTGAGGGGATTTAACAGCGGTCCTCTCGGCGGCGACCAGCAGATAGGCGCAAGAATAGTTGACGGAAAAATAGATATCGTCATTTTCTTCTCCGACCCGCTCACCGCTCAGCCGCACGATCCCGATGTCAAGGCGCTTCTGCGTATCGCCCAGGTATACGACATACCTATGGCTAACAACCGCGCGACCGCCGATTTCATCATCACAAGTCCGTATATGGACGGAAGCTACTCGCGCGACCTCTCCAATTTTAAGAGAATAGTCGACGAAAGGGCAAAAAAGCTTTAAAAAGTGTATATAACAAACCTCAAGGGGCTGAGTCATTCAGCCCCTTGAGGTTTGTTTCAATTTTATTTATCCAACATATCCTTTATCGAATAAACATCGCGCATCTGACCGAGAAGCCAACGGATAGTCCGTATCTGTCCGCTAAGACCATCAACCGACGAGGCGGAGCATTCTCCGCGCTCAACACGCGTAACGAGGTCAGCGAGAATCGAGTATTTGCCCCTGAAGCTCTGCTTCACGGAAATATGACAGGTTTTGTCAAGCTCGGCGAAATATACCGTCGCTGTCTGCTCGTCTATATCGGCATAGACACTACCGCCCGAGAAAGTAAGCCTTGCGAAGCGCAGCTTTTCGTGCTCGGGAACGCATTTTTTGAGAGAGAGCGAAATAAGCGCTTCCCCGCTCTTTGCCGACAAAGTGATATCGTTTCCGTCGCGTGCAGTCCGAAGCTTTGTATCGCTCCAGTACTCGGGAAGCCCCACAAAATGAGAGGCGACAAGAATATGGTGAATGAATGTCTCCATAAGCTGACCGCCGTGGACATCATCGTAAACCCATTCGCGACGGTCGTCACCCTCGTTTATCACGATCTCCAGAGATTTCAGAGTACCGAGAAGCGGACGCCAATTCTGCAGAAGAAGCTTGTCCTCAACCTCAAGATATTTCAGGTGATTGGGATTCTGATGTGTCAGATAGCAAAGCGGCAGAGCCTTCTCGAGCGTGTAATAGCTCAGGAAAAATATCCGCTCGCGAGCCGCGTCGTTCAGGGAAATCTCCTCGACATAGTCAAGCTCATCGGCGATAGTCGTTATCGGCTTTTCAAGCACAATGAGCTCTGCCTTCGTTTCAAGAAGCATACGAAGATAGGGGATATGCGTATATGAAGGAGTTTCTATCCAGACTACCGAGCTGTCGTCGACCGCATCCAGAAGCTCCTCGGAAAGCTCCATAGGGTTACTGTAATAATTGCAGTACGGAAGCCTTTCGTCGGAATTTTCTATATCGTAAACGATAAGATTTTTCTCGCTGACTCCACCGTGGCGAAGTGCGGGATAAAGGCGGTTCTGAACCACATCTCCACAGCCTATTACATGCATCTTGGTCTGCTTTTCCTTTTTCTTTACTCGCTCCGCGGGAAACGCCGAAATTATCATGCTTATTACGATAGCGGCAAAGAGCGCACCGAGAACTCTTACAGGAAAAGGTGTGGCATCGTCACCCGCCCCGAGAAGTCCGCTCAGCATATTGCGGAAGCTCGTTCTGTAAAGCGTCGCAAAGGCAAGTGCCTGAGTGGGTATAACAAGGAACAGAACGGTGAGATACTCAAGCTCGTGATATATCGAGTAATTTTCCTCGTAAAAGCGGCGGAAAACAGTATAATACAGCACCCACGCCACGGTTTCAAAGAGATAGTATACCGCGCATCCGAGGAATACGGGGTGCGACCAACCGAGCAAATGTCCGAATACGAAAACCAAAAACCACGCGATAAAGTAAAGCTCGCAGAACATAGGCGGCACATTTATACGCGTCGCGTTCTCGTCGGTCGTGCTTCTCTTCAAGAGCTTAAGAATCGTCCGAAGCAGAAGCTTCAATATCTGAAGAAGCGAGAAAACTCGGCATATCCAAAGTCCCCAAAGGAGAATTGAGGATAAAATCGAGTGCTCCTGCCCCGCCCATTTTAGCGAGTCGGGGCTGGGCATAGTTGATATTTTTGAAAATATATTCTTCTTTTTCTTTTTCATATTCTGGCGCACTCCTCTGCATATCCACACGCCGCAACTCCTAGCGCCGCCTTATCACCGAGCGAATCACCAAGTGCCGCGGGAAGAATTTTGACGGCGTCTGCCGATAGCGATAATGCCTCTTTGCGCAGGCTTCTCCACATCGCCTCGTCAAGTAGGTCTCTCGCACGCTCGTAAATGCTTCCGATAACGATAACCTCAGGGTTGAGAATATCAACGACATACGCCACTCCGCGTCCGAGATTTTCGCCTATCTCATCCCATATTCTCAGTGCCTCGGCGTCACCGCTCCGAGCAGCCTCCGCAAGCTCCTTAGCGCTTCCTCTGCCGTACTGCGGTATCGCTCCGCCCGAGCAGTATCCCTCGAAGGAGCCCGCCTTTCCGTAGCCGACAAAGCCACCCTCAAAAAGACGGATATGTCCTACCTCGCCCGCCATATCGCAAGCGCCCGAATAGGGCTTGCCGTTAAGTATAAGTCCTGCTCCCATTCCCGTGCCAAATGTGAGAAAAACCGCGTGCTCAGCACCCTTTGCGTTGCCCCAACGCCACTCGGCGATAGCGCAGGCGTCGGCATCGTTTTTCAGGAACGCGGGCAGACCAAAGCGCTCACGAAGCATATCGGTGATATACACCTCGTCCCACCCCGGGAGATTCGGCGGCGAGAGAATGACTCCGCGCTTTGAGGAAAGCGGGCCGCCGCAGGAAACTCCGAGAGCGACGACATCGTCTGTCATAAGGCTCTGCACAGCCTCAAAAAGAGCCGACAGAGTTGATTTGAAATCAGTAGTTTCAAAGCGAATCTTGGCTTCGACATTTCCATCGGCATCGCCGCACACAACCGCACATTTAGTACCTCCTATATCAAGACCTATGTATTTTTTCATAATATATCCCTCCAACCGAATATAACAAATTTACCGATTGGAAATATTTCAAAAACCAATCGGTAAATAAGGTTCAATGCATCGACTTACATTGCTTTTATTATATAAGATTTATTGGGTTTCGTCAATAGCTTTCGCAAAATTCCGACTGCTCTATCGGCAAAAATGCGTCACGCCAATCTTACCTCCATGTCGGTATATGCGCCGATACGCGCTATCCACTCCTCGGCACGCGCCGCGTCGGGGGTAATGAACTCCCGCGTTGCATCGGCTCTGTCGAGCCGACCGTATTTATGTACGCCAAGAGAATGATATGGCTCTATCTCAATTCGCCACAGATGCTTCATCTGAGCGGCAAGCGCGCCGATACCCGCAAAATGCTCCTCCGTATCGTTCACCTCGGGAATTATGGGACAGCGCAGAATACTCTTAACACCCATAGCGTCAACCGCTAAAATATTGTGGCGTATCTTAGAGTTGCCAACACCCGTATACCGTCGATGCAGCTCGTCGTTCGTGCATTTCCAGTCAAAGAGAAAGAGGTCTGTATATTTAGCCACGGCGAGGATAGTCTCCTCACTTGCGTACGCGCAGGTCTCGATTGCCGTGTGGATTCCCTCGGCTTTCGCTAAAGACAACAGCTCTATGGCGAAATCCGTCTGCATCAGCGGTTCGCCGCCCGAAAGCGTCATTCCGCCGCCCGAATTGCGATAGAATATAGCATCCTTACGCACCTCTGCCATAATCTGCTCAGCGCTTCTCTGCTCCCCCGCGACCTCAAGCGCACCAGAGAGACAGGCGGATACACACCTACCGCAGACTCGACAAAGCGAGCGGTCAAAGCTATGTCCCGCATCCCCGAGCGTGTGCGCCCCCTGCGGACAAACAGACACGCATCTTCCGCAGCTTATGAGGAATCAAATGAAATTGAAGGTGCTCCCCATAGTGTACAGATATCTGAACAATTAAAAAATAACAGTTCACGAAGAACACTCCCAGGGTGATTGTTTTCTACGTAGAATTTCTGCCGTTCGCCGTTGTTGATCTTGACCTTTTTGGATATGCAGTCCTCGATGTAGGTCTTATTGATAATGGCATCGCCTACGTATTTTTCATTCGTCAGTATGGATTGGATCGTCGAGTATCTCCACGTGGGTGTTCCGCTTGGGGAGAGAATTCCTTTTTCTTCGAGCTTTACCTTGATACCGCCGAAGCTGTCGCCTGCGAGAAAACTCTCGTATATAAAGCGTATCGTTTCAGCTTCTTCGGGGACGATTTCGGGTTTGCCGTCCTCACCCTTGCGGTAGCCGAGGAAATTCTTGTAGTGGAATG
>JAGAKG010000064.1 GCA_017625755.1 Clostridia bacterium | reverse complement strand
TCCCGAGATCCACCCCGAAAGCGCCAATCAAAAAGAAGATATCAAGTATCTTAAGGAAAAGGTGGAGGCAGGCTGTGAATTTCTGACAACGCAGATGTTCTTCGATAACAACCTGCTTTACAATTTCCTTTATAAGATTCGCGAGGCAGGTATCTCTGTGCCGATCATCCCCGGTGTTATGCCCATCACCAACGGAAATCAAGTAGAAAGAGCGATCAAGCTGTCGGGCTCCTTTATGCCGCAACGCTTCAAGTCGCTCGTGGACAAGTTTGGAACCTCTCCTGCCGCGATGAAGCAGGCAGGCATTGCCTACGCCACCGATCAGATCATCGATTTGTTTGCCAACGGAATTACCAACGTACACGTTTACTCGATGAATAAGCCCGACGTGGCGGCGGCAATACAGCGGAATCTGTCGGATATATTGAGTTAATTATTTTCAAGGAGAAACCATATGATCATATCAACAAGAGGAAGATACGCCCTGCGCGTCATGCTCGACCTTGCCGAGAACGGAAACGGCGACTATATCGCTATGAAGAAAATCGCCGAAAGACAAGGAATCTCTCTAAAATATCTGGAGCGCATCCTGCCCGTGCTGACACAAAACGAGATCATCGAGGGTGTTCAGGGCAAGGGCGGTGGCTACCGTTTGACGAGAGCGCCTGAGGAATACAAGGTTGGCGAAATTCTGCGCTTGACCGAAGGCGACCTCGCACCCGTATCCTGCCTTGAATGCGGAGCAGAGCCCTGCGATAGGCGTGATGACTGCCGCACGCTTCCTATGTGGACAAAGCTTCACGATATAATTGGAGATTATCTTGACAGCGTCACGCTTGCCGACCTTTTGGATGGAAAGGCTTGATTGTTTATCTGAGAATGCCCGACGAAAAACGAAAGAAGTTTAATGTCTACGCAAAAACAATAGAAAAATGCGAAAAACTCCTCGCAGAGCTGATATAAAAAAGAAGAGATGCCGAGATGAAGAAAAGAACAACGCATAGAGGGCTGACATTCGGTCAGCCCTGAAAAATTGCGAAAATGTACGGCTAAAAATTTAGAAATTTTCAAAAAACCTATTGACAAGGTAGGAGAATTGTGATACAATACGGTATCATAAACCGTTGAAGCGGAGATAACGTAGGTCAAGACTACACAGAGAGCCCGCATAGCTGAGAGTCGGGTTAGAAACTGTCCTACAAATGGACCGCTGAGGGCGCAGTCAAAAGAAAAGGAAACTTTTCCGAGTATTCTGCGACGTTGTAGGCAAACGTAAATTGCCGGAGATATGTTGGTATCTCGCTAAGCGCACAAACAATTCTTGCGGAATTGTAGTGAATCAAGGTGGCACCGCGGATAGTTTTTGTACTGTTCGTCCTTGACAGAGAGTATATTTCTGTCAAGGGCGTTTTTGTTTATATAAGACTCCCTTGACGAGAGATAAAGTCAAAGGGAGTCTTTCTCTTTTTCGGGAGGTAACGGTATGCTGTTGACAAAGCGTTGGTGGCGCGTCACGCGCCAAAATGAAAAATTGAATACGGAGAAAAAGATCAAACCAAAACCTAACTAAAACTATATTTATATTTTCGGAGGATTTTTATTATGAAATACAACAACGTTGATTTTGACACCTACTTCAAGACCTACCCCACGAAGGACGGCTTTTTCGGCAAATACGGCGGCTCTTATATTCCGCCCGAGCTTCAGGCCGCTATGGACGAGATAGCGCAAAGCTACAACACCATCTGCAAATCAAGAAAATTCATCGACGAGCTTCGCCGTATACGAAAGGAATTTCAAGGCAGACCCACGCCGATCTCGCATCTTGCAAGACTTTCCGACAGCATCGGCACGGGCGTTCAGCTCTACGTCAAGCGTGAGGATCTGAACCACACGGGAGCGCATAAGCTCAATCACTGTATGGGAGAAGCTCTTCTTGCCAAGTATATGGGAAAGAAGAAGGTCATTGCGGAAACGGGCGCAGGTCAGCATGGCGTGGCGCTTGCCACCGCCGCCGCATACTTCGGTCTGGAATGTGACATATATATGGGCTCGGTGGACATCAAAAAACAGGCGCCCAACGTAGCGAGAATGAAGATACTCGGCGCAAGGGTGGTTGAGGTGACCGATGGGCTCGCCACGCTCAAGGAAGCGGTCGATGCGGCGTTTGCGGCATACTGTAAGGAATATAAGGACGCCATTTACTGCATCGGCTCGGTCGTAGGCCCTCATCCTTTCCCTATGATGGTGCGCGATTTTCAAAGCGTTGTCGGCATCGAGGCAAGAGAGCAGTTCCTCGATATGACGGGTGAGCTTCCCGACACCGTGGTCGCCTGCGTCGGTGGCGGCTCAAACGCTATGGGACTGTTCTCGGGATTTCTCAACGATCCCGTTGACATTTACGGTGTTGAGCCTCTTGGCAGAGGAATTAAGATGGGCGATCACGCCGCAAGCCTGACCTACGGAGAGGAAGGAATTATGCACGGCTTCAACAGCATTATGCTGAAGGACGAGAACGGTGAGCCCGCTCCCGTGTACTCGGTGGCGTCGGGGCTTGACTATCCGTCCTGCGGCCCCGAGCACGCATTTTTGCACGACCTCGGCAGAGTGAAATATGATGTGGTCAATGACGATGAAACCATTGATGCCTTCTTCACGCTCTCCCGTATGGAAGGCATTATTCCTGCCATTGAAAGCTCCCACGCAGTTGCCTACGGTATGAAGCTTGCCAAGACGATGGATAAAGGCTCTATTCTCATCAATCTTTCGGGCAGAGGCGATAAGGATATGGACTATATCATTGAAAAATACGGCATCAGATAAATAGATGGCGTTCAAATGAGGGCTGATCAAGTGTCAGCCCTCAAAATTTGCGTCGTATAAAGCAAAGAAAAGCACCGTGAGGAAATCTCGAAAAACCTTACGGCGCTTGGGCTGAGGTCTGTCCCACATTTTGGGATTTGACCTCTTTTTTGTTGCAAAAGCGTATGTGGATTGAGCGTATTACTCAAACGCACGTTTTTGCACAGATTTGCAAAATTCACGGCGATATTTACAGTTTTCTTTTTTCTGCCGTGGGATGTTTTTGGACGAAAACATAGAGAAATCAAGGGTTTTTGTGCTGTTTTTGTCTATCTCGTGATATTGGATAAATGGTAGGAAGGAAAAATCGAGCCGATTACTTGAAAAAAGCCGTAGAATATGGTAAAATTATTTTACTAAAAACACACGAAAGGAGGGATACCTATGGCGGCAGAAAAGAAAAAGAAGTATGACAATATGCGAATCATGGCAATCGAAGGAAAAGACCTTTACCGCGCCGAAGCTCTCACCGCGCTGAAGAACGGAAAGCTCACCCCCGAAGCCTTTGACGGCATCATCGACGAGAGCCTTGATACAGACAAGCTGTGCGAGGTGTATAAGGCACACGAAGCAGAGATGGGTTATCCCTACCTTGCGGATAAAAAGTATTGCAGCGCCATTGTAAGCGTGTCCTTCGATTACGCCGTCAAGCTGTTCGAGCAATACGGTCGGCGCTTCGTGCGGTACGGTTACACCGTCACCGATGCGGATATGGTTGATCACGCTTGTGTGCGTGAGGTGGATGGCACGGAGATGCTCGTCGCAATCGAAATTCCATACGAAAACGATAAGACTTACGCTCCCGTGGAAAGTCCTCTCTATACCGAGCTTATCGGAAAGTATTTCGATTACGATGCTGAAAAGAAGGAATACAAGCGGAGCAAGAGGGATATCCCTTCTGCCGTGAAATGCGAGGAAATCCGAGAGCAGCTATACTCGGGCGGCTTCGATATCGACGGCATCCACTATGTTCGATACAAGCGTAGCGCAGGCTCAAGCCGTGATGGTCGCTGTTTGTTTATCGCCGAGCCGTTGTATCAGGATATGATGGATTGGAGTTCTTGCGGTCTTTCTGCGGATAGTGTTTCGGATCAGGCATCGTGGCAGGCGTATATCGCGCTTACGCTGAGTAGCATCGAGTCGGCAATCAGGCTTCCGAAAAAGTCGATCCTTATCATTCCCGATAAGGTGAGCAAATTCAAAACAACCGCCGTATGTGTAAAGGAAGATGCAACCGTAGGTCTTACGGCAGAGGAAGAAGAAACCGAGATCGAGAACGTGATATGGGATGGCGAAGCACTTCTTGACGTGAGCGAATTTGAAAGAGCCGGATATGCGGATAAAGGCATGATGCTCCTTCGTAACCGCTTCTTCAAGACCTGTGCGTTCAACACCAATCTGCAAAAATGGTTTAAGGACAACGGCATTACCACCGTTGGACAGCTCGCAGGCTACACCACCGCGCGAAAGGTTGAGGATATCAAGCTCGTCATAACCGAGAGCAGCCTCAAATACCTCAAATTTATGCCGAAGGACATGAGCCTTGGCGAAGCCTTCAAATCTTGGCTTGATGCCGTATATGAGGGCAAGACCACATCCACCTTCGGCGTGGTAAAGACGGATAAAAAGCCTCTGCATATGTTCGGCAATATGGTGTATACCAACTATCAGCTCATCAACACCGTCAATGCGGCGCCTGAGCAGATAGCAAGGTTCGTTGCTCCCACGCTTGACTACCTCGGCAAGATACAGTCCGATCCTATGTTTCTCCGCTATTACGCCAAGGTCGTAAGCTACGACCATATCACAGGCGGTCTTGCTCCCTTGAACGTGGAGAATTATCGCCACAGAGTCATTATGGATATGATGGCGCGGACGGAGGATTTTCAGCGGACGGATTTTTATAAATCCTACCGTGATGAGCTTTGCCGTAGCTTCAAGGAGCGTATGAAAAAAGGCAGAATATTGGTTGAGGGAAACTATCAGACCATATTCGGTAACCCTTACGAATTTTTATATGCGACGGTACACAAGGACTACGAGCCGACCGAGTCACTTCTGTTTGAGGAAAACGAAGCATACACCAACCGTTTTGATGACGGCGAGTGGTTGCTCTGCGCGAGAAGCCCGCACATTACGATGGGCAACCTCTATATCGTACAGAACCAAGGCTACGAGGAAATCGACGAGTATTTCAACCTTACCTCTGCTATCGTTTGCGTGAACGCTATCGGCAGTAACATTCAGCAAAGGCTGAACGGTTGCGACTACGATTCGGATACCATGCTCGTCACACCGAACAAGCTCCTCTGCGATCCTGCCAATGAGGAATACTATCACTACGGTGTTCCCGTGTGCAAGGTAGCGCTGTCAGGAAAGACCGACTATGAGAATTCGCCCCGAGGTCTTGCGAAGCTCGACCGAGTGATTGCCAACAATCTCATCGGCGAGATCGTCAATCTATCGCAGTTCCTTAACAGCCTCTATTGGAATGAGATCGCCTACGGTAGAACGATGGACGAGGTCAAATGGATCTACCTCGACGTGTGTAAGCTCGCCGTTCTTTCGGGCATGGAGATCGACAAGGCAAAGAGAATGTATGCGGTGGATGCAGGCAAGGTGCTTCGAATTCTCAAAAAGCCGAGAGATGCTTACAAGAAGAATAACGGCGGCAAGCTCCCCGAATTCTTTCGCTTCATCACCGAGGGCGAAGCTCCCGAAACTGATGGGTCGGTCACGCTCAATACGCCTATGTCCTTCCTCTACGATATCGTGGAGGGATACAAGAGCAAGGTGAGAAAGACCAAGAACGTTCCGCTGACCGATCTGTTCGAGCTTGATGCGAAGGACAGCGGCGCCAACGATACGCACAAAAAGCAAAATATTATAAAAATCGTATCGGAAGCGGAGAAAGCGATACGCACGCTGATGATGAAAGCGAAGAAAGCCGAGGACGGTGACAGAGCCATCTACGTGGAGAAGGCGCAAGAAATCTTCGAGCGTACTCTTTCTGCCGTAAGCAAAAATATTGTCAACGACCATATCCTCTGCCTGCTCCTCAAGGAGCTTGACAAAAAGAAGGACAGCTCGGTATCAAGATTCAGGCATCTGCTGTTCGCCTGCCTTGTGTATGAGGACGGTCGCAGATTGCTCTCCAAGGTCAAGGGAGTGCGGGATTACATCTATTCCGAGCTTGTATTATGGAATGATGATCCCGACGAAGCTTGGAATCTGATTACGGAAAATATCCTCGGATACCTTCACGTGATCATAGACAACTCGCAGAACACCGAGCAGCTCAAAGAAAAATTCTATTCAAAATAATTCCTATCACACATTGAGTGTCGAGAAAAAATCTCGGCACTCTTTTTGTTTTCGGGGCTTGCCCCGATCCCCACCCAAAACTTTTTGCAAAAAGTTTCGGGACTTCAAAAAATCTTAAACGAAAATTACGGAGGTATTTTATTGAAATACAATTACTGTTATAACCCAAACCGCCGAGATAACCCCGGCGATTTCTTTCCTCTGCCGAAGGCTCTGTTCCGTCTCGGACTTGATGCAGGCGAGATCGCCGTCTATGCCTTCCTCATGTTCTGCGAGGACAGGAAAACCTTCAAGTGCCATCCGAGCTACGCAACCATCGGGAGCGCCTGCGGCATGAGCAACAACACCGTCAAGAAATATGTAGATAGCCTTGAAAAGAAGGGCTTCATCTATACCGCGCCGACTATGGTGAAAACACGTGACGGTCGCGCACACAACGGCAGTCTCGAATATACGATACTGCCGACCAAACCAATTGAGGATGCCTACTTCGAAGAACAGTTGCGAAAAGCGGAAGCCCATGCAAACTTCAGAAAGGCAATGAAAAAATTTGAAAAGAAAGGAGGAAGGCTTGATGAAGCAGTCAATTTATAAGGACAAAAGTGAGATGCCCATGTTCCTCACCGTGATGGACGTGGCAAACCTGCTCGGCATCTCCCGTGCGAGTGCCTACGAGCTTGTGCGTGAAGAAAATTTCCCGAAGCTGAAAATTGTTCAGGGACGAACCATCATTCCTCGTGATAGGCTTCTCGAGTGGCTCGACGAGCAGACTCGCTACGATGAGCTTCCGAGGTGACGGATATGGTGAAATTAAATTATCATCAGGCACGAAAGGTTCACAAGCTCATCAGAAAAGAGTGCTGTAATTGTGTGGATGGAAACTGTGTTCTGCTCGACGATGTGTGCGTACAGCTCATAAGTCAGCACCACATCTACTGCAATTATTTTCTCCGCGCGGTGCTTCCGCTTGACGAAAATCTCTCTGCGGAACTGCTCTCGAAGGATGCAAAGCGGTGCGAGATATGCGAAAAATATTTCACGCCGAAAAGCAACCGACAGAAATATTGCGAGAGCTGTTCGGAGAATCGGCGCGGTGAGTATATGCGAAATTATATGAGAGATAAACGGCTCGGGTGTTAACATTTAGAGCCGAAAAAGTCAAGCAAAATCAAGGGATTTTACGCACAGTCAAGCAGGGGTAGGCATAGACGTCCTACCCCTCGTTTTACAGCCAAAAAGCCACGGTAAACGCAACAATAAGTGAACCGTGTTCCAACCGTGTATTACGCACGATATGGGGCTTTGCAAGCCCCTATTTTTTTAGCAGGATAAAGCCGTGTCTTATTCACGGCGTCCTACATCGCACGGCAACGCCGAGCGAATGGCAAAAAGCGAGGTATTTCAAGGACTTATCGGAAATTCATCATAGGCGTCGTAACGCAGGCAAAAGCTGTCTGCTTGTGCTAATTTGCGAAAATTACGGTCTTTGACACCTCAAAAAGCAAGGCGTATCAAGGAAATATGCATTGTCTGCCCTTGGCGCATCAACAAAAAACTCAATCACAGAAAGGATACCACTATTATGAAAGACAAGAATCAAAAATCCGCAAGAGGTGTAATGCTTACCGAAAATCAATGGGAGCGTTGCGACCGACTTGCAAACGAAACAGGATGCCGTTCGCGCAATGCCTTCATCCGTGATGCCATCGACTTTTATTGTTCGTGGCTCGAAAAGGAACAGACCGAACGCTTCCTCACACCTGCGCTTGAATCTGTTATCAGCGCAAAAATCCGTGACAGCGAGGAACGAATCAACAGAAATCTTTTCAAGATTGCCGTTGACCTTTCCATCCTTGCCAAGATAGTTCTCGATGAGGATGGCGGCGGTTACGATGAGGATTACCTCGCCGAGCTTCGCCGCGACTCTATCCGTGAGGTCTCCGAAACCAACGGTGCAATTCGTATGGAAGAACGCTTCAAGTAAGGAGGTATGAATGGCAAAATTAATATTCAAAGCTCCTTACTATAAGCCCGGACACCGAACCGAGTCAGGCAAGTCGCGCGGCGGATACGCAGAGTATATTGCCACGCGCGAAGGAGTTGAAATTCTCCGTGGCGGTATGCTCGGATATATCGGTGAGCGACAAGGCTCAAACGGTTTGTTCTCCGACGAGGGTGAGAAAATAAATCTCTCTGCCGTCAGCCGCGAGATCGACGAGCATCCCGGAAATGTTTGGGGCATGATCATCTCTCTGAAGCGTGAGGATGCGGAACGCCTCGGATATAATTCTGCGGAGCAATGGATGAATCTCCTTCGGTCTCACAGAAATGATATCGCAAAAGAGATGCACATTCTCCCGAGCAATCTCCGTTGGTATGCCGCCTATCATAACAAGGAGAAAAATCCTCACGTTCACGTTATGGTATGGTCGAAAGAACCGCGCGAACCGTTCCTCTCACGAGAAGGAATCCACAATCTCAAGCAGAC
>JAGAKG010000006.1 GCA_017625755.1 Clostridia bacterium | reverse complement strand
GCATACCCGGAAACCTGCAAGAAGTGTTCGTTGAAGATTCCCTTGCCACTCTTGAAGTCCACCAAGGTATATTTGCCGTCGACCTTGCAATAGAAGTCGAGCGTTCCGCCATAGCGATACTTTTCGGAAACGAACTGCTTCTCGTTGAAGATAGGCTCAACCTTGTGTTGCTTTTCCCAATCGAGATACTTGTAGAATCCGTTTTGAGCAAGTTCAATCTCAAGAGCCGTGAAGTCCGAGGTGTCTACGGTCTTGCCCGTGATATGACCCTCAACAAGGGCGTGAATCAAAGTTCCGACATTCGCAGCCTTGTCGACATACTTCGTAGAGTCAATGCCTTGAAGACCGAGGTTGTTTGCCCATTTTACGAGGGCAGGCTTGTTCAAAAGACCCGATATGGTCGTTGCTCGCTTCCGGCGGAAGGTTAACCGTCAAGTGGTATACTTCCGATTCTACCTTCTTCCTCGGCGTGGATTCCTTCGCTCTAACGCCCTGCATATAGATTTCGTGCGGTTCGTAGATGTCGTCAATGCTTACGCCTAACTCCTCGGTCAGCAACTTCATCATCGACGGCACCGGGAGACACTTGTAGTTCTCGAACTTGCTCATCATAGGCTCGTCCGTGCCTATCTTCCGAGCGAGTTCTTTTTGTTGCCTACCCTTTGCGATTCGGATTTGTTTCAGTTTCACGCTTTGCTACCTCCTTTTTAGATTTCCACTCTTCAAAAGCCTTCTCGTTAGCAGGGTCGTCATAGAAACTCTTGATGTCAGCGTTTAATGCCCTTGCTATGAGATTGATTTGAGTCGAGTTTGGTTTGAGTTTGTTTGTTACTACTTCCATAGGGTCTCCTTTGTTTCGTTTAGGAAACTTTTTCCGCAAAAAAAATTGGATTGATTTTATCTTTGCCTAAAATCTCGCCCGTTTTACGAATCTCGGTTAGAGTCCAATCGCTCTTGCCGTTCATCTTTTTATAAAGGGTACTCGTATCAATTCCGAGAGCCTTTGCAAACTCCGCCTTGCTGATGTTTTGAAGAACCAACTCGGCTTCCAAGCGTTTTTTATCAAACATTTTGCCACCTCCTTTTTTGTTTCTTTCGGTTTCGTTTAGGAAACCTTACGCCTATATAATAGCACTTCAAAAAAGGTTTGTCAAGGCTTTTTGGAAACTTTTTTTGATTTTTTGCAAAAAATTATTGCTTTTCCGCAACTTTCGTGCTATAATGGTGGTACAAACTAAAAGGAAGGTCTTTTTATACTATGGAAATTAAAGACAAAATCAAAGAAAGAAGATTGGAACTTGGACTCACTCTCGAAGAAGTTGCAAACGCCGTCGGTGTAGCAAAGTCCACCGTGAAGAAGTGGGAAAGCGGTCAAATAGCAAGCAAATCCGAACTGTTTCGTTACGACGGAACTGTTCGGATTTGTTTTTTACTTTGATTATCCTTATTGATATTGAACCGCCCATATTCCATGCACGGAATGAGGGCGGTTTTAATCTTCTTCAATTTGAGTGTTATTTGAGTTTATCTACATCCTCGATGTAAATAGAAATCTCTCCGCAGTTCGGACAAATCGCCACTTTGGGTTTTCCGATTCTTCCGCCAAATAATTTATTCTCATCGGCAGACAATACTATTCCGTTTCCGCCACCCTCAATTTTAATGGCGCAGCCCTCTTTCATATCGCTTCCGCATCGGATACATTTCCTCATTTTATTTACCTCCGTCATATTTCTCTTTCAGCTTTTCTGCATCTTGTTCATCGTAGTACGCTTTTGCTACTTCGTCAGAAGCTTTTACGCGCTCCACCATACCGTCCTCATAAATATCGGAATATAGGAACTCCCGCACTTCAACGCGACCTTCTTTCTTCTTGCTGCTGTCCTCATTTTTTTGATATTCAAGCACACAATCAATCACGTAGAACTTGACACCTGCATCATCAAATATTCTTCTGATGTCAAGAAGGATCTCCGACATTTTCTCATACGATACCGTGTCATCGTCAATATAGATCGTCAGCTTTCCGTGCTTTGCTCCAAGCTCATTTACATCGTAAAAGGCATCAAGTGTCAGATCCTCGGTAATCAGCGCATATTCGGGTACGGAGTATTGTTCAAGATGTACTCGGGGGTAGAAATCAAAATCACCGTAGCCGATATGCTCAATATACGGAAACGCTTGGCTATCCAACACCTTATCCACCGTTGCTCTGTAATCCTTGCTGATTCTATCTGCTGTATTTCCACCCGAGAGAACCCGATCCTCATAAGTATCGTAACGTAATTTACCCCACATATCTACAAGAATGTTAAATTTACTATCTATACTGCTCGGAGAGTAAACAAATGCATGATAATATCCGTCCTTAAAGCTAAAGGTTACACGTTCAATTTCAAAATCTTTATCCGCATAGTTTTCTTCAAGATGCTTTTCTGCCGTGTTCGTAGCTACTGCTTTTGAAATGGGGTTTCCCACAAGCGCATTGGCAAACACACATACCCCAACGATCAGAGCAATCGCAAATACAAATGCTGCTATTTTCAAAATTCGTTTCTTCATCAGTTCTTCTCCTTTCTAAAGGCAAAATGCAGGAGGAACGCAATAGTGATACCTACAAATACAAAGATGCTGTAAATTACCGTCCACAAGAACGCTGAGTAAAGGTCAAGATCAACCAACTTGAACAAGAATACAAAAGTATCAATTATCAAGAGAAGGATCGGTACTTTGTAAATTGCTTTCCAACGGAATACATAATAACCAAAGATACCTACAACGGGCATAATCATGCTGTTATACATTAAATTTTCTCCGCCCGTCCAACCAAAGCCGAGAAAGATTAAAAAGATGAGTGCGGCATAAGCTATTGAATAGAATTGTCTGTTCATTCGCTTCATTATAGTTTTGAATGGCTTTGCATCTTCCGTGTTCGCTGTTGGCTTCTTTTCGATGGCTGTCAATCCCTCTCCCTCTTTCAAGCTATCAAGCTCCGCTTGGCACTCAGAACATTCAGCCAAGTGAGACTTTACATACTGTGCCGTTTCCGCGCTCACCATATCTTCCACGTAAAGCGGTAACAGATCTCTGACTAAACTACATTCAGTTTTCACCGTTCTTTTCCTCCAATCTTTCTTTAATCATTTTTCGCGCTCGGTGATAGGTGACACAAGCCCAATTTTCAGTCTTGCCGAAGATCTGAGCTATCTGTTTGAACGAAAGCTCCGCATATACGCGCCACATAAAGACTTCCTTGTATGGCTCACTAACATCGTGCAGAATTTTCTGTATTCGCTCGATCTCGTCGCGCCGGGCATATTCGTCTGCCACACTTGGAGCGAGGTCGGGAATTTCTTGTAGTTCTGCTTCATCGACTTGTTCGGTACGATTGCTTTTCTTGATGTGTGAATAATAGCAGTTCTTCGCTATTTGACAGAGCCAAACTCGCACATCGCAATCTCCACGGAAAGTGTCTATCGACTTCATTGCTTTGAAGAACGTATCACTTGTAATTTCTTCCGCGAGATGCTCGTTGCCCGAGAGCCGCAAGATATACAAGTAAACGTCGTTGAAGTATGTATCGTATAATTGCTCAAAATCCGTCACTCTATCACCTCCTTCACTTATAAGACTCCGAAGAAAAGAAAATCTTACAAACTTTTTTATTATTATAACATATTTTTTCAAAAATTGTGTGAACACAGAGAAAAAGGGTGCCGCCGAAGCGACACCCTGTAAAGTACTCTTTTCTCAACTTACCATTGTGGTTATGACAAGTGAAGAAGCTGCCGATGTCGCACGACTCGGTTCGGATATTAACAGTCTTGCTCCATCAAAAAGCAAAACACCGCCGAGGGCGGTGTTTTGCTTTTTGGTGGACAGAGCGAAGCCCCTCGTGCAACGCACGAATAGGGGTTCGCATTCACCGCTCGAAGGTCGGGGTGCTGGCACACCAGACGCAGAGCGAGCGAATTCTCGCCATAGGCGAGATTCCCCGTTTGGTTTGACTATTTTATAATATATTCGCTATACCCTCTCAAATTGCTTGCAATTTGAATGTACGCACGCATAACACAAGGAGAACCGCCCCCTGTGTTCCTCAATATCAAATAAAACCGCATTAGCAACAGTTATCCATCACCAATGCCAATGCGGTTAAACTTATTTAGTTTTTGTTAAGACGAGGGAATGTCATCTGTGTTCTATTATCAAATTGAAGTCAAGGCGCACTTACGCTAAAGCTCGTATCGTTAATTCTCCAAATCTCATATGTATTCTCCCTGATAACATTTGAATTATAATCCAAAGCGACTATATTGATTACTACAAATGAAAAGGTATCACCGTATGATATATGGAAACGCCCTTTAAAGTCTGATGTCGCCTCCACCTCAAACGAAAGCTCCTTCAAATCATTTTGACAATCTTCAAAATAAAGATTTTTTAGCTCACTTTTTGAAAAAGGAACAGACATACCGGCTTTCATATCCTCAATTTCGGTGAAATCCAAAAGAAAAGCCGCGTTGTTCAAAGAGACACCCGACGAGAATTCACCCCCAATTTCGTTCAGATATCCCACACCGTTATAGATCCATTTTTCCTTTATACAATTTTCATATCCGTCATATACGCTTACATATTTATTTTCACCGTCATTCTCATACAAACACTGAAGTTTGCCGTCGATGCTATGGAACATCTTATATCTCGTTGCATTATTAAGATTGTTGCAAAACAGTAGATACTCGTCATACGCCAACGAGGAGCTTTCGGTATTCAGAGAGGTGGCAGACGAGGACGATGTGCCGCTTCCCGACTCCTGCCCCGAATTTCCAAAATGAAGAACCGTTCCCGAAACTACGGACTTGCTTTCGTCCTCATCATTTGTACTGTCGCAAGACGCAAGAGATAATGTTCCAAAGAAAATCAGACAAACCAAAACAAGTGAAATAATCTTTTTCATAACAATCTCCTTTGCTGATACCACAAAACGGATAAATACTGATAAGCTAAAATAATTATATCACAAACCAAAGAGAAAGTCAAATGTCCCACAAACAACACTCAAAAATCGCAAGAAATTTGGGCAAAAGGCTTTGCCGTTCATATTTTGTTTATATATATATGTTATAATGTATTATGTATCGCTTTGGGCAAATCGGGATTTTTACGATTGTCCCAAAAGAAAATCCGAAATTTATGAAAGGAATTTCCCCATTATGATAAAAATCGAACATCTGGTAAAAAACTACGGCTCGAACTGCGCCGTGGACGATATCAGCTTTGAGGTCAAAAAGGGTGAGATAGTCGGTCTCCTCGGGCCTAACGGCGCGGGTAAGAGTACCACTATGAATATTCTCACAGGATACCTCTCCGCCACCGCGGGAAGCGTTTCAATTGCGGGGCTCGATGTGTTGGACAACCCTCTCGAGGCAAAAAAGCACATCGGATATCTCCCCGAGCAGCCCCCGCTCTATCTTGATATGACGGTTGAGGAATATCTCATCTTTAACTACAACCTTAAGGGCTGTAAGCTCAACCGCGACAAGCACCTCGCGGAGGTATGTGAGGTCGTTAAGATAAACGATGTATACAAGAGAGTTATAAAGCACCTCTCAAAGGGATACCGCCAGAGAGTGGGCATCGCTCAGGCTCTTATCGGAAGCCCTGAGGTGATTATTTTCGACGAGCCTACCGTCGGACTCGACCCCAAGCAGATAATCGAGGTCAGAAATCTTATCAGAACACTCGGACGCGACCACACAGTCATTCTCTCGACCCACATACTCCAGGAGGTTCAGGCGGTCTGCGACCGTATCGTTATTATAAACAAGGGCAAGATAGTTGCCGACGAGCTGACAGAGAACATCACGAGAGCCGTCGAGAGCAGCCGCCGCTTCAACGCGAAGATATGCGGTCCACAGAAAGAGGTTCTCGCCCTTCTCCGCTCAAAGCCCGGTATAATCTACGCCGAGGTTCTGTCGCAGAGAGACGGCGACGCTTACATCTATACCATAGAGAGCGATGTCGGAGTTGATATCAGAAAAACTCTCTTTTATTCCCTTGCCGAAAAGAACTGGCCGCTTATAGGTCTTGAGGCTCTCGGTATGAGTCTTGAGGACATATTTATCACGATAGTTGACCAGACCTCAGCTAAAAACCGCTACGAGCGCCGCGGCACAAAATCCCGTCGCCAGCGTAGCAATATTGAGGCAGAGGTTGCTAAGAACATCGTCGAAAAGACAGAAAAGAAATCCTCCGAGTTCGGCGGACTGTTCGACGACGACAACGAAGATAAAAAGTAATTCAAGACAAAAACGAAAGGAGTTTTGTCGGCGGGTATTCCCCCGACGGTATATACAATGTTTGCAATTTACAAAAAAGAACTGCGCTCGTATTTCATAAACGCAATCGGTTATGTTTATGTCGGCGTATTTCTCGCGGCGGCGGCGCTCCTGCTGTGTTACACGACACTCGGCTCGTCGAGCTACCGCACATCAACCTATTTCACAATGCTTATATTCTCATTTATAGTTCTCATTCCCCTGCTAACTATGAAGCTCTTCTCTGAGGAAAAAAAGCTCCGCACAGAGCAGCTTCTTCTCACGGCTCCCGTGAGAATATGGGAAATGGTGCTTGGCAAGTTCCTTGCGGCATACACGCTTTTCGGCGGCACTATGCTCGTTTCCTGCATAAACTTTTTCCCTCTCTACGCATACGCGTATGAGGAAAGAGCAGCTCAGGATTATGTCTCTGTCCACATAGGTCCCTCTACCGCGCAGATAGTTGGCTGTACGATAGGCGTTCTCCTTATCGGAGCGGCGTTCATCGCTATCGGAGTTTTCGTCTCCTCGCTTACAGAGAACCAGCTCGCGGCAGCAATAATCACGGTTGCGATAATCGTGGTTATGCTCATACTCAACCTTGTGAACAACTTCATTGATGTTTACGCGATAAGATTCGTTATCGACTGGTTCTGCTTTATGAGCCGATTCAATGCCTTCCAGAACGGATATATAGATTTCTCGGCTATAATTTATTATCTGTCTATAACAGGCGTATTCCTGCTTCTCACCGTGCGCGTTTACGACAAGCGCCGTTGGGGCTGATACAGAAAGGTAGGTAAATATAATGAAGAAATTTTCTGTAAACAGCCGTAAGATCCGCTACGGTGGCGTAACAGCGGCTCTCACCGCTCTCATAATCGCAATCATTATTATAGTAAATGTAATTTTCTCAATGCTCTCGCAGAAATTCACCTGGTATGTCGATATGACTCCCGACCTGCTCTACACACTCTCCGATGAGAGTAAGGCGCTCCTTCGCGACGGCGACTCCAAGTTTGAGACGACCTCTCCCATAGAAATGGTCGACTCGATAAGAGAAGAAAACAAGGAGAGCAACGAGGCAAACGGACTCTCTGAGGGCGACGAGGGATATCTCGACGAGGATATTATGATAAATATAATATTCTGCGACGATATCGACACTCTCCAGAGCAATTCCTCTCAGAGATATGTTTACAACACTGCTCTCGAGCTTCAGACCGAGTTCCCCGACCATATCAATGTCATAAACTACAACATCATAAGAAACCCCTCGGCGGTCTCGAAATACAAGACCACATCAAGCTCGACCATAGCTACCACGAGCGTTATAGTTGAATTCGGAACCGAATTCAGAATATACAATATCAGAAGCTTCTTCACCTTTGACACGGCAGAATCCGAGGAGCCTTGGGCATACAACGGCGAGAAGAAGTTCGTATCGGGTATCCTCGCGGTAACGAGAGCAGAATCTCCCATCGCTTGCTTCACAACTAACCACGGCGAAACATTCCTCGATTATTCTCTCCTCGAAACACTCGTTGACGCGGGCTATATCGTTCAGGAGCTTAACCTCGAGGAGGAGGAGATTCCCAAGGATTGCAGACTTATGGTTGTATTCAACCCAGTAGAGGATTTTCTCGTAAATGACGGACTTTCGGGCTCGGATATCGACGAGATAGTAAAGCTTGACGCTTTCCTTGACGAGACCAACTCGCTTATGGTGTTTATGTCTCCCGACTCCCCCGTTGACCTGCCCGAGTTTGAGGGCTACCTCGCTGAGTGGGGCATCAAGTTCAACAAGGAGACCGATGAAAACAGCATCTACCCCCATATGATAAAGGATTCCTCTCAGGCAATCACGAAAGACGGATATTCGATAGTCGGAGAGTACGCAGACTACGGTCTTGGCGGCTCGGTCACCGAAGATATGAGAAGTGCGGGATATCCCAAGAGAGTAATATTCCCACGCGCTATGTCTATCTCCTACACCTTTGACCCCGCGCATTATGTCGACGAGGAGGACGAATCTGAACAGTTCGACTACGGAAGCTATTATTCCAACGGCGTTTCCAGATCGATATACGATGTTTTTGTTACGAGTGAAAACGCGGTAGCTCACGCGGGCGGCGAGGAGATCGAATCGGCAACCAAAAACAATCCCCTCAAGCTTATGACGCTTTCGGTTGAGAACCGCTCAACTCAGGAATCCAACTACACATCGGTAGACGAAAATTCCTATGTCCTCGCCTGCGGCTCGACTCAGTTCAGCGCATCGACCTACCTCGATTCGGCGTCATACGGAAACGCAGATGTCCTGCTTTCGGCTTGCCGCGCTATCGGTAAGGAGCCCGTTCCCGTCGGACTCGAGCCCAAGCCCTTCGCGGACTATGATATCGACAGCATCACGACCGCAGAATCCACCCAGTACACAGTAGTGCTGACAGTTGTTCCCGCATTAATAGCTATCATATCAGGCGCTATCGTGCTTATCAGGAGAAAGAACAGATGATAAGAGAACAGAAACGCTCATTAATGAAAAGGCGAATAATCGCCATAATAGTGTCGTCTGCGCTCATAGTGCTTCTCATTCCCGTAATAGTACTCGTTGCATATATATCCACCACAGAGGTCTTCGTTGATGTAGACGATACAAAATACCTCATTCGATACAAGGACGGAGTTTACGCTATGTATTCCAAGGACGGTGAGGAGCTTCCACTCGACGGAGAGTTTGGATATTATGTGACCGAGGCGGGCACGCTCATCGAGCTTGACAGCGAAACAGGCTCGTACGAGATAGCCGCAATACTTGACACCGAGGACAACGAGGAGCTGGGAACCAATTCGAGAATACTGATGTTCCCGAAAAAGAGCAAGGATGAAATACGCTCCCTCACGGTCTATAACGACACAGGGTCATTCACATTCCACAGATACAACATTCTCAAGGACAAGCAGGACGACTCCTATGACTTTTCCATCAAGGGCGCTCCGTTTGTTAGCTATGATCCCGACACTTTTTCCGACCTCTATGTCGGCGCGGGCTACACCATTTCCACAAGAAAGATTCAGGACCCCATCAAGGACGAAAACGGTGAGTTTTCCGAATACGGTCTTGTGAGTGAGACGCGTGTAAACGACGAGGGTGAGGAATACACCTACGAGCCCGCGTATTATGTTATCACCGATATGGACGGCGAAAAGTTCAAGGTCATAATCGGCGATATGCTCGTTACGGGCGGCGGATACTACGCACAGTATGTAAAGGTCGAGGGTAAGACCGAGACGAAACGCGATGCGGTATATGTGCTTGCTCCCGACTTTATCAAGTCGGTGTTTGAGCCCGTTGAATATTTCGCGACTCCGCTTATATCCTACCCTATGACGATGAACACCTATTCCACCGTTAAGAACTTTATGTTCAGTCAGAGAGACGCAAGCGACGAAAGCGGATATAGAACGGTTCTCGGATTTTCGTATGTCGATATGGATGACAGAGAAAACACTCTCAATCACTACAACGCATATGAATTTATATCCTCGAATTTCAAGGGATATATACCTGACGGAACCAATATCGCCGCTATGCTGAATTCGATATACACTCCCTCCTATGTTGAGGTCACCAAGCTTATGCCTACCGACGAGGATTTTCTGAAATACGGACTCGCCGAGGAGGTTGAGGGAGAAAACGGCGAGAAAACCGTAGAGTTTATGGCGGAATATATCCTCTCGTACGACTACGAAATACCCGAGGACGAGGAATCGGGCGTCGAGAGCAGTAAGATTCGCCCGTGGATAATGATAAGCAAGAAGAACGACAACGGAAACTATTATGTCTATTCGGTAATATACGATGCCGAGAGCGAGGACAGCGAATTCCTTTATAGCTACGATATGATAGTCGAGGTTGAGGGACATACCTTTGATTTCCTTGAATGGAACAAGATGAAGTGGATAACGAAGAACTATGTTTCTATAAATATCGCTCATTGCGAGTCAATTACCATTGAATCCCCGAATTATTCGGCAACCTTCGAGCTTGACAACGAGGAAAGCTCTCAGGATAAAGGTCCAAGCTCCACAAATCTGGTTGTGAACGCGACCGACTCTGAAGGAAACGATATCTCCACCTTCCCGGGCATCTCCTTCCTTGACAAAGAAAACAGAGTATGGACGATAACCGAATCACAGATAACCTGCGTAAGCAGCACGGGCAAGGAGCTTTCTATAACCGACGCATACTACGCTTATAACAAGATAGGCTCGCAGGTAAGAGTCGTTCCCGGTACAATAACAACTCAGAGCGGAGCGGTTGTCAAGGTTACAGCCGACCGCGTGATAATAACCTCACCGAGCGGCGAGGAGACCTCGTATATCAGATACGGTACGGGACATTTCAGAAAGTTCTATACCACGCTGATAACGGCAACGCTTGAGAACTCCTACGAAATGACCCCCGAGGAGGAAAGCGCGCTTATAAACGATTCCTCAAGGCTTCTCCTCACGATGACGATAAAGAACATCGAAGGCGAGTCGGATGTTTACAAGTTCTACTCAATTCCGAACGCAAGCCGAAAGGCGTATGTCACTATCAACGGCAACGGCGGATTTTATGTTCTCACCAACAGAGTCAACAAAATCGTATCCGACGCGCAGAAATTCTTTGCCGATGAGATAATTGATCCCGACGCTAAAAATTAAAAAACAAAAAATGGCGGTTGCGATGCAACCGCCATTTTTTCTGTATGACTCTTTCAATTATTTCCAATAATCCACATCGTGCGGAAGTCCGATATCCTTCGCGTGGAAAACGGGATTCTTCCCTGCCTTCTTTTGAGCGCTGTAATCGCGAAGCGCCCTGAAAGCATATTTCCCGAGGATAAGAATAACAGGAATATTGATTATTGCCATACAGCCCATCGTGAGGTCTGCCATATTCCAGAGAAAATCCGCGCCGAGGCCTGCGCCGACAAAGATTACGAGCGAAGCAATAATATAATAAACATACCTGAACGCCCTGCTCGGAACGCGTCCGAGAATATGGCTCAACGCCTTATCGACATAATAAAGGTTTCCGAGAAGCGTGGTGAACGCAAAGAGTATCATCGAAACGGTAATAAATATCGGACCGAAGCTGCCGAGAGTGCTGCGCATAGCCGCCTGTATGTACGGCGCTCCCGACAACTCTGCGCTCGGCTCGATGCCCGAGCACATACACATAAACGCGGTTGCCGAGCAGACGAGTATCGTATCTATAAATACAGAGAGTATCTGAACAAGTCCCTGCTTTGCGGGGTGAGTCGTTTCCGCCGATGCCGACGCATTCGGCGCCGAGCCGACACCCGCCTCGTTTGAGAAAAGACCTCTCTTTATTCCGTACATAACGCAGGAGCCGCCAAATCCGCCAAAGATAGCTCTGAAGTCAAACGCCTCGGAGAAAATTCTGCCAAACACCGTGGGAAGCATTTTTACATTCAGTATTATTATAACAAAAGCCACCAGAATATAGGCAACACCCATCACGGGAACCAGCAAGCTAGTGATCTTAACAACTCGCGAGCCACCGCCGAAAAGGCAGTAGCCAACAATCACGGCGATTATAAATCCGATTATCCACGGCGTAAATTTCGCATTATAAAAACTATACGCCGAGAATGTCGATTGCAGATTATATGACGCAAGCATATTGAAGCCGAAGCCGTATGTGATTATCAGCAATACGGAAAATACTATAGCGAGCGGACGGCAATGAAGCGCGGTCTCTATGTAATATGCAGGACCGCCGTAGCAGCCGTCAGGACCTTTTTTCTTATATATCTGCGCCAAGGTGCTTTCGACAAACGCCGACGCTCCGCCGATAACGGCTATGACCCACATCCAGAAAACAGAGCCGAATCCGCCGAGACAGAGCGCTGTGGAAACGCCTATGATATTTCCCGTGCCCACGCGCGATGCGGTAGAAACCATAAGCGCTTGAAAAGAGGACACCTTCTTTTCGCCCTTCGCTCCGTCGGGCTTTTCACCGACCACACGCAGCTGCTCGGGGAACATTCTGAACTGAACGAATTTCGAGCGCAAAGTGAAGAAAAGTCCGCCTGCCACCAGAAGAATTATCAAAATATAACTATATAGCGCGTCATTTAAAAGCGCAATTATTTTTTCAATCACACCAAACATAATTCAAATCTCCCTCAAAATAGCTTACCTATAAATTATACCTTATAAGGAGAATATTGTCAACCCAAAATCAACATAAGGTACTGAGTCATTTAGATGCAGAAGTCGTGATTTTTCTAACTCAGCCTCTCCGAAAGCACAAAAATCCCGACCTCTTTATGTGAGGTCGGGATAGATATTTTACAGTACATAAAACATAACGCAGAGCGTATGGAGAATACTTCCCGCGAGGGTAAACAGATGGAATATAGAGTGAAAGTACCTGATATTTTTACCGAGCTTGAAGAATATGACTCCACCCGTATACATAATGCCACCCGCAAGTAACAGTCCAAAGCCCGCGGGACCGAGTGCGTGATACATCTTATCTATCGAAAAGATGATAGCCCAGCCCATACCGATATAGCATATCATACTGAACACCTTATACTTTTTCAGGTCGATAGCGGTAAGCGTCACGGCTACCGCGGTGAGTCCCCAAACCGCCGCAAGGGTTATCCACGCCGCAAGGGGAGCGGTTTTTGAAAGTCCGCAAACGAGCATAGGCGTGTATGTTCCCGCGATAAGGAAATATATCGTACAGTGGTCTATGACCTGAAATACCTTCTTTGCTGTCTCACCGCGAAGCCCGTGGTATATGCTCGACATCGTATACAAAACTATCATAGATGTACCGAATATCGCACTGCAAATAACGCCCGCCGTGTTTCCGTCGAATGCCGCAATCAGCACGCATATAACAAGCGTCGCAATTCCAAGCGCTCCGCCCACAATGTGGGACACCATATTGAATATCTCCTCGCCCATAGTGTATACGGGCAGAATCCTGTCTTTTATCTTCGTTCTCGCAGTCATATAATATTCTCCTCTCCGAAATATAGTTTTGAATACTACTTATCAAAGTTATTATACCATAGCTTATGTAAAAATGCAAGGGCTTATACGATTTTTCAAAAAATATTTTTTGAAACCAAAGAAAAATTCAACTTATATAAAAAAGCTTTCTCCCTAAGAGAAAGCTTTTTATTATGCCATTATAGTAATAGAATATCCTTATCTTCTCTGTGCAAAGAATTCGCGGAGAATTGCCGCGCATTCGTCAGCGCAGACACCGCGCTCCACCTCAAAGGCGTGATTGAACGGATAGGAATTGAAATTTATCACACTTCCAAGGCACCCTGCCTTGGCGTCCTCAATACCGTAAACCACACGGTCTATGCGCGAATTGATGATCGCCCCCGCGCACATCGGGCAGGGCTCGAGCGTAACATAGAGCGTACACCCCGAAAGCCGCCAACCGCCAAGTTTTGAGCAAGCCGCCTCTATCGCAAGTATCTCGGCGTGAGCCGTAGCAAGCTTATCGGTCTGGCGCAGATTATATCCCTCGGCTATTATCTCGCCGTCCTTGACGACCACCGCTCCCACAGGTATCTCCCCCGCCTCATAGGCAAGTCGGGCAAGCTCGAGAGCGCGGTTCATAAAAACAATATCCCTCTCTCTCATACCAGTACGCTCACTCCCGATATAAGCATCAGCATAGCAAGTAGCAGCAGAATACTTCCAAACGCCATTATCACGAATACTATCATACCCGGTGCCATGAAAAATCTGAGCTTGCTCATCGCTCCCAGCTCTCTTTGAGTATAACTATCGTTCTCCTCAAGGAGCACACCGAAGCTTCCCGCGCTGTATTTTTCGCGCTCACGCTTTGCGTCTATCGCAATAAATGCCATAAAGCAAACGAAGCCCAACACAATCATTCCGATATCCATTATTGGAAGCAGAAGATTCGCCATCTCAGCGTCGGCGTTAGTCAATATCACCGTCTCTGTTACAGAGAAAGCGTTGTTGAAAAAGTGGATAAGCATAGGACACCATATAGATTTAGTCTTGACATAGGCATATCCAAGCACAAGACCTGCCGCCGTGGTGTATAAAAGCTGATACGGATTCTGGTGCATAAGCCCGAACAGTACCGAGCTTGCCACGATAGCCACTCCCTGCCCGAAGGGGCGAAGATTCGCAAGTATCGTTCCTCTGAACAGAAATTCCTCGCAGACCGCGGGAACGAGTGCCGTGGAAATATAAAGAAGAAGTATCTGATACGCGGTGTATGAAGCTTCACTTCCGCCTACAAGCTCCGAGTACGCGTCACTTACATTAAGGAAATCCAACAGCAACGAGTTCAGATAAGCAAGCGTCAGCGTCACTCCTATTCCCGCGGGAATAAGCAAGAGTGAAGTTCGCGGCAACCTGAATTCGAGGTTCATCGGCTGAAGTATATTGAATTTTTTCAGTACCGCCCTGAGAAAGAAGGCGGGTATAATAAAGGAAGAAAGATAGGATATTATCGACAGCACCGAGTAGAGCGTATAATAAAAATCATAGCTCACAAATGGCGCGACAATCTCCGATGCGACGACCGACACAACACTCGTTGCGTTAAACATAACCATAAACAGTATCAATGCCAGTCCCGAGTAATTCGCTATTCTTTTATAATCCTTTTCGTGCAGATTTAAATTCATCTTATACCTCTGGAAAAAATAACAACTTACTTATTTGCAAAAGTCTTGTTGTAGCAGTCTATTGCCTCGGCTATTATCTGAATAGCCTCCTTGTAATTGAAAAGCTCCTTTACCGCCGTCTGCTTGTTCTCGAGCTGCTTGTATACCGAGAAAAAGTGCATCATTTCGTCAAAAATGTGCGCGGGAAGGTCGTCGATACTTCTTATCTGATTGTATGATGGGTCAGAGAACGGAACCGCGATTATCTTATCGTCGGTAGCCCCGCCGTCTATCATTCGCATAACACCTATGGGAAATACCCTTATAAGCGTCAAGGGCTGAATAGCCTGACTGCAAAGCACGAGCACATCCAGCGGGTCGCCGTCATCGGCATAGGTTCTCGGAATAAATCCGTAATTTGCGGGATAGTGCGTCGAGGTATAAAGAACTCTGTCAAGACGGAGAAGTCCCGTGTATTTGTCAAGCTCATATTTGCAGTTGCTTCCCTTCGGAATCTCAATAACCGCCGAAAAATCGTCGGGGGTTATAACCTTAGGGTCAATGTCATGCCAAATGTTCATATCAGTAAACACCTTTCTTTTATAAATTATTTTACATAATCAAATTCAAAATCGTATATCGAAACCGTGTCTCCGTCCTTACAGCCCTTAGCCTCGAGCGCCTCAAAGACTTCGCTCTTTTTGAGTACATTCTGGAAGAAGTTGAGCGACTCGTAATCGCTGAAGTTTATCTGCCCCATAAGGTTATAGAGCCATTCGCCCTCGACATAGTATGTGTCGTTCTGACGCCTGATAACTGTCTCCTTTGCCGAGCCGATTATCTCGTCCTCCGCAAATATCTCCGCATCGTATACCTTGAGGGGCGGCAACTCCTCAAGCATCTGCGCCACAAGCTTTATCATCTCGTCAAGTCCCTCTCCCGTAGCCGCCGATACATAGAGCATATCCCAGCCGTTCTCCTCGACAAACGCCTCAAACGCCTCGGTGTCGACCTCAGCGCCCTCGAGCGCGTCGCACTTGTTTGCAAGGATTATCTGCGGGCGGGTCGCAAGCTCGGGACTGTATCTCTCAAGCTCGCGGTTTATCATCTTCACATCCTCAATAGGGTCTCTGCCCTCAAAGCAGGAAATGTCGACAACATGAAGTAGCAGTCTGCATCTGTCTACATGTCTGAGAAATTCGTGTCCGAGTCCCGCTCCGTCAGCGGCGCCCTCGATAAGTCCGGGGATATCCGCCGCAACAAATCCGCTCTCGCCTCCCGTCGATACAACTCCGAGATTTGGGGAGAGTGTTGTGAAATGGTAGTCGGCAATCTTGGGCTTCGCCGAGCTTATACGAGCAAGTATTGAGGATTTTCCCACGCTTGGATATCCGATAAGTCCGACATCCGCAAGCATTTTAAGCTCGAGCGTGACCTCTCTCTCCTCGCCCCTCGTTCCGTTCTTGGCAAACATAGGAACCTGTCGCGTGGGCGTTGCGAAATGTCGGTTTCCCCAACCTCCTCTGCCGCCTCGGCAGCAGATATAGTCGGCTCCGTCGCCCTCTGTCATATCGTGGATTATCTTTCCGCTCTCGGTGTCCTTTATAAGAGTTCCGGGCGGTACGAGTATCACCAGATCCTCAGCGGTCGCTCCGTGGAACTTTCCGCCCTTTCCGTTACCGCCGTTTCCCGCGATAAATTTGTGTCGGTACTTAAAAGCAAGCAGGGTGTTCGAGCCCTTGTCGACACGAAAAACCACATTTCCGCCGTTTCCGCCGTCGCCGCCATCGGGACCGCCGTGAGAAACATACTTCTCACGCCTGAAGGATACCGCTCCGTTTCCGCCGTCGCCCGCCTTTATATATATTCTTACATTATCTACAAGCATCGATGTCCTCCTATACTTCCTCGCCCTTCATTCTGATTATCAGCTTTATCGGAGTTCCCTTGAAGCCGAAGGTCTGTCGCAGACAGTTCTCAATATATCTCTGATACGAGAAATGGAAAAGCTCGGCGTCGTTACAGAAAATGACAAAGGTCGGGGGAGCTACGCTTATCTGCGTCATATAGTATATCTTCAGTCTCTTGCCCTTGTCAGACGGGGGCTGAGCCTTCATCATAGCGTCGGAAAGCACATCGTTGAGCATACCCGTGGATATTCTCGTCATAGCCTGATTGTGAACATAGGTAATATGCTCGTAAAGCGTATTTATTCTCTGTCCCGTGAGCGCCGAAACATAGACGATAGGCGCATAGGGCATATACGAAAGCGCCGTTCTTATCTTATCGTTGTAGGCGTTTACAGTTTTGTTGTCCTTCTCGATGCTATCCCACTTGTTGACGACGATAATAGACGCCTTACCCGCCTCGTGAGCGATACCCGCAATCTTTTCGTCCTGCTCGGTAATTCCCGTTGCCGCGTCTATCATTATCATACAAACATCGGCTCTCTCAACCGCCATATGAGCTCTGAGAACGCTGTATTTTTCGATTTTATCGTTTATCTTCGAGCTTCGTCTTATTCCCGCCGTGTCGATAAATGTGAATTTACCGTACTCGTTCTCAAGCTGTGTATCGACCGCGTCTCTCGTAGTACCCGCTATGTTGGAAACGATAAGCCTCTCCTTGCCGATAAACTTGTTTATTATCGAGGATTTTCCCGCATTGGGCTTGCCTATTACGGCTACCTTTATGCTGTCGTCGTCCTCCTCGGTGTCCTCCCAGTCGGGAATAGCGTCAAGCACCGCGTCGAGCAGGTCGCCCGAGCCGCTTCCGTGAATCGAGGATACCGCTATCGGCTCCTGCTCAAAGCCAAGCTCATAAAACTCGTAAAACTCAAGAGGCGGCGCGCCCACGCTGTCGCACTTGTTGATACATGGAACGATAGGCTTTCCGCTCTTTTGAAGCATTATAGCGATATCGCGGTCGTCGGCGGTAAGTCCCGTACGGACATCACACATAAATATTATAACATCCGCCGTGTCTATCGCCACCTCAGCCTGAAATCTCATCTGCTTCAGGATAATATCGTCTGTCTTTGGCTCTATTCCGCCTGTATCTATTATCACGAGCTTCTTGTTTCTCCACTCTGTCTCTCCGTATATACGGTCGCGGGTAACACCGGGGGTGTCCTCAACTATCGAGCGGCGCTCTCCGATAAGCTTATTAAAAAGCGTACTCTTGCCCACATTAGGTCTTCCCACAATCGCCACTATCGGCTTTGCCATATTTATCAAATCCTTTCTTTAGGGTAATTTTCTCAAACGCCAAGCACGGCGCGTATAAAATCGTCGCCCTGACTCTCAACCGCTCTTATCTCAACGCCAAGAGCGCGCGACAGCTCCTCAGGGCTCATATCGTCAAGGAAGATATCCCCCTCTGCCCTGAGCGTTGCCGAGGGTATGAGCAGACAGTCGCCAAGCTCCCGCCCGCGAAGCTGCTCCTCCATATCCTTGCCTGTGAGCAGTCCCGAAACTGTTATCTGCTCTCCGAAAAAGTTATTCTTTATAGGGTACACCGTCACCGAAAGCCCCGAAACACGGCGCTCTATCTCTCGGCACAGCTCACAGATATATTCGTATGACGCATATCCCGTCGCAACCGATACCGACCTTTCACCCGAAAAGCCGTCGGTATACTCGTCAAGATATTCAAGCTCTCCAAACACCTCGGTGCGAAGCTCTGTTATCATTCCCACTCCGTTTTCTATCTGCGCGTAATCCTCATAAAAGCTATCCTCGGGCAAAGCCAAGCCCGCCTTTATGTAAAGCTCGTCTGCGGGATAAAAAAGACGCGTACCGTATTTTTCAAAGCATCTGTCGCCAAATGCGTTCACCTGCCGTATCACCTCGGTGCACTCCTCTGCCGAAAAGCTCTCGAGAGGATAAAGCCCGTCGCGGAATTTGGTCAGCCCCGCGGGTACTATCGAGGTGCTCTGCATCGCGGGATAAAGCCGCTCCAGGTCGCGCATCGTGCGCTCAAGCTCCTCGCCGTCGTTAAGTCCTTTGCAAAGCACTATCTGACAGCAAAGACCGATACCCGCCGCAGCGAGTCGGTCAAGATAGCGCAGCACCTCTCCCGCGCGCTTGTTTTTCATCATCTTAACGCGAAGCTCGGGATTGGTAGTATGCACCGACACATTCACGGGCGAGATGTGCATCTCGATTATTCTGTCGATATCCCTGTCGCTAAGGTTCGTGAGCGTAACATAATTGCCGTGCAGAAAGGAAAGTCTTGAGTCGTCATCCTTGAAATAGAGCGACTTACGAAGCCCACGCGGAAGCTGGTCGATAAAGCAAAAAACGCACTTGTTTTCACAGGAATGCTTTTTATCCATAAGCGGAGTTTCAAAGTCAAGACCTATATCGTCGTATTCTTTTTTCTTTATTTTGAATTCGAGAGTCTTACCCTCTCGGCTCACGCAGATAACTATCTCCCGCTCGGCGAGATAGAAACGGTAGTCAAGTACATCGTTTATCTCTCTGCCGTTGATAGACAGCAAAATATCTCCAGCGCGCAAGCCCGCCTTTTTTGCTCTGCTGCGGTCTAAAACCGCCGTAATTTCAACCATCTTTTGTCCTTTGCACACTTTTCCATTATATTATTATATCATTATACCACATTATTTGCAATTTGTCAAAGACTTATATACAAAAAATGAAGATATCTATTTTTACATACGCGTAAAAACGGGATGTCGAGGCGCCATCCCCTACCGAAGTATATTTGAATTTTTGTTTTGCTGTTGAGATAAAATCAGGCAAATGAATATAAAAAGCCTTCCCCAGCGGGGAAGGGGGACCGCTTTAGCGGTGGATGAGGAGAACAAAACAAGACAAAACGGGTTAACCTAACCCATCTTTAAAAGTTTTTGGAAGGAGCGCGAGGGAAACTTTTTTCAAAAAGTTTCCCTCGCACACTCCTCATATCTTCTTTACCACCAAAGCGCACCAGCCGTTGTCGATTGCCTTGTCGACGATTTTAAATCCGTTCGCCTCAAAGCAGGAAACAACATCCTCCGAGCGCTCGACGATTATACCCGACGCCAAAAGCACTCCGTCGTCCGCAAGGTATGCGCCGACATCGGGCGTCATTCTGATAATAATATCCGCAACTATATTCGCGCAGATTATATCATACCTTCCGTCGCTCACATCTACCTGACGAAGCAGGTCGGACTGAGCGCAGCTTATGTTGGTCTGTCCGCTGTCCTTTATGTTCTCACTCGCGACTTTGACCGCAACAGGATCAATATCGTAGGCTCTGCAAAGCTCAGCTCCGAGCTTTGAGGCGCAGATAGCCAGAATTCCGCTTCCGCAACCGACATCAAGTACCCTCTCGCCGCCGCGCACATACTTTTCAAGCAAACCGATGACAAGTCTCGTAGTCTCGTGAGAGCCCGTTCCGAAAGCCATTCCGGGGTCCATTCTCACGATTATCTCATCGGGAAGCGCCTCATACTTCTCCCACGCAGGAACGATAACTATCCTCTCGCCTATCTTTATCGGCTTGTAGTAAGCCTTCCACGAGTTTGCCCAGTCGTCCTCATTTATGCCGCTGATATCTATTTTTCCGTCAATACCGAGCGTAGCAAATCTCTCCTTGAGAAACGCCAGATGGTCGCCCACTCCCATATCCGCGGGAACATAGACCGAAACAGACGCTATCGTCTTGTCGGCGTTAAGTATGCTCTCGTCTATCAGGTCGCCGTAGCATGTCTTGAGGTCTATATCGCTGTAATCCTCTATCTGAAGATAGTTGTTCACCATACTCATAACAGCCACAAGCTCGTCAAGCTGACCGAGCGGAACTGTAACCCTTATCCTTGTCCACTCGCTCTGCGTGCCGTAGTCCTGACAGGTGTAATCCTTATCCATATCTGTCCTTACCCTTCTTATTTCTTGTCAAATATACGCCTGAAAAAGCCCGTCTTTTTAGAATAGTTGCTCTCTCCGCAAGCGTCCGCGAATTCACGCATTTTTTCCTTCTGCTTCTCGTTAAGCCCCTTGGGTATCTCAATATTCACCGTGAAGATTATATCTCCGCGCCTTCCCGAGTTGTTCACATACGGAACTCCCTTCTGCTTGAGCGTAAATCTCGTTCCCGCTTGCGTTCCTTCCGGAATGTTGAATTTCTGAGTCCCCTCAAGCGTGGGTACATCTATCTCGGCTCCAAGCGTTGCCTCGGCAACGGTCAGCGGCACCTCGCAGTAAAGATTGTATCCGTCTCGCTCAAAAATCGCGTGAGGCTTAACAGCGACCGTGATGACAAGGTCGCCCGCGGGCCCCCCGTTACGACCGTCACAGCCCTGTGAACGGAGCGCTATCCTCTCGCCGTGGTCTATACCTGCGGGAATAGATACCGAAAGTGTTTTCGATACCTTGATATATCCCGTTCCGCGACAGTTCTGGCAAGGATTCTTTATTACCTTTCCCGTTCCGCGGCAATTGTCGCAGGTGGTTGTGGACTGGAACGCCATACCGCCAAGTCTCTGCGTTACGCGTCTCTGTCCGCTTCCGCCGCAGACTCCGCAGGTCTCAGCCTTGGTTCCCTTTGCCGCGCCGTTACCGCCACAGTCGGGACACTTCTGCACCTTGGCGAATTTAACATCCTTCTTAACACCGAAAACAGCTTCCTCGAAGCTTATATTGACCCTCGCGGAAACATCCTCTCCTCGCATCGGAGCGTTTGCGCGCCTCGACGAGCCGCCAAATCCGCCGCCAAAGAAGCTTCCGAATATGTCACCTAAGTCGATATCTCCAAATCCGCCACCGTATCCGCCGTAGCCCGCACCACCTGAGGCGGGGTCAAACGCCGCGTGACCGAACTGGTCATACTGCGCCTTCTTCTCGGCGTCGGAAAGCACTGCGTAAGCCTCGTTGACTTCCTTGAACTTCGCCTCTGCCTCTGCGTCTCCGGGGTTCATATCGGGATGATATTTCTTTGCAAGTGTTCTATATGCCTTTTTTATCGCGGCATCGTCAGCGCTTTTGTCAATTCCCAGCACCTCATAATAATCGCGTTTATCTGCCATTTATTGCCTCCATTGACTGTAAAATAGCCTTTTATTTTTACAGCCCACGAGGGAAAGAGCGTCATCGCCCTTTCCCCCAAAGCTTATATTTTAGTTGTTGCCGTCCGTTTTGTCCTCGTAGTCGGCATTGTAGTAGGTTCCGTCGCCGCCCTGAGCGCCATCGCCAAAGCCTGCGCCGTCCTGAGGATTGCCCTGAGCGCCGCCCTGCTGCTGAGCATAGAGCTTCTCGGACAGAGCGTAGAACGCCTTCTCAAGCGCCTCGGTGTCAGCCTTGATAGCCTCTGTGTCGCCCGTAGCAACGGTTGCCTTGAGCTTCTCTATCGCTGCCTTGACATCTGCCGTATCACTCTCAGGAAGCTTGTCGCCTATCTCGCCGAGTGTCTTTTCACTCTGGAATATGATAGAATCCGCGCGGTTCTTTACATCAACCGCTTCCTTCATCTTCTTGTCCTCCTCAGCGAACTTCTCAGCGTCCTTAACCGCCTTGTCTATCTCCTCCTGAGACATATTAGTCGAGGATGTGATAGTGATGTGCTGCTCCTTGCCCGTTCCCTTATCCATAGCGGTAACATTTACGATACCGTTTGCGTCTATATCAAAGGTAACCTCTATCTGAGGTACTCCGCGGGGTGCGGGGGGAATTCCGTCAAGCACGAATTTTCCGAGGGTGGTGTTGTAAGCCGCCATTTCGCGCTCACCCTGAAGCACATGAACCTCAACGGATGTCTGTCCGTCAGCAGCCGTCGAGTATACCTGACTCTTCTTTACGGGGATAGTGGTGTTTCTGTCGATTATCTTGTTGAATACGCCGCCGAGAGTCTCGATACCGAGAGACAGAGGAGTAACATCAAGCAGGAGAAGGTCCTTGACATCTCCGCCAAGAACACCGCCCTGAATAGCCGCGCCTAGCGCAACACACTCGTCGGGGTTGATTCCCTTGAAGGGCTCTTTTCCGATAAACTTCTTAACTGCTTCCTGAACGGCGGGAATTCTTGTTGAACCGCCGACGAGAAGAACCTTGTCGACCTGAGAAGCGGAGAGTCCCGAGTCACGAAGTACCTGCTGTGTGGGGCCCATCGTCTTTTCAACGAGGTCTGCCGTAATTCTGTCGAACTCGGCTCTTGTGAGAGTTGCGTCAAAGTGGAGAGGTCCCTCTGCGGTTGCCGTGATAAAGGGCAGGTTGATGTTTGTGCTTGCCATACCCGAAAGCTCTATCTTAGCCTTCTCAGCAGCCTCTTTGAGTCTCTGCATAACCATCTTGTCGTTGCGCAGGTCTACACCGTTCTCTGCCTTGAACTTATCTACCATCCAGTCGATAACTCTCTGGTCAAAATCGTCGCCGCCGAGACGGTTGTTGCCCGCGGTTGCGAGAACCTCGAACACTCCGTCGGAAATCTCAAGCAGGGATACATCGAATGTACCTCCGCCGAGGTCGAATACCATTATCTTCTGGTCTGTTTCCTTATCCATACCGTAAGCAAGCGCTGCCGCCGTAGGCTCGTTGATAATTCTGAGAACCTCAAGTCCCGCGATCTTACCCGCGTCCTTGGTTGCCTGTCTCTGCGCGTCGGAGAAATATGCGGGAACCGTGATTACCGCCTGAGTTACAGTCGTTCCGAGATAAGCCTCGGCGTCTGCCTTCAGCTTCTGGAGAATCATTGCGGATATCTCCTGAGGAGTATATGTCTTTCCGTCGATCTCCTTTTTATAATTCGTTCCCATCTCTCTCTTGATACTGATGATGGTTCTGTCGGGGTTAGTGATAGCCTGACGCTTTGCGACCTGACCTACCATTCTCTCGCCCGTCTTTGAGAAAGCGAGAACCGAGGGGGTCGTGCGCGCGCCTTCGGGATTGGGTATTACTATGGGCTCTCCGCCTTCAAATACCGCTACGCAAGAGTTTGTTGTTCCTAAATCTATTCCTATGATTTTTCCCATGATAATTTCCTCCTTTGGGATTTAATATTTTCTTATTTATTATTTTATTTCATTCGGCAGATATTCATACCGATATGCTCGTCAGTTTGCTACCTTTACCATTGAGTGGCGAAGCACTCTGTCGCCCCTGATGTAGCCCTTCATAAACACCTCGACTATCTCTCCCTCGCCATACGCCTCGTCGTCTATGTGCATAACGGCGTTGTGGAGATTTGGGTCAAACGGCTTTCCGAGCGCTTCTATCTCGCTCACGCCCATCTTTGTGAGTGCGTCGATAAAGCTTTTCATTATCATTTCAAGTCCGCGTGTTATGTTTTCGTTTTCGGTGTCCTTATACTGTAACGCTCTTTCCATATTGTCGAGTATCGGGAGTATCTCGCTCACCGCGTCAACATAGGCATCGGTGTATATTCCTTCTCTCTCCTTCAGAGTCCTCTTGCGGTAGTTCTCGTACTCGGCGAAAAGCCTTGTGTACTTATCATTAGCCTCGGCAAGCTTTTCCTCAGCGTCAGCGAGCTTCTTCGCGGCGTCCGCAAGCTCTGCTTCAAGCTTCTTTATCTTTTTCTTTTCCTGTCTTGAGGGCTTTTCGTCCTCGGATATCTCCTCGGCGACCTCCTCTGCCGCTACCTCAGAGGCTTCGTTCTCGCCGCCGTTGTTCTCGACGGTCTCCTCGGCAATATCCTTATTCATTTCCTCCATCATCTTCACCTCCGTTATCTTCTCCCTGCTTCAACGCCCTCTCTCCGTCTATTATGTCGGATATGCTGACGCCTATCTCGTCGATAGTTTTAAGCACCTTTTTGTAATCCATTCGCCTCGGTCCTATAACTCCGATAACTCCCACTGTTCTGCCGTTCTTTTTTATCGGCTTGAACACAATCGCCGAGTTGTTCATCACCTTGACAGGACTCTCCGAGCCGATAAGCACATTGATATCGTCTCTTAGCGGATCGGACACAAGCTCGAGTATCTCGTCCTGGTCCTCCAGCGTTCCGAGCAGACTGCTAAGGTGCTGTGTGTCGGCGTATTCGGGATAGTCAAGCAGTCGGTTGAGTCCCGAGTATCTCAGCTCTCCGCCGTCAAGCTCGTTCATCACCTCGTACACCGCCTTTATCGCGGGGTTGACGAGAAATGCGTTATCCGCCATATCGTTCTCAAGCTGCATAATTATCGGGAGAGTTATCATATCCGCTCCGAGTCCGCATATCTGCAAGTTGAGAATCTCCGAGAGCTGCGTGAGCGCGTCCGCCTCGTATGGCATCGGCGTCTTTACCTTTTTAGTTTTGACCGTACCGCCCGAAGTTATCATAACCATCGCGAAATTAAACGAGTCGATAGAGACAAGTTCAATTTTCGCCATAGTCACCGAGGATATTTTAGGCTTTATGGCAATTCCCGTGTAATTGGTAAGGCTCGACGCAAGCTTTGACGCCGTTTCGAGTATCTGGTCAAGCTCTGACATTTTCGACCTGAGCAGCTGATTTATCCTCGCGATATCCCTTGTGGTGTTTGCGTACTGCTCAACGAGCGAGTCTACATAAAATCTGTATCCAAGCTCACTCGGCACTCGCCCCGCAGAGGTGTGAGGCTGTTCAAGATACCCGAGCTGTTCAAGCTCTGCCATTTCGTTCCTGATAGTCGCCGATGAGCAGGAAAGAAGATTGCTCTGCACGATAGACTTTGAACCGACGGGTTCTCCGCCCTCAATATGAGCCTCGACCACCGCCTTGAGAATAAGCTTTTTTCTCTCGCTCAAGCCGCCCGTAGGATTTCCCATTAGCAAATCTCTCCTTTCACTTTCCATCTGACTGTCAAAAATGAGTTTTTTCGACCGTCCGAATTGATATTTTTGTGGTTTTTAGCACTCTTTAGAGTCAAGTGCTAAATCACTGATACAAATTTATCACTTTTAAGGCGATTTGTCAAGGTTTTTTTGATTTATTTTTGTTAATTATTTGTGAACAGTGCTAATATTGCTGTTGTGACCTCGTAACAACATCAACAGCGAGTTTGTTTTGACGGCTAAACACCGTCATTTTAAAATACATCTGCATAAAAAACACGGAGGTGCCGCAATGCGACACCTCCGCAGAGGTTAATTTTTAAATTAGTCCTCGTAGAGAGCTGTGAACTTCTTGAGTCTCTCGTACTTAGCCTTCGCGTTAGCCTCACCCTGAGCAAAGAGCTTCTCTGCCTTCTCGGGAGCGGTCTGAACGAGACGAGCGTAACGGTTCTCGGATCTGATGAAGTCAACATAGCTTGCTGTGGGCTCCTTAGAATCGAGCGTGAAGGGATTCTTGCCCTCTGCCTTTGCAGCAGGATTGAAGCGGAACATCTGCCAGTAACCTGCCTCAACTGCCTTCTTCATTTCGAGCTGGCAGTTCTGCATTGTTCCCTTGATGCCGTGCATCTCACAAGGAGCGTAGCCGATGATGATCGAAGGTCCGGGATATGCCTCAGCCTCGGTGAGAGCCTTGAGGAGCTGGTTCATATCAGCGCCCATAGCAACCTGAGCAACATATACATAGCCGTAGGACATAGCGATCTCTGCAAGGTTCTTCTTGCCGATTCCCTTACCTGCAGCCGCGAACTGTGCAACCTGACCTATCTGGGAAGCCTTAGATGCCTGTCCGCCTGTGTTCGAGTAAACCTCGGTATCAAATACCATAATGTTTACATCCTCACCCGAAGCGAGTACATGGTCGAGACCGCCGAAGCCGATATCGTATGCCCAACCGTCTCCACCGAATATCCAAGTGGACTTCTTGCCGAGGTAATCCTTCTCAGCGAGAACCTCTGCTGCTGTGGGACAACCTGCAGCTGCTGCCTTTTCAAGCTCTGCGATAAGAGCCTTTGTGGGAGCAACATTTGCCTTGGAGCTATCCTTGGTTGCGAGGAACTCTGCAACTGCTGCCTTGAATTCGTCGCTTGCCTTGTCGGATGCTGCCATTGCCTCAACCTTGCGAATGAGCTTCTCACGAATGGTCTTCTGTCCGAGGTGGATTCCGAGACCGTGCTCAGCGTTATCCTCAAAGAGCGAGTTAGCCCAAGCAGGACCGCGTCCGCTCTCACGGTTTACCGTGTAGGGAGTTGCAGGAGCAGAGCCACCCCAGATGGAGGAACAACCCGTAGCGTTGGAGATATACATATTCTCACCGAAGAGCTGTGTGATAAGACGAGCGTAAGAGGTCTCAGCACATCCTGCGCAAGAGCCTGAGAACTCAAGCAGAGGCTGCTTGAACTGCGAGCCCTTAACGGTGGTGTTGATAAGCTCGGTCTTCTCGGAGACATTAGCAACCGCGTAGTCCCAAGGAGCCTGCTGGTCTGCCTGTGTAGCCGCGGGAACCATCTCGATAGCGGTGCCCAGCTTGGGATTGTTGTTTACGGGACATGCCTTTACGCAGAGCGTACAGCCCATACAATCCGCGGGAGATACAGACATAGTGAACTTGTAGTTTGTCTTGATAACGGGCTTTGCTGCGAACTTTGTAGCCGCGGGAGCCGCTGCAGCCTCCTCCTCGGTCATAGCGAAGGGACGGATACAAGCGTGAGGACATACAAACGCACAGTTGTTACACTGGATACAAGCCTCGGGGTTCCATGAAGGAACATATACAGCAACTCCGCGCTTCTCGGAAGCGGTAGAGCCCTGCGGGAAGGTACCGTCAACATAGTCGGTGAATGCCGAAACGGGGAGGCTGTCGCCTGCCATTGCGTTAACGGGAGCAACGACATTGTTTACGAACTTAGTAAGGTCAGCGCGGGGGCTCTCGAATGCAGCCTTGGGCGCGTCAACACCTGCGTTCTTCCAGGACTCGGGAACTGCCACTTCAACATAAGCGTCAGCGCCTGCGTCGATTGCGGCGTAGTTGAGGTCAACTATTGCCTGTCCCTTCTTGATGTAGGACTTGTATGCAGCCTTCTTCATATACTCGATAGCCTCGTCCTTGGGAAGGATGTTGGCGAGCGAGAAGAACGCGGACTGAAGAACCGTGTTCTTAACCTTTGCGTTACCGATCTGCTTTGTAGCTATTGTGGTAGCGTCAATGATTATGAACTTGATGTTGTTGTTAGCGATATATCCCTTTACCTTCTCGGGAAGGTTTGCGTCAAGCTCGTCTACGCTCCAAGCGCAGTCAAGAAGGAATGTTCCGCCGGGCTTAACATCGCTTATCATATCATACTTCTTGAGGTATGCGGAGTTATGACAAGCAACGAAGTCTGCCTTGTTTATATAGTAAGGAGACTTGATGGGGTTATCACCGAAACGAAGGTGCGAGATAGTGATACCCGAAGTCTTCTTGGAGTCATACTGGAAGTATGCCTGAATGTACTTGTCGGTGTGGTCACCGATAATCTTGATGGAGTTCTTGTTAGCTCCGACTGTTCCGTCTCCGCCGAGTCCCCAGAACTTGCAAGCGATAGTACCTGCAGCTGCGGTGTCGGGAGCGGGCTTCTCGTCAAGAGATGTTCCTGTAACATCGTCTACGATACCAATCGTAAAGCCGTTCTTGGGAGCATCCTTTGCGAGCTCGTCGTAGATAGCGAAGATAGAGGAAGGAGGAGTATCCTTGGAGCCGAGACCGTAGCGTCCGCCAACGACCTTTGCGTTAACACCGCCCTGCGCGAGAGCTGTGACAACATCGAGGTAAAGGGGCTCGCCGAGAGAGCCGGGCTCTTTCGTTCTGTCGAGAACTGCTATCTTCTTAGCCGTTGCGGGAAGAGCCTCGATGAGCTTTTCAGCAACGAAAGGACGGTAAAGTCTTACCTTAATAAGACCTACCTTCTCACCCTTAGCGGTGAGGTAATCTATAACCTCCTCTGCAACATCGCAGACCGAGCCCATAGCAACGATCACGCGGTCAGCATCGGGAGCGCCGTAGTAGTTGAAGAGCTTGTAGTTTGTGCCAATCTTTGCGTTGACCTTGTCCATATATTCCTCAACGATTGCGGGAAGTGCAGCGTAGTAACGGTTGCAAGCCTCTCTGTGCTGGAAGAATATATCGCCGTTTTCTGCGGAGCCGCGGAGAACGGGGTGCTCAGGGTTGAGTGCGCGAGCGCGGAACTCTGCAACTGCGTCCATATCAACCATTTCCTTGAGATCTTCATAATCCCAGGTCTCGATCTTCTGGATCTCGTGAGATGTACGGAATCCGTCGAAGAAGTTGAGGAAAGGAACTCTGCCCTTGATTGTGGAAAGGTGTGCTACTGCACCGAGGTCCATAACCTCCTGAGGATTGGACTCAGCGAGCATAGCGAAGCCTGTCTGACGGCACGCGTATACATCGGAGTGATCTCCGAAGATATTGAGCGCGTGAGAAGCAACGCAACGAGCCGAAACATGAATAACGCAAGGAAGAAGCTCACCTGCAATCTTATACATATTCGGGATCATCAGGAGAAGACCCTGAGAAGCCGTATATGTAGTCGTGAGAGCACCTGCAGCGAGAGAGCCGTGAACGGTACCTGCCGCTCCTGCCTCGGACTGCATCTCCATAACCTTAACATTTTCGCCCATGATGTTCTTCAGTCCTGTTGCGGACCACGCATCAGTAAGCTCTGCCATTACAGACGAGGGTGTAATGGGGTAAATTGCGGCAACCTCAGTAAACGCGTACGATACATGCGCGGCAGCTGTGTTACCGTCCATGGACATCTTTTTTCTTGTAATTGCCATGTTTGTTTGTTCCTCCATTTTTATAATAAATTTTTTAAAACAAATAAATTTGTGCCTAATGCACCACCTAGTATTATAGCACATAAATTGCAATAAGTAAAGTACATTTTGAATATTTTTGCGTTAAAAATCAACGAATTTTAAGTAAAATGAGTAATTATTCAACAAAAATGCCTTGCGTATGCAACGCAAGGCATTTTTACTATAAAAAATCTCTGACATTAACCGTCAGTTCTTCCTCAAGATTTATGAGTCGCTTGGCGATATCCTTTGACACCTCGTCCGCCGCCTTATATTGATTAAGGTAGCGATTCAGCGATTTGACCCCCATATTGCAGCCATCGGTAATGAGGTCGGCTATTGTGTGGTCGGACTCGTTCATAGCGAGCTTGACATTGGTTTTCATCCACGACATACCCTTGGCTATCGGATTCGGTTCCTTTCCGTCGTCGTGATATTTGCCGAGCTGCTCCTCAATCTCGCGCTCAAGCTTTTTATGCTCGTCACGGCATTTTGAGAGATATTGTCTCAGCTTATCGGAATAAACGAACTCCTGTACCTCGTCTATCGACGACACTCCCATCTTCACCCCCGCGTCACATTCGCGGAGCAATTTTATCGTATCCTGTTCTACCATATCGAACCTCCGTTTGATTTTGTATATAGCATTTGCAGATTTGAGAAAATTATCCGCAAAATCACAGCTTTGTAATATAAAAAGGAGCTCGGGGATGCGGGGACTGGGATACCACCACCGTAAGATGCCTTCGGCGTTTAACTCAAAGTATTCCTCTCGCGGGGTTGATACCGCGTATAGTTTATCAACAGCGACTGTGCACGACTGAATATGCACAGGGTGAAAAGCCGATAGTTAAAAAGGCAGGTGGAAAGTGTGGAAGATATGAAGGAAGAATATCTTGGCTTCTGCAGAATGTTACTTTTACTTCTTGAGCTTGGTAATGTCGAAGAAGCTAAGCAAGAGCTTAAAAAAATTATTGATAAACAATAACTTCACTACATAAAAAACAGAGCCGAACGCACCTACTCCAATTAGTTCGTTCGACTCTTAAACCAAGGCACGAGGGGCGTACCTGCCCGCTCCTCTTGCCTATCAATTATATCATACTATATTTTATTTGTCAAGAAAGGATTTTTAAATTATGAAACACTTATCTATTAATGACATCAGAACAACCAACAAAGACAGCAGATATACCGCCATCGGCAACGACGACAAAAAATACGATGCTGCTTATAATGCAAATTTAAAAACTATGTTTTTCTGTATTCCAGATTACATCGAAATTTTATATTATACGGAGACTTAAAGCGAAGAATAAAAATCGACAAGTCTCTGTCGAAACTTGTCGAATTTTTGGCCTGCCCGACAGGATTTGAACCTGCGACCTCGAGAGTCGGAGTCTCGCGCGCTATCCAGCTGTGCCACGGGCAGATGCTACGCTGAATATTATACCACTCTTTAATGCCAATTTCAAGTGAATTTCAAAAATCCTTTTTCTTTTCATCATTCACATCACACCTTACGATTTATTCTGCCAAATCCTCCAATCCCTTCCAAGAGTCACAAAGCCATCACTTCCCCAATGCGCCATACGCCGTATAGCTTTACGGCGCTTTTTGAATATAGCTTCCATGTTTTTCACGGCGCTTATGGAAAAATCTGTGCCTTGAGAGATTTGGAAGCCTTTGTTATAATAGGCATACGGTGCAAGTTCTGCGCAGCTTGACCGAATAAAACAAGGAGGTACCAGATTTGAAGAGTATGACCAAAAGAGTGACGGCAATTTTGCTTTGTGCACTTACGCTGGTGTCGGTGTTCAGTATCGGCGCCTCGGCGTCCTCAGAGAGAAGCATAAGCTTTCCCGCGGGCTCCTCGCAGGTTGCGATACATATGGGTGGAAAACAAGTATTGCAGGGCAGATCGGCTCTTATCAACTCGGTTACTTATGTGGCACTCAGAGACTTTTGCTCGCTCGTAGGAGGCTGTACGGTATCCTGGGACGCAAAAACGCGAACCGCCGTAGTCACCAAGGGCACCAAGGTAGCGACCGCCACCGACGGCGATTATTACATATACGAAAACGGAAGATGCTTCTATACCGTTGAGCGTATAAGAATAATCGACGGCACTATGTTCGTACCCGTCAGAGCAATCGCCAAGGCTCTCGGAGTCGAGGTCGGCTGGAATAACGCCACCCGCTCGGTGACGCTCACAAACACGGGTGTTCTGCCCAAGTCGGGGGACGAGTTTTACAATGCGAACGACCTGTATTGGCTCTCGCGCATAATCAGCGCCGAGGCAAAGGGCGAGGCTCTGCTAGGACAGATAGCGGTCGGAAATGTCGTTCTCAACAGAAAGGCTAGTCCAAGCTATCCGAACACCGTATACGGCGTGATATTCGACAGGCGCGGCGGAACTCAATTCTCGCCCGTTTCCTTTGGAACGATATATCAGAAGCCGACGGCGTCGTCGATAATCGCGGCGAAGATATGCCTCGAGGGATACAGCGTATCCAATGAGATACTTTTCTTTATGAATCCGAGAATTGCCACCAATAATTGGATCTCGAAGAACAGAACCTTTGAATTCCGCATAGGAAATCACGACTTTTACAGTTAATCGTCAAAGCGAGGGAGGACTGTGTCCACCCTCGCCATTTTTGTAAAATGAAAACCACGCGATAATCGCGTGGTTCAAAAAAGGTTAACCGATGAGAAAAGAAAAAATGGAGAGAAAAGAGAGCTTAAAAAGTGTATTTGTAGGGACAGGTGTTCCCGTATGCGCAAGAATTGAATTTATGCTAAAACGGACAGTCGAGGACGCCTGTCCCTACAAAGTATAACAAAACTTAAAGCAAACCCGTTTACGGGTAGCAAGTAACGATTGCATGGCTGACAGGTCAATATACGGCGCACTTGTGCGTAGCAAGCAGTATTGGGGCTATGCCCGAAACCGAAATAGGGGCTGTCACATTTAGTGCATAACAAAAATACACATAAAAATTGAAATTCCTAAGAATTTCTACCTAAAAACCGCTCCCTCCATCGAATTTCTAACAGTGAGAGCGGTATCTTTACTTATTATTTATTCGTGTATTTTTGTTATGCGCTAAACGCGACAGCCCCATTTTTGTTCATTTCATTTTATCGCACAAAATATCCGCTATCCTCTCGGCAGCGTGTCCGTCACCGTAAGGATTCGACGCCCTTGCCATAGCATCATACTCCTCAGCATTATCAAGAAGTCGACAAAAATGGCGGTAAACGCTTTCCTCAGCAGTACCAACAAGCTTCAGTGTTCCCGAGCTCACTCCCTCTCCCCTCTCTGTGGTATCGCGCATAACGAGTACAGGCTTACCAAGCGCGGGCGCCTCCTCCTGAATCCCACCGCTATCGGTCAGTACCATAAAGCTCCTGGAGAGAAAATTGTGAAAATCAATCACATCAAGCGGCTCGCTGAGGCGTATTCTATCACACCCGCCAAGAATCTGCCGCGCCATAGCGCGAATCTCGGGGTTTGGGTGTACGGGATATATCACCCTCACATCCGACCTCTGCTCCACCACCCTGCGTATCGCGTGAAAGATATTCCGCATAGGCTCACCGAGATTTTCACGCCTGTGCGCAGTGAGAAGCACAACTCTGCTCCCGCCTGCCCATTCGAGCAAAGGGTGACGGAAATCGGCTCTCACCGTGGTCGAAAGGGCGTCAATTGCCGTGTTTCCCGTAACAAAAACGCTCTCACTCTCCCTGCCCTCTCGGAGCAGGTTATTTCTCGCCGCCTCGGTGGGCGCAAAGTTGTATTTTGATATAACGGAGATCGCCTGACGGTTGAATTCCTCGGGATAAGGACTCGCAAGGTCGTAGGTGCGCAGACCCGCCTCAATATGCCCCACATCTATTCGGGCATAAAAGCAATCAAGTGCTGCGGCAAACGCCGTTGATGTATCTCCGTGAACGAGAACGATATCTGGCGCAGCCTCGCTGAGAACGGTTTTGATTCGGCTCAGGATATTCACAGTAATGTCAAAAAGGTCCTGCCCCTCGCGCATTATGGAGAGGTCGTAATCGGGTATCACACCGAAGGCTTCCAACACGCGCTTAAGCATATCTCTGTGCTGTCCCGTCACGCAGACCGATACCTCTGTTCCCTCTCTGCACCGCAGTTCCCTCACTAGCGGACACATCTTTATCGCCTCGGGTCGCGTTCCGAATATAAGCATTATCTTCTTCATCAGAGCTTCCTTTTGTTGCTTTTTTATTTATTATTAGACAAAAGAATAAAATTAATCCAAAAAAGGGAGTTGAAAAACAACTCCCTTTTTTTATTAAAATTATTTACAATCCAACATCATTCATAAGCTGAGCAACCGCCGAGACCTTGGTCTTATCCATAGTCGTTGCCACTCGTAGTTTTCTGACAGAATACTGCAATTTGCTTGGCAAAATCAAACTAAACCAACGCCTGATATGACATATCGGAACCAACCACCTATGCTTCTCAACGACAGGATAAAGCCTCTTTAATGTGTTATACGGCAAGAACATCTTCCGCAACATATACTTTATTTTTCCACCTTCATCCTTTTGCTGGACAGCGATATACTGTTCCTCTGTACCGTAGACACCTCCAACAAGAAGATATGTCTCCATTCTTTTTGTGAGCGTTGTTTCTTCAGCCTCTCCAAACCATACGCTACTTAACTCATAGACCGAGTTATAGAATCTTTCAAGTCCGCACTCACGACACATTTTTACCAGTTCTTCTCTGTCATATTTAAGATTGGCATCCAAAACATAAAGGTCCATAAATGGCTTTATTCCACATCCGCCGTGAATAAAATGATACGACATATGTGATATCAGGTGGAACATAAGATATTCGTTACTCTGTCTATGCTCGTACTTCTTTCCTTCCACAACGGTACAGTAGTCCCAAACACGCCCCAGCAACGGATCTATATTCTCCATATTTTCCTTAATGTTAAAATGCAACTCAAGGTGAACATCCGACGGAGAATACAGAGTAATATCGTGATATCCCTTTTTATTGCTTATGCTGTACGAGAATTTCTGCACCAGTAGGTTTATCGCTTTATTTATATCCTCATCGTGAACAAGTATATCTATATCACAGCTTGTTCTAATCCACGGCTCAGGATAATACCCCCTTACCACCGATCCTTTGAGTGGAACAAATGGAATCTCCGCACTTTCAAAATTTTCGCAAATTTTGAGATAATCATAATTTATCTTTTCATATCGGTATACAGAGAGAAGTATCTGCTTCTGGAAATTAGCCTCAACGCTCTTGTCTATCTCTACGCGGTTCTTACGCAGAGCAGAGCCGACGATATGAGCAATATCATGCGACTTAGATATCGCATAAAGCTTCTGTGATTCGACCTCAGACAATGATATAGGCGAATCGATATCAAGCGCGGTTCCACAGACCTCGCTCTTTATCAGCTTCATCATAAGCTCAATCAAATTATCCATATCATTCTCCAATCAAGCAAAAATTAAAACTTTCTCCAAACCATCTTATTGACAACGCCCGTATAGGACTGTATTATCTTGACCACCTTCGTCGAGACATTTTCCTCAACATAAACGGGTACGGGAATACCGTGGTCACCGTTCTCGGTCATACCGACCGCCGTATCTACCGCCTGAAGAAGTGAGTTCTCATCGATACCCGCAAGGATAAAGCAAGCCTTATCAAGCGCCTCGGGACGCTCGGTAGATGTTCTTATACAAATCGCGGGAAACGGATTTCCGATGCTTGTGAAGAAAGAGCTTTCCTCGGGAAGCGTTCCGCTGTCGGAAACGACCGCAAACGCGTTCATCTGCAAATGATTGTAGTCGTGGAAGCCGAGCGGCTCGTGCCGGATAACCCGCGAGTCAAGCTTGAATCCGCTTGCCGCAAGACGGTTTCTTGAACGAGGATGGCAGGAATAGAGTATCGGCATATCGTACTTCTGCGCCATCTTGTTTATAGCAGTGAAAAGACTTGTAAAGTTCTTTTCGGTATCAATATTCTCCTCTCGGTGTGCCGAAAGAAGAATGTATTTCTTTTTCTCAAGACCAAGTCTTGTGAGTATATCGCTTGCCTTTATCTCCTCGAGATTGTTGTGAAGCACCTCCGCCATAGGCGAGCCCGTCACATAGGTTCTCTCCTTGGGGAGTCCGCACTCGTGAAGATATCTGCGCGCATGCTCGGAATACGCGAGGTTTACATCCGAAATAATGTCAACTATTCGTCTGTTCGTCTCCTCGGGCAGGCACTCGTCCTTACATCTGTTGCCCGCTTCCATGTGGAATATCGGGATATGCAGTCTCTTTGCGGCGATAGCCGAGAGACATGAGTTTGTATCGCCGAGAATGAGAAGCGCGTCGGGCTTTATCTGATTCATCAGCTTATACGAGCAGTTTATAATGTTTCCGACAGTCGCTCCGAGATCGTCGCCAACAGCGTCCATATACACCTCGGGATCGGCAAGCTTCAGATCCTTGAAAAATACGCCGTTCAGATTGTAATCGTAGTTCTGTCCCGTGTGCGCAAGAATGCAGTCAAAATATCTGCGACACTTGTTTATCACCGCAGCAAGGCGGATTATCTCGGGACGCGTACCAACGATAATAAGCAGCTTCAATCTGCCGTCGTCTTTGAATTTTACATCACTGTAATCAAGTTTTATGTCCATTATTCAACCACCTCAAAAAATGTATCGGGCTTATTCGAGTCAAACTGCTCGTTTGCCCACATCACGGTAACGAGATTCTCGCTATCGCTCAGATTGATAATATTATGTGTATAACCCGGGAGCATGTGAACTGCTTCTATCTTATCTCCGCTCACCTCAAAATTAAGCACCTCGTCGCCGCCTATCTTTCTCTGCTGTATCAGTCCGTGACCGCTTACAACGATAAAGAACTCCCATTTGGTGTTGTGCCAATGCTGTCCCTTTGTGATACCGGGAAGCGATATGTTCACCGAAAACTGACCACACTTCTCTGTCTTGAGCAGCTCGGTAAAGCTGCCTCTTGCGTCAACATTCATTTTGAGCGCAAAGGACGCCTTATCGCGAGGCAGATAGGAGAGATATGTGCTGTAAAGCTTCTTGGCAAAGCTTCCGTAGGGTATCTCGGGCATAACGAGCGTCTCGGGCTGAGCCTTGAAGCTGTCAAGCAGGTCGACTATCTCGCCGAGCGTCACCTTGTGAGTGATCGGCGCGGCACAGTATTTTCCCGCATCGCAAAGAACAGTATCTATTCCGTCAAATTCGCATCTATGCTCCCTGCCCTCGAGCGCCGCTATCATCTCGTCGACCAGGTCGTCGATATACAGAAGCTCGAGCTTTACCGCCCTGTCACTCACCTGAATAGGCAGATCGTTGGCTATATTGTTGCAGAATGTAGCAACCGCCGAATTGTAATTCGGTCTGCACCACTTTCCAAACAGATTCGGGAATCGGTATACCAAAACCTTAGCTCCCGTCTCCCTCGAGTAATCGAAGAACAGCTCCTCGCCCGCCTTCTTGCTGCGTCCGTAATCGCTGTCATATCTTCCGATAAGCGTCGCCTGAATTGAGCTTGAAAGCACGACGGGACAGGTATTGTTGTACTTTTTCAGCGTCTCAAGAAGCCTTGACGCAAAGCCAAAATTGCCCTGCATAAACTCCTCGGGATTCTGCGGACGGTTTACCCCCGCAAGGTTAAATACAAAATCGCAGTCGGCGCACGCCTCATCAAGCAACTCCGCAGGCGAGTCTATATCGTAAAGATATAGCTTGTCAACCTTCAGCTCGGGGTGAGTTTTGTCCTTCCCGTCCCTTATGTTTTTCAACGCCTCGGTCAGGTTTTTTCCAACAAATCCCGCCGCTCCCGTGATAAGTATATTCATATTACTTGCCCTCTTTTGCAAGCTCTTCCTGAATATACGCGAGAGACGCTATCTTAGCCTTAGTCTGCTCAACGGTAAGAAGCTCGGTATTGTTTGAATTGAACTCGGTCAGAGTATTTCTCTCGGCATCGCCCTGGTTGAAATACTTGTCATAGTTAAGTCCGCGCTTGTCGCAGGGAACTCGGTAGAAGTTGCCCATATCTATGGCATTAGCGCACTCCTCATTGGTAAGAAGCGTTTCGTACATCTTCTCGCCGTGACGGATACCGATAACCTTGATGTTATTCTTATCTCCGCCAAACAGCTCGCAAACCGCCTCAGCCTGCGTCTGGATAGTACAAGCGGGGGCCTTCTGAACGAGGATATCTCCGCTCGTTCCGTGCTCAAACGCGAACAGAACGAGGTCGACCGCCTCGTCAAGAGACATTATAAATCTCGTCATAGAGCCGTCGGTGATAGTGATGGGGTTGCCCGCTCTTATCTGGTCTATCCAAAGCGGAATTACCGAGCCGCGTGAGCACATTACATTGCCGTAACGAGTGCAGCATATCTTTGTCTTGTCGGGAGATACAGTTCTGGACTTAGCCACAATAACCTTCTCCATCATAGCCTTGGAAGTACCCATAGCGTTTACGGGATAAGCCGCCTTGTCGGTCGACAGACAAACGATATTCTTTACCCCCGCCTCGATTGCCGCTGTGAGAACATTTTCTGTTCCAAGCACATTGGTCTTTACCGCCTCTATCGGGAAGAACTCACACGAGGGCACCTGCTTGAGCGCCGCCGCGTGGAATATGTAGTCAACACCGTGCATCGCATTGCGAACAGACGCGATATCCCTTACATCACCGATATAGAACTTGATCTTCTCGGCAACCTCAGGCATCTTCGCTTGAAACTCATGGCGCATATCGTCCTGCTTCTTCTCGTCGCGGGAGAATATACGGATCTCCCCGATGTCAGTCTTGAGAAATCTGTTAAGCACCGCATTTCCGAACGAACCCGTTCCGCCTGTTATCATTAATGTTTTATTTGTGAAAAGTCCCATTTTAATATTCCCCTTTAACTTCACTTTTTAATTTTTGATTTTACCATATTTATTATGTTTGATTTTTCTTCTTTATTAAAGCCTAACAGCAAAGTGAGCGCCATATAGATTGCCACGGTTACTGCCCCCTTCGCAATAAATATAAGCCATCCGCCATTCGGAACGAAGTAATTCATACCGAATCCAATAAAAACAGTAAGAACTATTGGTATACTCATTCTGATATAACATTTTTTGACGAATGTAATTATATCGAATTTCATCACCCTGTGATAAATAACAATCAACGCAATCGTACGGAATGTATACGCCACAAAAATAGAAACGCAAGCGCCCACGACACCAAACTTATAGGAGAGTACAAACGAAAGCGCTACATTCAAAAGTCCCATTCCGATGTTGACATATGCCTGAAGATTGACCTTTTTCTGAACTACCATAGCCGTATTAGCTATCTCCAAGGCATTATAGAACAATCCCGGAACTATAACAAGCATTATTCCGTAATACGCGGGAACATACAGGCTTCCCAGCCATAGTTCAATAAAGCTCTTACCCACGACAGCAAAGCCCGCTACAATCAAACCATTCAGAGCATACTGAAAGCGTCCGACTCCAAGCATAAGCGGCATCATATTCCTTTGCGCGTCCTCACCTTGATATATCCTTGATATCTTAGGCATAAACATTCCGTTTATTGCACTTGATATCGTATATGTATATCCCTCTATTGTTGCAACTATACCAAAAATAGCGATAGCAGTACTACTTGCCACGATACCAAGTATCGAAGGCGTGATGTTAAACACCAATCTTTGTGCCAAAGTCGCCACTGCAACCCATATTGAAAAGCTGAATATATCCTTATACAGCGACCTTTCGGTAGATTTTATATTCACCTTTATTGGAAGCGTTTTTTTGATTATCACCCATTTATAAGCTATTATGATCAAGCCAACCAATGCGTGAACCGCAACGAGCGCGTAAAGTCCGTATCCCATTATCAGGGCAACTACCGTTATGCCAACGAGCAGTATCCGATATATAACATCCGCCAACTTGAGCTGAATAAACTTTTCATACGCATTCAATATTCCATTGAAGGTAACAAACGGAAAATTGACAACCGCAAACGACGCAGCCATAATATATATGACTCTGAACTTCTCCATTTCTGTCGGAGTCAGTTGAACATATATCTTGTCAATAAAGAAATAAACCACAAAAAGAACGACAAATATTACGGCGTCGATTATCAAATACAATTTGTATATCGCGCCCAAAAAGCTATCTATCTTATCCTGCCGTCCCTCGGCACGATACTTTGAAATATATCTGCTGGTAGCTGCGCTTAGACCAAAGTCGACTAAAAAGAGTGTGATTAGAGAATTGGCGAGTGTATAAAGACCATAATCTCCCTCGCCTATCTGCGCTACCATCCACGGCGTGTATAGAAGCCCCGCTATTATATTTACGGCAATCGATATATATGAAAGCACTGCGCCTAATTTTATTTGTTTTGAAGCGCCCATTTTTCCTCCCAAGAATTAAATCACTTTGTTTGCGTATTCCACGGCTCTTATTTTGATTTACTGTGGTTTTTTATTTTTTTAATAATTCCCTTGGGTCCTTTGTAAATAAGCGTTCTGATAGTAGCTTCTATTTTGTTAGCGAATCTGTCAAACTTGGTGAATGTCATTTTCTTTTCAAATTTATAATCTCTGACTATCTCTGTCGGGTGTATCAGCGGGAATTCTATCTCATAAGTCTTTTTGTATAACAGCTTCTGTATCCTCTTAGGCAGAACTCGTACATCGTCAGTTGCGTGCGTCGTCTCCGCGCTGATTCCTATATTGGATATCATATTGTATTTAGGAACGATATTCAGTCTCTCATTGATATACATAGAAGCGGCGTTTATTGTTTCGTAATATTCTTTTCCAGTAGAACGATGCCAAGATGCCCTCTTTATAAATGCTTTGTAATCCCTATTGCTCATCTGCTTTTTGATTTTTTCAAGCGCTTTTTCATCGTCCAACCAACTATATTCTCCGTCCCACGCGCTCACGACGCGTCTCCACGACGCCCAGCCCCAGATTGAGCCTTTCTTTGTAAATAAGTAACTTGCATCTATATATTTGGAAATATCGTTATTGTTCATACCGCAGATCATATTGATTCTGTCGTCATCCTTATACTTCTCGAGCAGTTCTTTGCAGAATCTGAAAAAGCTTTCCGAAGGAACATCGTCGTCCTCAAGAATTATACCCATCTCCTCATTCTCAAACAACCATCTCTGAGCTATAAATTCCGACGGATCGCAGCCAAAATTCTTCTCCTGATATTTCGTGTGAACCTCACATTCCCAATCGATATCCGAAACTATTTCTCTGCACTTTCTTGCGTTTTCAACATCGTCTTCTCGCCCTTCTCTCACTCCGTCCTGGTACAGATAGAGCCTTGAAGGTCTTGCCGCCTTAACCGCCGCAAATACTTTTTCGATACATTCAGGTCTGTTGAAAAAGATCAACAACACTGCCACATCAACCTTACTTTGATACATTTTCAATTCTCCTTATTTATCAATGTTTTCATTTCTCTTTTGAATTTCTCATCAAGTTCTGCAATAACTTTCATGCTGTCATACTCGTCTCTCATATTTACCGAAGCGATAGCGGCTGCTATCTCCTCTGCCGATTGCTCGTCATAGTAATAGACTAAGTCTCCCACATCCGAGGATGTTATCGCGGGAATCCTTATGCTCACCACTCTGAGTCCGTTCGACATATAAGACAGTATTTTGCTTGGGAAGGATGTGGCATTAAATTTAGCATTAGGATTTTGCGTGCTGAGACCTATATGACAGCTTTGCAGGAATTGCAGATACGCTTCTCCCGAGAGTAGTCCGTCATAGCTTGCGACACAGCCCCCAAAGGCATTGACTCTTTCCACCTCGTTTTTGATTGCTTCGATTTCAGACTCACTGCCAAATCCCAGAATATGCAACCTATATGTATCGCTTAAATGCTCCGCAGCACCTATCGCGGCAAAAGCTCCGCCCTTGCGAGGATCAAATGTTCCCGCGTATACAACATGAATTTTATCGTCAGTCCATAATTTTTCGTATTTCTCGGCACACTTATAAGTTCCATGAGAAATAACCGATGGCTTATGATTCGGGTTTATCTTTTCACCGAGAAGCGCGGTTATAGGAATGAATTTATCCGCAATAGCAAACACAGCCTGCTCCTTAGCTACTACCTTATCATCCTCAAGCACATCTCCGTAGATTTCCTCAACCTCCAAAATAAACTCGGTTTTCTTGAGTTTCTTCAGAATAGCTATCAATCCCGTATAATAGAGCGAATGATACACCACAAGCGGCTCTCCACGACGAAGATTTTTCACAAGGTAGAACAACAAGCCAAGCTTTTTCGTAAGCTTTGCAATCACTTTGCCAAAAAGATTTTTTCTGTTCGGTGAAGAAAAATACTTAACCGTATTTTCACCAAACTTATAGATTCCGCCGCGGTCTTTCTCTCCGTTCTCGGGCAAAGCAGGAGAGATAATATCGACACCGTATCCCAAATCATTCAATGCGGACACTATATACGATGCCTTCGTAACCGCAGACGGAGCACAACTACGCCTTTTGAATACGGGATTTTCTAAGTCGTAATGAACAAGATATTTTATACGCATTATTTATCTCCTTGAATTGAGAGCGTGTGCTATTGCGCTAAAGCGTCAAGCGAAGATGTTTCCTTTTCTCTGCTCTGAATAATATCTCTTAATCCGTAGAAGGTAATTATCATAATCAACAACGCGTCACAGAAATACTCGTTATTTAGCGAGAGAAAAAATACCGTCAGAAATACGAATTTGGAATATCCATTCGCCTTCTGATTTATCCAAAAGCCGAGACATCCAAGGAAATTCAAAAGACCGTACACAAGACCGTAACATGAAAAATATGTGAAAGTGGTACAAGTGTTGTGCTCCGAATAAGCTTTGAAATAAGAACTTCCTTCGCCGACCATAAGGTGACTGTATCCCCAGCCAAATATAGGCTTATCAAACCACGCCTGTATGTTGCCTACAATAGAACCAACACGCGCATTCAGCGAGCCTCCACCGCTCAATTTGTCCATAGATGCGTTCAATTCCTCGGCTACATTCGCAAAAGAAAGCAGCCCCGCAAGAAACAATATCGAAAGACCAACAAATATCGCTTTGTTAGAAAAGCTCAATTTTGCGGAAGAAAATAGCAGAAGCGTGAACACAAGGAAGCCTAAAACCAATCCCGCGGTAGAAAATGTGGAAATAAGAGCTGCCGCTAAAATAATAAACTTCCGTATAAGCTTCTTTTTATCGTCTTTAAAGACCACCACAGAAAAAAGCAACGCCAAGAGAATAAAGAATTGAAAGCGTCCGGGCTCAATAAAAATACCGAAATTTCTGATCTGATCACCATATTCAGGCATATAAACATTACAAAAATAGAAATTTCTAAATGTTATATGTCCCCCCACATATTCATCGCTAAAATGAGAAAAGGTGGGAAACCAAGACGCGATAGGTGTATATTTCAAGATATATGTGCATATCAGCGAATATATCGAGAAAAACTCCATCGCAGCAATATACGCGCGCATAAAGCTTATCTTTTCAACAAAGGTTATTATCAAGAAGGCAACACCCAAAAGAATTATCATTAAAAAATAATAATTTGAGGAATCATCGGTAACCAGCTTCGTTATGAGTAAGCATACAGTAAACACCAGTGCAAACGCAATATCCGACAGATTTATTTTTATATTACTGACGGAGACCTTTTTGAATAACAGTACATATAAGCACAACATTGCTAGAATAATTACCGAGCTTACCGTCGCTCCAACACGATATGCCGTCATATATGTACCTGTTGAAAAACTCATCATGCACACCACGAACAAAAACAAAAATATTTTTTCTTTGTTTTCTTTTATGTTATTAACGAGAAGCTTTTCTTTTTTCCAAAGCTTTGCTTCCATCTATATCTCCCCCTTCATCGCCTTTTTATAAACCTCTATATACTCCGCAACCATTCTTTTCTTTGAATATTTAGCGCGTCCGTCAGTCGATATTTTGCTTTTATCGACATCAATACTCAAAAAATGCTCAACCGCATTTTGCAGAGCGTCTATATCTCCATACTCCACGAAGGAGCTGTATTCGTCAATAGTTATCTGCTCGGGCGCTCCCGCCTTAAAGCCAACGATAGGAGTACCGCAACACAGGCTCTCGGCAGCAATCATTGAAAATGTTTCCTTTTTACTCGCGATGAGCGTCAGGTCTGCCATAGAATAAAGCCTAGCGAGCTTATCCTGCTCTCTAACATTTCCAAGCAAAGTAACATTGCTCGGAACCTTCAACTGCTCGCTGTGCCGTCCCGCAACAACAAATTTGATATTTTTATCCGCAAGGCGCTTTGCCATCTCCAGAATAAAGCATCCACCCTTGATATGCCCCGGATCGTCATTGAAGCTTGGCGTGGCGTGGAAAATTATCTTCTCGCCGTTCGGAGCATATATGTTTCTCAGATTATCCGCCTTTCGCAAGCGAAAAATGCTATCGTCAAGTCCGTTGAGAATGACCTTGTGATTTTTACCCGCAAGTATAGGCGAGGCAGATGCGCGCTCAAGCAACCACGGAGATACTGAAACAACCGTCAAATCTTTAAAACCGTCAAACGCAGCCTTCATTTTTTTCCAAGATTTAGCAGTTCCGTCAAGCCACAAAGACTTGGTCTCTTTCTTCAATCTCGGACAATTTCCGCATCCTGTTTTCCACTTTTCGCAATCAAGAGCATGTCCGCAATTCGCGGTATGCATAAATTCCGCGTGAAGCGTCAAAATCGTTTTTATACGGTTATCCTTCAACCATTCAATAAGGCTGTATATGTTTACAAAATATCCGTTTATGCATTGCAAATGAACGATATCGGGCTTTTCTTTTTTGATTATTGAAATCAATTTTGATGTTGAAAAAGTGCATCCGCCATACATAACGCCCGTAAATCTGGAGAGCAGATTATTAGCCTTTGAATATAATTCCCCGCAGGTCTTATATACATTGGCGTCCTTTGTTTTATCGCCGCGACCATAACAGATCACCGACTCAATTCCTTCCGACAAAAGTCCTGCATGTATATCATATGTAATTTTCCCGGTACTCCCTTTGTTGTAGACGCAATTAACCTGCAGAACCTTCATCGTTCATCTCCTCCAGCATATTTTTTGTGTTTGTCCTTATAGCTCAGAATCGTTCAGTAATTCGAATATTTTTGCACTTGCCTTTTGGGAATCATGATATTTTTTTGCGGTTTCTATTCCGTTTCGAGCAGCCTCGAGTCTTACCTCTCTACTCAAGAATACGGACTTTATCTTTTCTTCAAGCTCATCTTTGGAGGTCGCCACGACTCCCGCGTTATTTCTCAGCAGGTGCCGTATAGACGCCACACTATCAGGTCCGTAAGCAAACATAGGTATTCCGCTCGCCATACTGTCGGCAATCTTGGTAGATACCGAATGGCGTACCCTGTCGACCGACTCGGCATCAAAAGCCTCGATATGCAACAGAATATCCGACGAGAAAAATCTATCCTTGAATTCCTCTCCCGAAATATACCCACAAAAGCGAGCCGACTTTATATCCCGAAACTCTGTCTTAACCTCGTCACCGATATCGTCGCAATATATTTCAAGCGAGAAATTTTCTCCGAGCTTTTCGTTTAATTTATCAATAGCTCTGCAAATATCGGCGATAGATTTATACCTATTAAGACTCACCTTCCCAAAATACCGTATCGTTTTGGCGCCCTCATTAACTTTAGGTATCTCAGCGACTGAATAATTTGTTCCGGTCATTACGGTAACGGCAGGACGACCAAACTCGGCTCCATACAAATCGCTCATTTCCTCGCAAATAGATATCACCGCGCGAGATCTCTCCATTAATTTTCTGGTTTTTTTGACCAAACTCTTTTTCCATATCCCACCGCAGATTCCTCGAGGGGTTTTCATAGAATAAAAGTCGTCGCAAACATATGTATATATCGGAATATTGTAATCCTTCGATATTTTCAGAGCCATATCGTAAAGGAACTTTCCGCTTCCGATTGCTACAAATATACAGGTAGGCTTCTCAGCCCCTATCCAATTTTTTAAGTCTTTGTTATACCACGGAGACATTTTCCACATCATATCCCTCAAAAGCTCTCTGTGAGGGGCTCTGTTTTTGGGATTTCCGTATGTTTGCTTATAAAAACTATCTGTTGAATTTGTCTGAGGTCTTCCATCTGCCGATGCGGCAACCTGACCCCCGGCAACCTTTCGCTTAAAAACGCCGTAAAGAACATCCTTATCGGTTATACGATAAAAGGAAGAGCAAACATCAAATTCCGGAACACCTGTATGAATGTATAGCTGACACATCTCCTCTTTTTTAAAATCCGAGAACAACGAAAGCAATGTCTTACCTATACTGTGCTTCGTGGACATAGGATTGTGTGAAATAATCAACGCCTTCATATAAGACCTTTTATTACCTCCACAAGTTCTTTATAAGTATTTCTTCTGTCAAATTTCTCCTCTGCACATCTGCGGGAATTCTCACCCATTCTGCGTCTGAGAGCCTCATCCTCAGTCAAAATTCTTATCTTTTCTGCCAGCTCCGACGCATCTCCGCTTACACTGTTAAAGCCCATTTCATAGTCTTCTACAAGCTCGCAGTACTCCTCGCTTCTCTGGGTATTTATTACAGGAAGACCACATGCGGCATAGTCACCGTGTTTATTTATTATAGTTGCCACAGAAGAACCTATTATAGGGTTTATCGTTATGTCACACGAGCAAAGCTCGCGGCACATATCAGAATAGGGCAGATATCCGATAAACTCAGCCTCGACATTTTTCTCCTTTGCGTAGTTTTCAAAATTCTGCTTGCTCGAACCGTCTCCCATAACGACGAATAGCGGCGGATTTTCAAGCAGGGCAAGCGCGTCTATAACAAGTTTTATGTCATAGCTTTCAGACAGTGAGCCACAGTATGCAAGCTTGACTCTGTCGCCTGCTTTTTCTGCTCCCTTGGCGTTTTCGTCAAATACGGCAAGATTAATACCTATGAAAACAGGGTGTCCGCTATCACATTTTTTATTTACAGAAAGCACGCGCTCAACATATGTCTTTGAAACAGCGCATACCGCATCAGCACTCTTATACGCTTTGTTTGCGAGAGCGGTATACGGAGCAAAAAGGATGTCACTTACAACAGGTATGTTCAGTGCCATCTTGAAAGCCTCCGGCCAGAGGTCTTGAACATCCAGCACAAACGGAATACCGTTATCGTTAGCAAATTTTCCAACCGAAGACGCTACATCAAGAGTAGGAACCACCTGATATATCAGAGCAGGCTTTGGCTGGGATTTAATGTACTTCAATGTATTCTTTGCAAAAACCCTTGATGTCTTGAGTCGCCCCAGGCTTACATTTTTCTGATATCCAGGCTCGTATATAAAAGTCACCTTATAGGGAACTCCGCTCGCAAGCTCCTCTTGGTTTTCTCGGAATTTTTTAGTTCTCTGATAAAAAGCAGAAGTTATAACCTCAAGCTCTATATCGGACTCCCTTGAGAGCATTTCTGCCAATTCCCGATATCTGTTACTTGCTTTCTCACTTGCAAAGTGAAAATAATTGGTTATTAAATATACCTTTTTTTTCATATTCGGCAACATCCTTAAATCAATTTGAATATTAATGTCGGTTAAATATCATTCCTCAAAAACGAATTCATCCTCTATCTGAGCCTCAAAGCTATGCTTTGGTATCTGCGCGTCTTCGGGTGGAAGCTGCATATAATCGCCGTAATATCTGGTAAGATGCTCGTCATAATAGCTGAACGCCCAACTTCTGATACCCTCGAAATCAACCTCCGCAGCAATCTCAAAATCCTTTTTGGGGAATACTTCCTTCCAAGAATCCTTATCTGCATTCGTCGAGACATACTCGCTCTTATCATACGGATATTTCTGCTGCCACTTCAAAATCTTGTTTTTATATTTATAAACATTCTTAGGATTATAAAACGGAGATAGAATAGGTCCCATAAGCTTCGCCGCACGAGTGTTGACATTTTTGAAATCAGCGCGGCAAAGTGCGTGCTCAGCTCTGAGCATATACATTCTCATAAAGTAAAGCTTTCTTGTAAGCGCGTTCTTCGGGACTCCGTCGTATATGAATATACTTATTCCTATCTTAAGATCCTCAACCTCTTTGAATTGCTTGGAAAGCAAAGATGAATTCTCGTACACCGCCAGCGGAATATAGCCCTTAAAGTCCTTTTCGTCGGCAGGATTGATAATTCTGCACTTTTCACTTATCTTTCCGTCGGTCAGCTCCATAAGCTTGTTAAAATCTGTTCTCGACATACAAACATCTATATCGTCGTCCCATGGGATATACCCCTTATGTCTTATCGCACCTATCAATGTTCCGCCGAGCAAATAAAGCTTCAAGCCATTCTTCTCACATGCGGAAAGCAGATCTCTGTATATGTATATTCCCACAAGCTGTAGTTGCCTTAGTGTTTCTACTTTTTTCATAATTATCCTTTCTTTGTATCCTCAAAGCGCCTTTTATTTCTTAAAGCCCCGAAGATTAGTACTTATTACATTCCACAGGCGTCGGGCGTTGCCGTCTCCGACGAAGGAATTATGCGGAGTTAATATAACCTGCTCCATATCCCACAGAGAACTGCTACCATCAAGCGGCTCCGTATCGAACACATCTAACACCGCACCCGAAATTATACCGTTATTCAGTGCGTCGATAAGCGCGTTGGTATCAACCACAGCGCCTCTCGCTATATTTATCAATATAGCTTCTTTTTTCATTTTTTTCAAGCGCTCCGAACCTATAAGTCCACACGTTTGCTCTGTCAGCGGAAGTGTCAACACAACGATATCGCTTTTCTCAAGCGCACTGTCAAGCTCGTCTATCGGCAAAACAGAGGAGTATTCGCCGCACTCCCTTGGATAGAGATCTACCCCAATAACACAGCACTCAAACGCCGAAAATCGTTTAGCACACTCCGTCCCTACCGAGCCACAACCTACTATACAGACTGTTTTTCCAAAAAGTTCAATAAGACCCCTGTGCTTTTCCCATTTACACGCTCTTTGCTTGTCCGCAAAAAATCGGCTCTGCTTATAAAGCTGCAAAGCTCCGCTTACGGCGTATTCCGCCATCGGAACGCTATATACTCCGCGCGCATTGTGTATTTCAATGCCATTTTTATTAACATAGTCCATCGGAACGCGATCAAATCCCGCGCTCGTAAGCTGGATATACTTCAGATTTTTAAAGCTGCTGATATCATGATAAAGAAACAGTCCATTACAAATTATGCCATCAACGCTATCAGCACCTATCGCAAGCTCTCCGCGCTCGTCCTGCATAAATATAATTTCATACCCCGCAGAGCGTAGCTCGTCAAGCTGCCAATCCTCGGCTTTCCACGCGCCCGTAATAAGTAGCTTCATATTTATTCTCCAATAATTTTCGAAACAATTTCGCAAAGCTCCTTGCGATTTTCCTCGAAATCAATTGAATCGCGGCAGGTTTCCTCATACGACCTGATAGCAGCAACGCCACTGTCAAAGACCCGCTCAACCTCTCCGAGGCTCTCCATTTTACTTGCATTGCAAAAACTTCTCGAGAGTATAACACAACTCGAACCAAGCCTGTAATGCTCCTTCAAAACTATACGCCCCGGAAGCAACCCGCCATCAAGTGATGCAAGTCCGCCAAATCCATACGGTATGCCCTTGCGCTTGAACTTTTCCACCATTGTCTCAACCGTTCCGTCAGCAAGAGGCTCAAACATAAACTTTTTGCCGTAGCCTAAGCTGAGGTCATTAAGCCCTATAAATATCTCGTCGATACCGTCCAGTGCCAATATCTCGTCTATATTCTCAACAGCTTCGGGAGTTTCAACGAGAGGCATTGTCCTCGCTCTCCCTCCGACATACTCCAAAAAAGACTTTACCTCATCTGCGGTTTTAAAATAAGGCAACATAATAATGTCGGCTCCGTTCTCAATAACCCCGTCTATCTCCTCTTTCGAGGAAGTGTAGTTATCGGTTGCCGAATGTATAGGATTTATACGCACCAGAAGCTTCGCACTCCTAAGTGTTTCCGAAATCCTTTTTACATCTCCGAGCGTATGCCTCGACTGCACGGTATCCATTCCGCCCTGCCGCAAGTTTTTGCCGATATATTCCATATCGACAAATATCCTGTCAACTCCCGCATTCTCGGCGATTGCAGCCACCTGCGAATCGTTCGTTATATACATCAAATTAAGAGACATCAAAAAGACCTCACTTGTTTATCACTTCATTCTGCTCGGCGGTAACATTTTCCTCTTGGGGCTTTTCAGTCACCGACGCTCCAATATTCTCGTTATCCGAATTCTTCAATACCTTCAAAATCGTATTAACAACTATCTTGCAGTCGAGTACAAACGAAAGATTGTCTATGTACCAGACATTAAGCTCTATTCTTCTATTCCACTCAACGGCTTTTCTTCCGTTTATCTGAGCCCAACCGGTAATTCCGGGGCGAACATCAAACATTCTTCGCTGCTCGTCAGTATATTGCTCAAGCGGCCATGGGTGATATGTCAGCGGTGGGCGCGGTCCGATAAAGCTCATGTCACCCTTAAGAACATTTACCATTTGCGGAAGTTCATCGAGAGAGGTTTTTCTCAGTATTCCGCCAACCCTAGTAACTCTTGGATCTTTGTTGTCGGAATAGACACCGCCTGCTTCTGCATTGACGACCATTGTTCTGAACTTATATATGTAAAACTCTTTACCGCCCTTGCCAAGTCGCTTCTGCTTGAAGATAACAGGTCCCTTGGAATCAAGCTTTATCGCAATGGCAATTATCAGAAGAAACGGAAATGATACTGTCAGAATAATAAAGGAAAACAGAATATCAAAAAATCTTTTAAAGCCCTTTTTGTACATTGCTTAGTACCTCTCGAAAGTTATAGTTACATCTTTACATCATATAATTATATCACAACTAAATCAATTCGTCAACAGAGTTACAGAAATTAATCAATTATGAACAGAATTTTGTGTCAACACAGGCGGCAAAAGAGGGGCGATTTATAAATCACCCCCTCTTTTTGCCGTTTATAAAGCCATTTATAAACGATGGTTATAAATATGTTCTCGTATGTGATATCCCGATTTTCTCGGCAAACCCTCTCCGCTATACTGCCATTCGAGCATCGGATAATTGGTTACCTGCAACGGTGATAGCTACCATCTGTATTTATACAGACTTTATCCACGAATATGTTTCTTTTTCAGAATCAGCACATAACAAGTTACAGCTATCATTCCCACGAAAGATATGATGCCAACCGCAAGACTGATCGACTCTGTCACCCTGTGGGAGTGTTCTGCTTCAGCGATTGCCGCTTCCATAGCCGCCTTATTGTCGCTATCCGCTTGAAGCAATGCGTCGTGCATTGCGTCGATGTTCGCTTGAAGCTCCGCACTTGCGATGTCCACAAGCGCCTGCGCCGAATTGATGGCTGCTTCTTTTGCCGCAACGACAATCGCTTCAAGATCGGCTTTCAACTCTACATCTGCCGCAACATAATCATTCTTGAGAGCTTCCAACGCGGTTATAGCGGCTTGAAGCTCGGTTATTTTCTCATTCAGCGTTGTCGAATCTGCTTTTTTGTCAACGGCATTTTGCAGATTTACAATGGCGTTTTCAAGATTATTCTTAGCCGTTTCGAGTGTAGCTACCTTGTTTTCGAGAACAGTGACTCTACCTTCCGCAGCAACGATCGTTTGCTTTGCCTCATTCATAGCTACCTGAAGAAGATCCACAGAAGCATTCAGTGAAGCTTCGTTGGATTTAAGTACGCCGACTTCGCCGTATGCCAACTCAGCCAAATTCAGCGCACGCTGTATCGATTCATACCAACTCTTTATGTCATTGATAGAATTCGTGTTGATATTAAGCTTGTCGGTTACCGCTTTCAGTTCCTCGGCGAGTGCATCTACTCTATCGGTAATCGTGTCGATTGCCGAATTCATAGTATCCTTCAAAGATTCGAGCGCTACCTTATCTACACTTGCCGCCTCCAGCGCATCAATCGCTGCCTGTGCGTTGTTAACAAGCGTAGCAAGTGTGGCAATTGCCCCCGTGTTGTCAGTGATAGAGGCTGAGTTGGAATTCACCTTTTCCGTCAACGCTGTCAATTCTCCGTTGAGTTCGTTGATCCTGTTTTCCAGAGCTACATTTGCAGCTTGCATTGCGGTTTCCACGCTGGCAATTGTCGCACGCAGGTTAGAGTTCTGAGCCTCTACGGTTTCTTCAAGCGAAGAAATCACATCTTTGGCGGTAGTAAGCGCTGAAGCAAGCTCGGATATATCCTCAGCGTTCGTTCCTATGCTCTCGGTCAGCTCAACTATCTCTGCTTCAAGCGCTGAGATTCTTTCCGCCAATGCCGCATCCGCTGCTTCCAGGGCGGTTTTCGCGCTGGCAATTGTCGCACTCAGATTAGAATTCTGAGCATCTACGGTTTCTTCAAGCGAAGAAATCACATCTTTGGCGGTAGTAAGCGCTGAAGCAAGCTCGGATATATCCTCAGCGTTCGTTCCTATGCTCTCGGTC
>JAGAKG010000063.1 GCA_017625755.1 Clostridia bacterium | reverse complement strand
GATGATATTTGCTATGATACCGTCAATTGCAGTCGGCGCAACCGACGCAGCAACCGTAGGCGCGAGCCTTGATGTTGCCAAGGTCGGTAAGGTCGCAGATGCTGACACTCTTAAGGCAGAGTACGCAGCGGCAGGCTGGACGGAGATAACCAGTGTTGGAGATTTCAATACTATCACAACAGGTAACTATTATCTTTCCGGTGATATTGAAGTGCAGGCAGGCGAGACGTTGAAAGCTGTTTATACAGGCGAAATAATTCTTGACGGTTGCGGCTACGCAATAAAGTATGTAGACCAGGACTGCTCTATTTTCAAAGCACAGATAAGAGGTTATGATCTTTATGTGAAAAATCTTTCTATAATTAATGCTAAAGTCGATGAGGCAGATGAAACGACCGATAGCGTTGACTGTGCGGGAATATTGTTTGATAATGTTGACAGATGTCGTCCCCAGATAGATAATGTATACCTATCCGGCGAGCTTAACGTAGGGGAGAATGCCAGCCACATTAATTATGCGGGCTTGCTCGTCGGCTTTATTGGTAAGTCGTCGGGCAACGTGTCTATTACAAATACCGTTGTAGAGGGAACTTTGACATGTGCAGCCGCTAATGCTGCCGTCGGCGGAATGATTGGTCAGTCCTCAATAGCGTCCGGTTCCTCTTTAAACATAGAAAATTGCATAGGCAACGTTGATTGCTTCTTTACGCCTACCTCGAAAACTGACGCTACGGCAGGAACAGGCGGATTTGTCGGCAAGGCAGCGAGAACGGTAAACATTATGAGCTGTACAAACAACGGTAATGTTTACGCGCCCAGCTGTTTCGGTTCTTTTGTTGGATCTGCTATTGCTACCCCTGCTGTTACGATAGACAGTTGCGTCAATAAGGGAGGTGTTTATGCTACTGTTGCCGATGCTCCGAGCTGCGACGAGTTCGTTGGTTACACGGTGAGTGGGTATACTTCTACCGTTAATAATTCTGTAAACAACGGTGAAACCAAAAACGTAACCTTGCTCGGTCTTGACGCGGGCGCTACCGCTGGCTGGCTCTCGGCAACCGACGTTGACGCTGAGGAAACAAGAGATGTAAGATTTATTCTCGCGCTTGACGCAGAGGCTATGAAGACTGCTACCTACACTCTCACGGTTACCTTCACTACCTCCGAGGGAAGCATTTCGAGAAGCGCTACCAAGGTAACAGTCTTTGAGGGACTTATCGCGGGCGGAGTTGAGTATCACGCAACGAGCGGCGTTGTTCTTTGCGGACTTGAGATAACCGATGTTCCCGAGACAGATTGGACCTCTGTAACTGTTGCGTTTGACGCTGACGTAGATACGCTTGATTTCTCGGGCAGTGCGGATAAGCCTGCAGCATAAGATGAAAGGAGATATGAAAATGAAAAATTACAACACACCCAAAGCGGAGCTTCTTCTCCTTAACACTGCGGACATCATCACCGCGAGCAATATTAAAACAATGTCCTGGAACGATTTCGTAAACGACGAATCGGATCTCGATATCTAACTGAAAATGCCTCGCTCCCTCCGCTTACGGAGGGAGCGGGGGGGCTCCCCGCGGCGCGGGAGAGTAAATACCCAAAAAGGAGGGCGAGCTTATGAAAATCAGATATATCGCGATAGTTATACTGTCCTTGGCGTTGCTTCTGTTCGGATGCGCGCCCGATAACGAAAAAGACGGAGAAGCGACCTCAGCCTACGCCGACGGGCAGAGCGGGGAGGCAAGCTCCTCGCAAACGACGCAAGGCTCCTCGGGCATTTTCGAGGTGGTTGAGGGAGTGGGAACGCTTCCGAGTATATCGTTTGATGATTTTAAACAATCCTGAGAAACCTTATTTTTAAGGAGAGGTACAAAATGAAAAAATTAATCGTAATTTTGTTGGCTATCACTTGTTTGCTCCTCGTGGGCTGTAACAAGGATACCGCTGATACCCCCGACGTAACAACCACGGCGGGAGGAGATGAAGCGTGCGAGCACGTATGGGGCGAGACGAAGATTACCGTTGAGCCTACCTGCACGAGCGACGGTGAGGGTGAGAGAACCTGTACTCTCTGCGGAGAGACCGAGCTCGTTGAAGTTGAAACCAAGGGACACACCGTACCGAACAACATTTATACGGATAATCCCACCTTTATGCTGACGGGAAGACAGCAGGGCGACTGCAGCGTTTGCGGAAAGAACATTCGTTCCGCGGCTCCTACCCTTGTTGCTAAGTATAACACTGTTTCGGCAAATCTTACGAATGTAACCAACGTATATTTCAACGGCTATTGGGCAGACGCTCAGAGCGGCGGAGCCAAGGCGGCATACACAAATATGCTCGGCTCCGAGGTCGTTGCTAAGGTTACCGGGGCTTCCAAGGTTACTTATAGCTTTGCAATTTCCGACGCGACTAAGTCGGCTGTCGTTGCTTATTCACTTGACGGTAAGGCGTGGACGCGCTGGGATCTCAAGTCCTCGACAACTCTCACCGTAGCAGTTCCCGCGGAGGAAACCGTTGTAAGAGTGATGTTTGTTGAAACCAATATTGATCTGGCGCAGTCGGGCGCGGGACTTTATCTGAAGTCTGTTGCGGCTGACAAGGGAACCGTTGTTCCTTGCCTTAAGGACGGACCTGTTGTTCTCCTCGTTTCCGACAGAGTTGAAAAGATGGAGAGCGATGTTATGACGCTCACCGCCGAGAACCTCGGCTATACCAACTGGCGTATAACCCGTGAAGGTCTCGGATATGTCAGCTTCACCGATATTCTCGAGGCTTACGCAAGCGCGCAGGGTAAAACAACCGTTGATCCCGAATTCATACTCCTTGACATCGGAGCTAACGACGACAGCGTATCGACCGTTGATTTCAGAGCAAAGCTGGTTGCGGTTATAGACGCGCTTATTGAGGCTTATCCCGAAACAGATATCAATCTTGTTGAGCCCGCTAACGGAGCGAAGGTTGGTCAGCTTGAAGCTATGACCGAGACCTACGGATGCGTAGAGATGCTCGACAGCGACACCTGGAAGGCTCTTGCCGCCGAAGATGCTTACAAAAAGCTTTCTGAGATTATAGTTGCAAAGTATGGTGAAACAATGTTCTTCGATGGCTATTACGCTTCGTACAACGATCCCGCAGACGCTACCATTCCTACCGACAAGAAAGAGGATGACAGCTACGGCGGATTGATTGAGTTGACCTGACGCGTAAGCTGAAAGGAGGAAATGAAGATATGAAAAAGATATTAACCTTTATATTAGCTATCATTATGGTAGTGGCTATGATACCTGCTGTCGGCGCGGCAGTAGGCTCGGATATCAGTACCGATACGGTTGGTAAGGTTGCCGATCAGGACGCGGCTGAGGCGGCCTGCGCGGCTGATGGCTATATCGCGATAAGCACCCTTGAGCAATGGAACGCTATGACGGCGGGTAACTATTATCTTGCCGAGGACATTGTTGTTCCCGCAGGTCAGGTGCTTCACACCACAACCAAAATCGCGGGCGACTTTAACCTTGACGGTTGCGGACACACGATAAGCGGAGTTAACCAGGAGTATGCGCTGATTTCTATCAGCGGTAACAGAACTCTTTCTGTTAAAAACATTATCGTAAAAAATGCCGTTGTTAATCAGAAAGGCTCGGGAACAGATTACAACTATGACGAAGCCCCCGCTATACTTTTTGACAACTTAAATAAGTCTTATATTGATGTTGATAATGTCAGCGTAACGGGAACACTTACCGTTGCTGAGGGAAGCTACGCAAACTATGCCGGTATCCTCATAGGATTCAGCGGAAGCGGAAAGGGAGCTACTATAACCAACTCCTATGTTAGCGGTACCCTCACTGTTAACAGCGGTCACACTCAGGCAGGCGGCTTTATCGGTCAGGCTTCCGGCACAGAGACTAAGTTTGTAAACTGCATAAGCGAGGTAAACGTAACGAACAATTTCTCCGCGGCAGATGAAAACTTCGGTGCGGGCGGCTTTATGGGTGTTTGTTCCAAGAAGGCAGTCCTTCAAAACTGCGTAAACAAGGGCAAAATAGTCGGAAACAACACGAACGCCGGCGGCTTTATTGGTATTGAGCGTGCGAAATCGCTCTCGGCTGTTGGCGTAATAGCAAACAACTGTATCAATGAGGGAGAGGTTACCGCATCTCTTCATGCGGGCGGTCTTTCGGGACGCCACAACGGAATCACCGATTTCAACGCGGTAAACGCATTCTTTAACAAGGGTGATATAACCGCGGACAGAAGCGCGGGCGGCGTATTCGGATACGTTGCGGGAAGCGTTGCGACAACAGAGGACGTTTCGCTGATGAGCGCTATAACTACTCTGTCGTTGAGCAGAATTATGAATTACGGAACAATCTATTCCAAAACAACTCAGAATACCGGCGCGTTTATAGGCGAGGCTGCTACCGGAACAAATCCCGCGTATGTCATTAACCTTTCTATTCGTGACAGCGGAAATGTAGGTAGGCTTGAGCACGGAAACAAAACCGTTGACTCGGGCGCGCTCGTTGGAATGCTCAGAACCGATGGATACAGCAAGGTTACGCTTTCCAACTGCTTTAACGCGGGCGCAACGGATACCGAAAAATGTACAGCGTCTCTCTATAACTTCGGAGGCTACGACGGAGACGTTACCGTATCGGATTTCTATTACCTGAATACGGCGGGATACGCGTCTGCGGCTAACTCCGCTTTCGTTAACATATCCAACGCGGTAGCTATGGACGCGGATAAGTTTGCCTCGGGTGAGGTTGCTTACCGTCTCGGAAACAACTTCGGTCAGACGCTTGGTACAGACTCTTATCCTGTTGTTGGCGGTCCTATCGTATCGCTGGCTGACGACGGAGTTTCCTACACTAACCCCATTCTGCTCTCGGCTAATGACGACGGCTCTGCCAAGGCGTATATCCAGATGACAGAGGTTAACGCTTCCACGGGTAAGCATAACGTAAGAATTATTTTGGTTGTTGACGAGGCTTCTCTCGCTTCGGTAGCGTCCGCGGAAATGAAGATAACCTTCAAGAAGGCAGGCGCGCAGGATCTTTCTTACACGCTCACAAACGGCGAATTGAGAGCCTTCAAGAGCATAATTTCTGAGAACAAGCGTTGCCTTGTTACCGAAAACTCGGCTATTATAGGCGCGGTTGTTACAGACGTTGTTTCCGACGCTTGGACCTCTGTTGAGGTGGAATTTACCGCTAAAAACGCGGAAAATACCGCAATCGAGCTTCTTTCGGTCTCGGGTTCGGCTTCCAGATAAGACAGGATAAAATTTTAGCGGCTCAACCGACGCCGCGTAAGTTACCTATAAGTAGCGTTACGGCGTCGGTCTGAACCCAAAATGCAGATATCCTTGAAAACCTCCGAGACAATTATTGACTTGGAGGTTTTCTTGTTCGATGAAAACATCGACAGTTGAGGTGAACGCCCCTGTATACGGCAAGGAGCCTACCGTTTCCTTGGAATACCATAGCAAAACAATGGAGATTATCGACGTCGCTTATCGGAGCATTTATGACGGAGAGCCGATCAGGCTGGGATAACGCCCCGCTCAAAGAGCAAAAAACAAATCTACAAATCAATAATGGAGGAAAATTGCAATGAACAGATTTCCGATAGGCTTTTGGAATTATACGACGGGAGAGCTTTCAGCCAAGGATGTAAAGGATTGGGTGGAGCTTGGTATGACAATGGCAAGCAGCCCCAATATCACAGAGGACACGGATAAGAAAACCATACTTGAGATATTGGATGCCTGCGCCGAGAATGACATTAAGGTGATAATGTGTGACAAACGCACTTTCTGGAAGGGCGCATCGGAGCGCCCCGAGGAATACAGAGCCCGCTCGGCAGCCGCTTATGAGGACTTTGGGAAGCACCCTGCGGTTTTTGGCTTTGAGATAGGAGATGAACCGGAGAGGGGAAATGATTTTCCCGACTGCGTTGCCGCGCACAACATACAGCTTGAGTTGGCGCCCAATCTGACTCCCTTTTTGAATTTTCTTCCATATTGGGAGGGGCAGGAGGAGACGATATTAAAAGCGCCGTCGTTTCTGGATTGGGCAACAAAGATGATAAAGGACGCGAATTTGAAAGTGTTAAGCTATGATTGCTATACTCAGCTGAATCCCGAAATGGAAAAGGAAGCGCACCTGAAGCTGTTTGGATATGATCGCGATCCCAAGCCTGACTCGGAAGAGGAAGGAATACATATGTATTTCCGCAATTTGCACCTCTATCGGGAAGCCGCCGAGCGTATGGGGATTTCTCCGTGGACTACCTTGCTTTCCGTAGGTCATTGGAAGTACCGTTGCCCGAATGAAGACGATTTGCGTTGGCAGTTGAGTACCGCGGTTGCTTCGGGTATGGAGGGAATTATGTGGTTCCATATCTATGAACGCGAATGCAGACTGAATTACAGACTCGCCCCTATTGACGCGTTTGGTGAGCGTACAGAGACCTTTAATTGGCTTGCGCGTACAAACAAGTATTTCTTGCACCAGTTCGGAGACTTTTTCAACCGCGCCAAGTGGATAAAAACGCTTCATTACGGAAAAGCCTACGGCGAGTTTGAGCTGTGGGAAAAGGATAAGAGCGACAATCTGGTTATGGACGTATCAAGTCCGCATAACCTTAAAGCGGTGATAGGCTTTTTTGAGCTGGAAGGTAAAAAATATGTTGCGGTTGTCAACAATTCGCCTACCGAAACCGGACTTATTCGTATCCACGTATCAAAGAAGGCAAAATCTGTGCTTCAGTGGGATTGGAACAGTAATTTGGTTTGCGGTAAATACACTAATGTAACGGATAATGAGTATATTTGCGGAGATTGGTATGCGCCGGGACAAATGAAGCTGTATTGTATCGAGGGTTGATTTACCGCAAAAACAATTTTTATACAGTTTCACAAAAAACTGTTTTTTGAAAAGTATGAGTTGTTGATTATTGTATTGCTTTATTATTATGAATAAAAGGTAAGAACGCTCAAACATAATTATGTTTGAGCGTTCTGCTCTTTTAAACAAAATTTTTCGGCGAGTTATTGACAAGTAAACATAACTATGTTATAATGTTTTTACGTATTATAAAATTGTAGGAGTTGCAAAAATGAAACTGCTCAAAGCCTCAGTCTGGATTATGGCAATAATTGGCGTGTTCCTTGTTATTGGATCTCTTTGCGCCGCTTTTGGCATATGGGATAGCTATCATAGATCCATATTTTTCATCGTCGCTATAGTCGTCTTTACTATAGTTCTTATAATTTGCCTTGTAAGATGCAAATTTTCGTTAAAAAAATTGGGTTTTTATATTTGTCATACGGGCGTTCTTGTTATCATTGTCTGCTCGATCGTTTCCGCATTGACCTTGAAGGAAACTTCTTTCGCTATTCCGGTAGATCCCGATTCGTTTTATGGAGAGGTTCAGCAGAATGACGGTGCTTTTATGGAATTCGGATATTATATATCCGTAGCGTCCTTTGATGTGGAAAAATACGACGCGGAGTATTGCTTATATAACAGCAAAACCGATTTTGTCGAAAAAAATATTGTTATAGAAACCGTATCCCAAAATCGAAATGGGATATATGATATGGGTGAATATGGAACGGTATCGGCGGTTGAATTGAAAAAAGACGGCGAATATGTTAAATATTACACTTTAGAAAACGGATATGTACTCGTAAAGAATGAAGAAATTGATAAAAATTATACTGCGGTATTTCAGATATACGACGAAGGAGAGATAAAGAAAGCGGAGCTTGGCGTAAATAAACCGTATACATATAAGGGTTGGAAATTCTACCTTATGGGCTATGATACGGAAGGTATGCAATATGTTAATCTGTACGTAAAAAATGACCCCGCAAACATTCCCTTTGCTGTCGGCATGTGGATGACGATCGTAGGCACCTTTATAGAATGCTTTTTGCTTATCAAACCGAAAGGAAGGGATAGATTATGACTGTGCTTGAGGTTTTTGCGACGGTGATATGTATAATTGCCGTTTGTAGCTATTTCTCCGCGGGAGTTGCGTTTATTTTTAAAAAGCAGAAGCTCGCATATATTCTTTCTGCCGTTGGCTGGGTTGCCAATCTTGGTATTTTCGTCAAGAATTGGTATATCAACGGATATCCGCCATTCGCGAGTATGTATCAGGTGCTTAGCGATATATCGCTTTTGTTCGTGATACTTATGGTGGTGATAATCAGATTTCGAGCCGATATGAAATGGCTTTCGCCTTATTTTTGTTTTGGCGCGATGCTCCCGCTTGTCGGAACCCTGTTTATGGACAGAAATATGCATTGGACATTGGCACCTGCGCTTCGCTCGCCTTATTTTGTGCCTCACGTTTTTAGCTACGTCCTCTCCTACGCGCTTTGTGTGGTCGCGTTTTTGGTATTGGTTATCGGATATATCAAAAGGCGCGAGTGGGACATATACGAGGAGGCATCTTGCGTAATACTTCGAATCGCCTTTCCCTTTATGGTCTGCGGTATGTTGCTTGGGGCGCTTTGGGCAGACCAGGTTTGGGGCAACTATTGGACGTGGGATATCAAGGAGGTATGGTCTTTGATAACCGTTGTTGCGTATTTATGTTATTTTCACGCCAGACGTGTCAAGAAAATGAAAAAGGCATCAGGAGTATTTGCTGTTCTTGGCTTTTTCGCTCTCATCTTCACGTTCCTTTGTGTGAATGTTCTGCCCAATGTAGCAGGCTCGCTTCATACCTATACTTAACCTTAAAAAAGTTATCATTATCAGGAGGAAAAAATGAAAAAGAAATTTTTTAAAAAGTTGGGTTCAGGTCTAATGGCGTTCTTAATCGTTTTGAGCGCCGTAGGTACGACCTCGCTCGGAAATGTCATTGCGGCAGATTCGTTGGAAGACGATGATGAATATTCAATTATCTGGGACTTTGAGGACGGAGAGCTTGCGCCCTTCAAGCTTGTAAGCGGTTCTTACGGAAATATAATTTCGGATATTCCGTACAATCACGGTGGAGATACGGCTTCGATTTTCTTTAGGGAAGGGAAATATAATCTGTCTACCTACGAGACCACAGAGTACTATTCTAAGGAAGACGCTCCTGAAAAGTTTGGAAAAGCGGGTACGAAGATGACGAAGCCTTCCAGCGAATATATTTGTGAGATCCATTCTCCTATGTTTCGTTTGACCGATGCGAAGGTAAACTTCTTAATCGGCGGTGGAAGCTCGGATAAAACATTTGTCGCTTTATGTGATCTTTATGGTAATGAGGTCAGGATAGCGACAGGGAATGATAGTGAAACAATGATCCGCGTTGAGTGGGATCTGACCTATGACGGCGTAGTTGGCGAATACGTATTTATAAAGATCGTTGACAACCGTACCGATGAATGGGGATATATAACCTTTGATGATTTTTGCGCGAACGGTGAGGTTGATGAAAACAAGACGATAGAGAATGTCGACGATATGATCTATTGGAATTTCGAGAACGGCGCGCTTGCTCCCTTTGAGGTTGTGTCGGGAGCATTGGGTGAGTGTCCCATCGTTTGCTGGGATAAGGAAAGAAACTATCCTTACGGTGAAATAAACAAGCAGGGGGACTACTATCTTTCTACAGTTGACGTAGATAATACCCTGGATAATTATGAGCATAAAATTATGGCAGAGATAAGATCTCCCATATTCAAAATGAAAGATCCCACGTTCTCCCTAAAGATAGGCGGCGGAACAAGCGATAAAAACTACGTTGCTATTGTTCGCGTATCTGACGGTAAAGAGCTTGTAAGATATCATAACACGACATTCCCAACGTATGAATTTGACGCTAACAGCAATGGCATAATTGACAGCGGCGAGACATATTCGTCCGGAAATATGTTCACTAACGTAACGATCACCGTTCCCGAAGAACTTTATTCTTCGGAGGATAGCGTTTATCTTAAGATAGTTGACGGAGACACGGCAGGCTGGGGATTTATTCTCGTTGACGATATCAGAATTAAGGGGGAGATAGACGAGGATTACTCGCTTAACGGTTACACCTATGAGAGCGTTATTTGGAGCTTTGAGCAAGGGACGATATTCCCGTTTAAGACGGAGCAGGTATGGGGAGCAGGTATCATTGCATCTACCGCTGACGGAAACGGCACCCAAAACTCTATCCCCCACGGCAGTCTTTACCTTAACAGCGTGCTTACGGATCCCGATGACGCGACACGCTATAACGAAAGCTTTACGGGTGAATTCGTGTCTCCCGTATTTATTCTTAATCCTGATGAGCCTTATATATCAATGGACCTTAACGGCGGAGGCGTCAAGTCTTATGTGTCGGTTTGTGATGCGAACACCGGTAAGGAGATAGCTAAAATAAAAACCAGTTTGAATAGTTGGGAATTTACCCATGTTGAAATTGACCTAACGGGGAAATTTGACGAGGGAGATGAGCTTATTATTAAGCTTGTTGACGATACTATAAAAGGGTGGGCTTGGTTCGGTGTGGATAATATAAGAGGAAGCTTCTGCTTCCCCGCGCTCGACAGCCATTTGACAGTTGAACAGTTGATGGACGATACAGGCTGGCAGGAAGAGGATTTTGAAGGTCTGATTACCAAGATCGAAGATTTTATGGTTCAGTATTCTGAGGAGGAATATCCCGACGGCGAGGTGCTTCTCGACGCGGTAAACGCTATGAGACGAAGACTTGAACGCATAGCAAAGATTGGCGATACTTCGGAACTGCTGGAAAAATGGATAGAGGATATGGAGGGGCTTGAGGATAGGATCAACGCGTCCAATCCCGCTTTGGGAAGTGGATTTATGATCTTTACAGTACACTATCAGTATAAGACGGACCATCATAACACCCACAATATGTTCCCCGCATATAACGGCGAGATAAGTGATAAGACCAATTTTACGCCAGGAGGAGCTGTAAAGATAATGAATCTGAGAACGGGAGAGGTCACTACGCTTCTTGAAGATCCCGACGGACTTTACAGAGACCTCGATGTATCTTACGATTCCGATCGGATTCTTCTTTCCTATCGCGAAAACAGAGACTCGGTTTACAACATTGTAGAGTATACTTTGAGCGATGACAGACTTTCCGTAGTCAGCACGAAGCAGCTCACTTCTCTGTCTACCGCCGATGATATGGATCCTATGTATATGCCTAGCGGAAATATCGTATTTTCGTCTACCAGAGACCCCAAATACGTTATGTGTAACAGACATATTGCCGCCAATATTTACAGAATGGAATCCGATGGCGCGAATATTGTAAAAATAACTTCAAGTACCCTCTTTGAAAGACCTACCGACGTATTGCCTGACGGTCGCATTCTCTATGACCGTTGGGAATACAACGACAGAGATTTTGGATCTGCTCAGGGCTTGTGGACGGTTTATGAGGATGGCACGAAGCAGGATACTTATTATGGAAACAATTCGCCTACGGGCGCGGTAATTGATGCGAAGGCGATTCCCGGAACTCAAAAGGTTTTGGCAGTCCTCACTTCCACACATGATGTTTCTTGGGGAGCGCTCGCCGTTATAGACCGTTCATTAGGCGTTGACGGTCAAGATGCTGTCGAGATGACGTGGCCTGCTTCGGTCAAGAGTGCCATTGGAGAGCCGGGAGATAGTATTAATATAGACGCATATGTTAAGCTTGGCGTAAAGTATGAGGATCCTCAACCCCTCGATGAAAATTACTTCCTTGTTTCCCGTACTATTCCGGGTAGGAACAACAAAATGGGAATATATCTTGTTGATGTTTACGGAAACGAGACTCTCTTATACGAGGATGACTCCGATATGAGTGCCTTTGACGCAACTATTATCCAACCTCGCGAGGAGGAGATGGTGACCTCCGAACGCCGAAATTACAACGATGACGTTGGTACTTTCTTCGTTCAGGACGTCTATCAGGGAACACATATGGAAGGCGTTGAGCGAGGAGAGGTCAAAACACTTCGTATTGTTGAGTCTGTTGACAAGAAATATATTAGTCAGTCAGCTCAGTGGGGAGCGCAGGGCCAGCAGAATCCAGGCGTGAATTGGCATAGCTTTGAAGTAAAGCGAGTTATTGGTGAGGTTCCCGTATATGAGGACGGATCCGCGTACTTTGAAGTGCCGCAGGACACTTTCGTCTATTTCCAACTTCTCGATAAAGATGGTAGGATGATCCAATCGATGCGATCGGGTACTCTCGTTCAATCGGGAGAAACGACGGGATGCGTCGGATGCCACGAGGATAGAAAAACTACTCCCTCCACATCAACGGGATACGATACGCCCATAGCGCTTAAAGCCAACATCAAAGTAATAGACAATCCGGAGTATACCGAGGGCAGCGATCTTCCCAAGACCATCGCTGTCAATACCCCCGACGTTCCACAAAAGAGAGAGCTGTTGTTTGAAATGGGAGAGGATATACTTACAGATTGGGATTGCACCGATCTTCCTACGATGAACTTTTTGACTGAGGTTCAGCCGATATTTACCAAAAACTGTTTGCAATGTCACGGATATGAAAAGAAAGAAGCAAATCTGTCGCTTGTTCCCGATAAGGATGTTATATTTAACGCCGCGTATATCAATCTGTGGGTTGACAGAAACATATCGGGCGTTCCATTTGAAAATTTGTTGGGCGCTATAGGCGCGGGAGACACTACTTTCTATAACGCGAAAGATTGGGGATCTTATAATAGCCCGCTAATTAAAATGATCTACGAGGACGAGGCTCACGCAAGTCGGCTTACCGATGCTGAAAAGCGTCGTATTGCCGAGTGGGTAGACCTTAACGCGACCTATTACGGAGATTATGATTCCAACTATAGCTACAACAATGGAGGACGTTCTCCGCTTACCTATGCCGAACGCCAGCAGATAGGCGATACTAGACAGTTTAACTTCAGTAGCTTTAATCTGAATAGCTTGAACAGCGCGATTTACTTTGATAATCCTGAGTTAAGTCCCATATTGAAGGGCAAGACGGGAGAGGCATACGATAAGGCGTTGGCGCTCATAGAGGAGGGGCTTAAGAGGTTACGTACCAATCCCGACACTGACTGGAAGGGATTGACGAGCGTTCCGGGAAACCCGCTCTTGGGCATTAATTCATATAAGCAATGTGAAATGAATGCATGGAGGACCGAGAAGGTAGCGCTGTACGATGCTATGGAGGCAGCAAATCGAGCGGCTATTGTTAACGGAACGAAGCTTTACGATGAGGATCACGAAGAAGCGATGAGCTCGCATAATAAAAAGTGGCCGGGCTGGCCGACCAAAGAAAATCCGGGACACGCTTACTCAGAGCTTCCTGATTGGTAAAGCATAAAAGGCACACAAATGCAATTCAAAATAGGAGTTGATTAAATGAGATCAAAATCAATATTTACCAAAGCCGCCATAGCACTGTCTATTGTGCTGATCCTTGTTATGATAACACTGACCGTGGTGATTTGCAGCGGCTCGGAGGAGGTTGCTCACGTTTCGCTGATAAGCGGAAGCGGCTTGGACAGGATAGAGGTCGTTGACAAGGACGGTGAATCGCTCTGGACGCTTCCGAAAGCTAAAATAGGTTGGGTTGAAGTCAACGATGCAGATATGCTTCCTAACGGAAATATCGTATTCGCATGCAGAGCCGATACACATTCAACGGTATATATGGTAAAGCCCGACTATGCCAATAAGACGGGATACGAGGAGCTTTGGACATACGAAATTCCAGGCGGAGGAGAGAATCACACGTCTCAGGTATTGCCTGATGGCGGAGTACTGGTTTGTGAAGCTTACAAAACGCATGTTAGAATAGTAGAGCTTGATATTCAGGGCAATGTACGAAAAGTGATTGATGACCTTGAAGACTGGTCTTCAGGAGGCAATAGCCACTCTCAGGTACGCCAGATATACAAGACTGAAGAAGGAACATATCTTCTTGCATCTATGAATGTCGCAAAAACTATGGAATATTCTTCGAGTGGTGAAAAGATCGCCGAGTATCCCGCGGGGGGCTTTACCGCTATTCGTAAAGATAATGGCGATACGATCGTCGCAGGCGGAGATTCTCACACTATAACCTGCTTTAGCGCAAGCGACGGATCAGAGATCTGGAAGATAGAGCAGAACGATATTGAGGGAGTGTCACTTGGATTTGTAGCGGCAATAAACGTTCTTGAAAATGGAAATATTGTGTTTGCCAATTGGGGCGGACACGGCGGTGCCAGCGGGGATTCGGTAATCGAAATCTCCAACCCCGAAACGGATCCTGAGATCGTTTGGAGTATGAATATCGGTAGCGCCGTTTCAAACGTAGCGATCCTTGACGATATCGACAGTTCGGTATTCAAGGGCGGTGATGAGGAAAAGACCTTTACTCCCGCCAAAACGGCGAATTACCGTTCTCCGCTCGACGCTGTCGGAACAATGCTCACGAACAGATTGTACGTGGTAGATGAGACTAACAATACAGTAGAGGTCATCAACACGGTAAATAACGCGCTTATCAATGAATTTCAGGTAAGCCAAAATCCGAATACCCTTATTCTTAGCCCCGACGCAAAGTATCTTTATGTTGCTACGGGCATGTCTTGCGGTAAGGTTGAGGCAATAAATACCGTAACGGGTCTCTCCGCGGGAGAGGTCTCGGTCGGACATACGCCAAGCGCTCTTGCGATAAGCGAGGATGGAATGACTCTGTATATTGCAAACCGCTTTAACGGAACGGTTCAGACTGTACCTCTTACCAATGGCGAGATTGCGGAAGGAACGGTAGCAAGCGAGGGCTTATACGTGACGAGAGAGCCTATGAGCATAGCTCTGCGCGAAGGGAAGCTCTATGTTGGCGGACACCTTCCCACGGGAAGTATGGATGACGAAAGTATATCCTGCGAGGTTGTAGTAGTTGATGCCAATAAAATGGCAGTTAAAAAGACCATTACTATGGTAAGCGGATCTACAAACTTGAAAGACATTGCTCTTTCACCCGACGGTGAGTATCTTTACGTAACACATGCCATCGGACGCTGGAACGTGTCTACCACCCATGTTGACAGAGGTTGGATATACACCAATGCCATTACCGAGATACGCACGTCGGACGATACAGTGAGAGCGACTATGCTGGTGGACGATCTCGATCTTGGTGCAGCTAACCCTTGGGGTATAGATGTAAGCGCGGATAAGATTGTGCTGTCTATCGCGGGAACGCAAGAGATGATGATCATTGATAGAAATGCTCTCAGAGAGAAGATAGAAAAGGTATATTCGGGAGATATCGGCGGTAACATATACCTCGAAACACCTGAAGATATAGCTAATGACCTTACATTTACAACACACTTGAAGCAGAGGATAGATCTTGGTCAAGATGGCCCTCGCGGAATCGAGATCGTCGGTAATAAGGTCTATACGGCTAACTACTACAGTGGAAGCATAAGCGTTTACGATATGAGTGAGGAGTCTCTCAATAAACTGTCACTCACCACCGCTCTCGAAGAGGATGAGACACGTGGCGGCGAGCGCCTTTGGAACGATGCTACTATCTGCTTCGGTCAATGGCAAAGTTGCGCCAGCTGCCACCCCGATGGCAGAGTTGACGCTCTCAACTGGGATAATATGAACGATGGCATGGGAACTCCAAAGCAGGCAAGAAGTATGGTTGGATCATGGTATCGCGGCAGAGTGATGGCGACGGGTATTCGCCCGAATACTATGGCAGCTAACCGCGCGGGCTTGAAATATATTTGCTTCAATGCCGGCTTACCTGAAAGTGAAATGATTGAAATAGATGCTTATACTAAGAATATTCAGGCAGAGGAAAGTCCGTATCTTGTAGACGGCAAGCTTTCCGAGAGTGCGCTTCGCGGTCAGGAGCTTTTCTACGGAAAAGCAAATTGCGCTTCCTGCCATTCGGGAGAGCTCTATGGTAAAGACACGCTCATATATGAAAACTTTGTTCAGTCCGAGACAGAGACCAGAGGTCTTCTTGTGCCTCCTTTGGTAGAGTCGTGGCGTACTGCTCCTTATCTGCACGACGGTAGCGCGGCAACTATCCTTGACGTGCTTACCACCCGCAATCTCACGGGTACTCACGGTGACGTTGCGGATCTTACGAACGAAGAACTTGAGGATTTGTGCTGCTTTGTGCTTAGCATTGGCACGAACTCCGAAATTTTGGATAGCAATGACAATGACAGCAGTGAAATTCAGGATAATGATAGCGAGCCAAAACCGTACGAAGGTAGTTCATTGACCAAGGTTTTACTGATTAGTGGCGGAGCACTGTCTGCTGTTGCAGCAGTAGCAACAGGTACTGTAATAATTATTCGAAAAAAGAAGAAAAATATAAAGACAAAATAAAACTAACAGAGGGCTGACCAAGACGGTCGGCCCTCAAAATTTGCATCGCAGAAAGTAAAAAAAGCGATGCTCCCGTTTTACCGAGAGCATCTGACAAAATTATTTATAAATTAAAATCCCGTGCGCCAAATCTTCGGCGAAAACCGCAAGGTCTATATGCCTGCTTGAGAGTGTTTTAAAGTTTCGGAGCATCATCTCGGCAGGGTAGCCGATGCTTTCCATATATTTGAAAAATGAAAACTCGTATAGCGCGCGTTCATTCAATTCCATAATTTTTTCCTTCCTATATACGTTAAGTATTGCTGTTACTGTTGCAAACGAGAGTTTGGACTTTGCTCGAAAATGACAAATCTCCTTTCTTTTCGTCGATATGTTGTTTCGCAACTCGATATTTGCTCACAATGTGAGAAATCGATATATGCTCACTTCGTTCACATTCGATATGGATATGTGCTATCTCTCGCCCCGCAGGGCATATCGAGTTGTGAAGCGTTATATCGGGTGACACATATAGATGTTGAAACTATTGTTTGCAAAGACACACGACACTTTCCACATGTCCTGTCCTCGGAAACATATCAACAGGCTGAACCTCGCCTATCGTGTACCCCGAGTCCTTAAACCACGCGCAGTCGCGCGCGAGTGTATCGGGGTTGCATGAGACATATACGACCTTCGGCACTTCAAGGCTCGAAAGACATTCGACAAGCTCGCGCGTGCTTCCTTTTCTCGGCGGGTCAATGACCACCGCGTCGGGGCGCTTGCCGCCCGCCGCGCGCAGTATCGTCTCGCGCTCGCCCGCGTCCGCACACAAAAATTCGGCGTTGGTAATGCCGTTTCTCTCGGCGTTCTCCCTCGCGCACTCGACCGCGGCAGGTACTATCTCGACACCGCAGAGCCGTCCGACATTTTTCGCCATTGAAAGACCGATAGTTCCCGTTCCGCAATAGAGGTCGAGAAGCGTCTCGTCGCCCCCAAGCCCTGCCATATCCGCCGCGAGCGAATACAGAAGCTCAGCACCGTTACGGTTGACCTGATAAAAGGAGTCTGCGCTCACGCGGAAGCGAAGTCCGCAGAGGACATCCTCGATATAGTCCTTGCCCCAAAGCGTGATAAATCTCTCGCCAAGCACGACATTGGTATTCTTTTTATTGACCGAGAGCAGTATTCCCGTGATTTCGGGGAAACTCTCCCTTATTTTCTTTATAAAGCTATCAGAGCAGGGAAGCGAGTCTCCGTTCACCACAAGGCAGAGCATAATCTCACCCGTCACCTCTCCGACACGCAGATAGATATGGCGCAAAAGCCCCTTGCCGCTCGTCTCGTCGTATACGCTCCAACCGCTTTCGTCGGCAAATGCGCAGACCTCTCCCACGATGTCTGCAAATCTTTCGTTTTGCAGAGCGCAACGGTCGGCAGGGATTATATTGTGCGATTTTACCGCGAAAAATCCCGCCTTGACTCCGTCCTTAGTTCTCGCCACGGGATACTGCCCCTTGTTTCGGTAGCCCGAGGTTTTCCCAGCGTGGAGCGTGGGGAGAACAGTGACCTCGCCAAGTCCCGCCTTATTAAATGCGCTTCTTACATATTCGCGCTTCAGCTCAAGCTCGTATTCATAGCTTATATGGCGGTAAACGCACCCTCCGCAGGCAAGCGGTGCGGCGCAAAAATCCTCTGCCGTTCTGTGACGCGAGGGTGAGAGAACGCGCAAAAGTCTTGCCACGAGAAAGCTTTTATTCACTTTTATTATTTCTGCTTCAACGGCGTCTCCGCTGACCGCTCCCTTGACGAACACCACTCGTCCGTCGGGCGCGTGTCCGACACCGCACCCCAGATTGTTAAGGTCGGTGATATCGAGCGTGAGGCGCTCTCCCTTTTTAAATTCACTCATTAAACATAGAACTCCTCGCCGTCCTCAAGGCGCAGACAACCGAGCAGACCGCCCTCTGCCGCTCCGCAGTCGATATGAATACTCGACTCTCCGCGGAATATGCGACCGTTGCCGCCAAGCTCGGAGGTGGGGGTATGACCGACTATCATAGTGATATCCTCATAATAGGTTTTCGTGGGGTCGAGGGGAGTGGAGATAAAGTCCTCGGGCATATATTCGTCGGGGGATACCGACGCGTCAAAGTCGGCAATTCCCGCGTGGAGCAGAAGATACTTCTTTCCGCCTATCTCGAGCTCCTCGTAGAGAGCCATATCTGTGAGGTAGTCGATAACTCCCTCGCGCATATCCGAGTCAAGCGCCTTAAATCCCTCTATCGTCGTCTGTCCGCCGTCCGTCATCCACTGAGCCATACGAGAGAGCGCGTCGGGATCGGGAGCCTCTCCCTCAAGCATCGCGTTCAGCGCGGTGAGCATTTCGAGCGCGTTATAGTCCCGCTCTCCGAGGATCGGAAGCACATTATATCTCATACTGATGTCGCAGATAAGACCGATAGGGTCCTCGCCGTAGTCCACGAGGTCTCCGAGGACATACATAACATCATTGTCCTTGAAGCGTATCTTCTCGAGCATCTCCTTGAATTTTTCATAGTTTCCGTGAATATCCGAAATTACATAAGTCATAGCTATACCCCTTCCTATATCATATCAATTCTATTTTGTTGCTCAAAAATATTTCACATTCAATATCCGCGTCGGCTTGTCTGAGCAGCTCGCGGAGTTTTTCGCAGACGGGGAATTCTGTGTAAAAATGTCCCGCCTCGATAAGGTTCATTCCGCACTCGGGTGCGTCTGTCATAGCGTGGTAGCCGAGCCGACCGCTAAGATATGTGTCTGCTCCCGCAGCTCTTGCCGCGGCGATATCGTCGCCGCCCTCGCCGCCGAGAAGCGCAACTCGTTTTACCATTCGTCCCGCGTCGGCACAAAGCACGGCGGGCGCTCCGAGAGCTTTTTTGACGAGCAGGGCAAAGTCGGACAGAGTCATAGACTTGGGAAGCTCGCCCACGCGACCGATCTCCTCGCCGTCAACGCCGAACGGAGCCGTGTTCACAACTCCGAGCCTCTCTGCCAGCGTGTCGTTCACGCCGCCCGAGAGGGCGTCAAGCCTTGTGTGGAAGGACATAGCCGATATACCGCTCTTTATCAGCTCGATAGCTCTTGCCGAAACGCAGTTCTCGGCGTTTATGGATTTTATTCCCTTGAAGATAAGTGGGTGGTGGGATATTATAACATCGCACCCCTTTGCCTTGGCATATTCTACCGCCTCCGCAGTTATGTCAAGCGTCACGAGAACGCTTTTTACCTCTCTGTCGCCGTCGGGACAGCACATAAGCCCGTCGTTGTCCCACTCGCAGGAGAGAGAGGAGGGGATTGCGTTATTCAAAAAATTATAAAGCTCTGAAGTTTTCATAAATACCGCCTTTATATCAAGTGTTCGTTATGATTTTATCCAACTCGCGGAGCATATTCTCCTCGTATGAGATATCCGCTCCCGCCGCGCGCTTTCCGTCCCGCCGTGTGATAAATACGCTTCTGACGAACTCGGCGTACTCACGAAGAAGATTTCCGCCCGCGCAAAGATTCTGTTTTCCGAATATAAGCTCAATATCGGAATAATTCTCGCTTCTGCCCGTATACTCGGCGCAGATTATCTGATATATTTTATCTTCCTTTACGAGGCGCTCGCCGACTATCGTATATCCCTCTCGGTTCAGGTAATCGCGGAGCTTGTCGGCGTGTGTCATAGGCTGAAGTATAAGCCTTGTCCTCCTCTCGCGCGTCCACTCGGCGTCCGAGATTATCCTTGCGATAAGCTCTCCGCCCATTCCGCAGATAAAGATATCGTCGGGGAAAAAGATGTCTATTCTATGCAGACCGTCGGTGCGTATGACCGATATCTTTTTGTCAAGCCCGTAGCTTCTGATATTTATTTTTGCTCTCTGGACAGGCCCCTCGTTTATGTCGGACGCGACCGCCCCTCGTATCTTGCCCTGCAAGAAAAGATATATGGGCAGATACGCGTGGTCTGTTCCCACATCTGCCACGAAGGAGCCCTCGCGCGCAAGGTCTGCCGCGGCGAGAAGCCTTTCGGATAATTTTGGTGAATTCATTTTATACCTCGGTGATTAAAAATCTGTAATCAAAATCGGGGAACGGACGCTTTCTTTCAAGAAGCCTTTCCATCCCCCGAGTTTTTATTGCGGACACTCCCGAAAAACTTTTCAGTTTTTAGATGAGAGATACTCGTTTATCTTTGCAACGAGCTCGTCTGCATTGGTTCCGTGAACCATGCACGCTGCTTCGATAGACTCTCCTCTTGCCGAGGGGCAACCGAGACAGTGCATACCTATTTCAAAAAAGAATTTTGCTGTGTTCGGATCAAAATCGAGAACATCACCGATGATGCTTGCTTTTGTAACTACCATAATTATTCCTTTCCGAGGACTCCGCTGGGGATACCTCTGTTGTGTTTCAAATTACAACTATATTATATCCGCAAAGTGTCTCCGTGTCAATATAAAAAGATTATATTTAATTATATTTTAACAATATTTATTCTGATTTGTACGGTAATTCTGCCACCCAGTCGGTTATTTTCAATAAAAAGTTGACAAGTCAACAAAGCCGTGGTAAAATAAGGTGACACCTAATCAAAAGAATATTTCAGGAGGTTTTTATGGAAAAAACAGATCCCAAATATCAAGCTTTATTCACGCCGTGGAAAATCGGCAATGTGGAAATCAAAAACAGAATAGTTCTGTGTCCTATGGGCGGCACATCTCTGTTCGGCTGGATGGAACACACGGGAAACCATTTCGACAAGGAAGCCGCAAAGTTCTTCCTTGAAAAGGCAAACAACAATGTCGGACTCATAATCCCTGGAATTGCGCCGATAAAGAGTACCTTTATGGGACAGTGGCTCTATCAGAACAAGAAGATGTTCGAGGAGCTGAAGGAGTTTATGGAGGAGATACATAAAACGGGAGCGAAGCTGTTCGTGCAGATAACCGCGGGAATGGGACGCTCTTGGGCAATACCCACCCCTCTAGTTATGCTTCACAACGCGCCCGTTGTAAGAGACATCATAAAGCCTATTATCAATATTCCTTATCAGAGCGCGAGCCCCAGCGAGCTTCCCTCAAGATGGAGCGATAAGGTCAAGTGCCGCGCTATAACCGAAAATGAGATAAACGATATAATAGAGGCGTTTGCCAAGACTGCCGAGCTTTGCAAGTGGGCGGGAGTTGACGGAGTGGAGGTCCACGCCGTTCACGAGGGATATCTGCTCGACCAGTTTACCCTGAAATATACCAATAAGCGTACCGACAAGTGGGGCGGCTCGTTTGAGAACCGTTACCGTTTCCCCGTGGAGATAGTCAAGGCTATCAAGGCGAGATGCGGCGAGGATTATCCCGTTTCTCTGCGTTATTCGGTAACCTCTAAGGTCAAGGATTTCTGCGTGGGAGCTCTCCCCGGTGAGGAATACACCGAGATAGGACGCGATATGGAGGAGAGCGAGAGAGCCGCGAAGTATCTTCAGGACGCGGGCTACGATATGCTCAACGCCGACAACGGAACCTACGATTCGTGGTACTGGGCGCATCCGCCGATGTATATGCCCCTCAACTGCAACCTTGACGATGTTGCGCATATAAAGAAATTCGTTGATATCCCCGTGGTATGCGCGGGAAGAATGGAGCCCGATGTGGGTGCTGAGGCGATTGAAAAGGGACTTATCGACGGCGTGGGTGTCGCGCGTCAGTTCCTTGCGGATGCCGAGTGGGTGACCAAGCTCATAGAGAACAGAACGGAGGATATCCGTCCCTGTATCTGCTGCCACAACGCCTGCTTCAATATGTCGCATTACAAGGGCGTGGCTAATGCTCAGTCGATATACGACGCAAGCCATATCGCGAGATGCGCGCTCAATCCTACGGTAATGCAGTCTGACAAATACAAGATAGAGCCTGCCAAGAAGATAAAGAATGTCGCTGTTATCGGCGGCGGTATCGGCGGTATGGAGGCGGCTATCGTGTGCGCAAAGCGCGGACATAAGGTAACGCTTTACGAAAAGAGCGACCGTCTTGGCGGTGTGTTTATAGCCGCAGCGGCTCCCTCTTACAAGGAAAAGGATCGTATGCTTATCGCGTGGTACGAGCGCGAGATAGCAAAGTATTCCGCGATAACCGTGAAGCTCAACAGCGAGGTTACAGATGTCGCGTCGCTCGGAGCTGACGAGGTGATAGTCGCGACGGGAGCTCGTGCCAAGAAGATTCCGACCAAGAGTATGGAAAGGGGAATCGAGGCTGTCGATTATCTGCTCGGCAAGCGCGAGGTCGGAGAGAATGTCGTTATAGTCGGCGGCGGTCTTACGGGCTGTGAGATTGCTTACGAGCTTTATCTCAAGGGCAAGAAGCCCATAATCGTCGAGATGCAGAACGACCTTATCGTATCAAAGGGAATATGCCTTGCGAACTCGAGCTATCTGCGCGATTTCTTTGCGGCTAATAAGGTTCCCGTTTACCTCGAGAGCGGAGTGAGCGAGATAGGAGAGGGATTTGTGAAGATAGTGAGCAAGTCGGGCGAAGTAACCGAGGTTGCGGCGGACAGCGCAATACTTTCGATAGGCTATACCCCCGCTCCCCTCGTCTCAAAGGGCAAGAATGTCCATGTTATCGGAGACGCGAAGGAAGTCGGAAATCTCCGCACCGTTATCTGGAGCGCGTGGGATGTTTGTATGAAGATATAAGGAGGAAAGAGAATGATTTTAACAGACGAACAAAAGGCGATGCTTGACGGTGCGCAGGGCGAGACACTTGCCAAGGTAATGCAGACCGTCATTCGCTACGGCGAGCTTTTCGGGGCGGAGCGCCTCGTACCCGTGACGAGTAAATACAACCACCTCGTCACATCCTTCGGACTGAAGATGATGACACCCGTGTTCGACCTTATGCAGCAGCTTATAGACGCGGGCGTTACCTCACAGCAGAAATTCTCGGCAGACCCTCGTCCGCTTGACAAAAATGTTCCGAAGAATTTTTTACAGAACCTCGTTTTTAATAAATTTATGTACTCAACTCAGGATTTCTACGAGGGACAGCTCAAATCTCTCGGTCTTATGGACGATAACGCCTTCACCTGCGCCTGCTATATGGATGAGGTGGGCAACAAGCCGGGTAAGGGTGATGTACTGAGCTGGGCTGAATCCTCGGCAGTTGTTTACGCAAACTCGGTTCTCGGCGCGCGCTGCAACAGAAACTCGGGTATTATAGACATTATGGGTTCTATCGCGGGCTATGTTCCCGAATTCGGACTTCTGACCGACGAGGGACGCCGCGCGAGCTGGATAGTCGAGATAAAGACAACAAAGAAGCCCGAGGCTCAGCTTCTCGGCTCGGCTATCGGAATGAAGGTAATGAAGGATGTTCCTTATATCAAGGGACTCGATAAGTGGCTTGGAGAGGAGCTTGACGATGCGGCGTGCACTTATCTGAAGGATTTCGGCGCGGCGACTGCTTCCAACGGCGCCGTTGGACTTTACCATGTTGAAAATCTCACCCCCGAGGCAAAGGAGCTGGGAGAGAGACTTATCCGAGAGGGCGCGAAGGTCTATGTTATAGACGACGCGGAGCTTCAGAGAGTTTACGAGAGCTATCCCGTGATATGGAAGAATCCCGACGCAAAGCCTAAGCTTTGCTTTATGGGTTGTCCTCATATGAGCCTCGAGCAGCTCAAGAGCTGGACAGAGAGACTTGATGCGGCGCTTGCCGAGGCGGGAAACAAAAAGGTAGTCATTCCCACGGTATTCACCGCGCCTCCCGCGGTCATTGCCGAGTTTGACAAGACGGAATATTCCGCAAAGCTCAAAGAGATGGGCGTTATAGTTTCCTATATCTGCCCGCTTATGTATATGAACAATCCGCTCTGCGGAAAGATGCCTGTTATAACCTCGTCTAACAAGCTTCGTACTTATACGACGGCGCGTTATTATACCGATGACGAGATACTTGAGCAGATTACGAAAGGGGGTAAAAACTGATGAAGATATTTAACGGACGAGTCGTGGCTCCCGGTGAGGTCACGGCAGAGGCTGTCGTATCCCACGGCGGACTCAATACCCTCGCTTCTTTCCAAAAAGCGCTTCAGTTTGGCGATAAGACCGCTACCTGCGGCGACCAGAATAACCCCGACCTCTACGGTAAACAGATGGCGGGGAAGGCGCTTTGCCTGCCGCAGACGATAGGCTCGACCACGGGTGGACTCGTGCTTTACTGCGCCTGCGCTATGGGCAGACAGCCCGCGTGTATGCTATTCTCTCAGCCGATAGACTCACTTGCGGGTGCGGGAGTTATTCTCGCCGATGTATGGCTTGAGGGCGCAAGTATGCCTGTCGTTGACTCTCTCGGTGATGAATTTCTTGATTATGTTAAGGACGGTATGTCGATAACAGTCAAGGAAAACGGCATCGTTGAGGTTGAGTGATAGGGACTGCGGAGATGCGGATTATGCGAGGGGAACTTTTTGAGAAAAGTTCCCCTCAAAACCCGCATCCTCAAACTATTTCTTCATATATTTCGAGGAGTCTGTCCTCTATTTCGGTTTTACGGCGGTCAAGCTCCGCCACGCGCAGATAATCGGTAGCGGCGTCGCCCATCATTTCAGCGTCGATTTTATCAAGCTCAGCCTCAAGCTCCTTAGCTTCAGCCTGAAGTCGCTCGAGTCTCTTTTTCCGTTTTCTCTCCTCGGCGGCTTCCTGCTTACCTCTGAGATAGGACTCCTTTGCTGAGGATTCCACTCTGACTGTACCTGCCACGCCCGCATCTGCGCCCGAAAGATTTTCACGGCGCTCTCTGTCACGGCAAAGCTCGTCATACGCCTCACCCGCGCGGGTTATGTGTATATCCGCGTAAGATGAGGAAGGCACGGCGGTCATATCGATTATTCTCGTTGCTAATTTTGAAAGAAAATATCTGTCGTGTGAGACGGTTATAACGGTTCCGTCAAATCCGCTGAGCGCAGTTTCGAGCGCCTCGCGGGAGTCTATGTCGAGGTGGTTAGTAGGCTCGTCGAGAATGAGCAGATTCATCTCGGACAGAATAAGCTTCGCGAGAGTCAGTCTCGCGCGCTCGCCACCGCTCAGCATAGCCACGCTCTTGAATACATCGTCTCCGAAGAAGCGGAACATAGCCAGAGTATTTCTTATCTTCAGCTCAGGGAGCGTGGGATAGGCGTTCCATAGCTCGTCGAGAACTGTGTTAGTCGGTGTTAGATTCTGATTTTCCTGGTCGTAATAGCCCGCGTTGACATTGTAACCGAGCTCAATATACCCCGATGTTGGGGAAAGATTTCCAATCATCAGCTTTATAAGAGTGGATTTTCCGCAGCCGTTCGGACCGACGATAAAAAGTCGGTCGTTTTTCTTTACCTGAAAGGAGAGTCCTTCAAATAAAGGCTTTGCGGAATATCCGAAAGACACTTCCTTGAGTGTCATAACATCGTTTCCGCTCGATGTTGACGAGGAAAATTTTATATTGACAGGGCGGGGAGCTTCCTTTGGTCGCTCAAGAACCACCATCTTGTCGAGCATTTTCTGACGGCTCTCGGCGGCAACTATATTTCTCTCTCTGTTCCACGCTCTCTGCTGAGCGATATACGCTTCCTGACGCGCTATTTCCTTTTGCTGATTTTTATAATGCCGCTCGGCTATCTCTCGGTCGAGCTCTCTCTGCTTCATACTTGCGCTGTATCCGCCGTTATATAGTGCGGCGCGCTTGTTTTCGATGCAGAGTGTTTTTGTCGTTACACGGTCAAGAAAATATCTGTCGTGCGAGATAACGAGAAGGCATTTTTTGTATGACGCGAGAAAGTTTTCGAGCCACGACATAGTTTCGACATCAAGGTGGTTGGTCGGCTCGTCGAGCAGGAGAATGTCGGGCTCTCGGCAAAGCTCTCGGGAGAGCGCGAGGCGTGTGCGCTGACCGCCGCTGAGAAGCTCAAAGGGCAGATTCATAGCGCTCTCGTCAAATCCCATCTTCTGTAGGGTTGAGGCGCATCGTCCTCTGAATTCAAGTCCGCCGTCTCTTATAAATCTATCGTTAAGTTCGGTGTATTCGGCAACATAGGAATCCTCGCTTCTGCCGCTCTCAAAGCTACCCGAGGCGAGTATACCCTCGAGGCGCTTTAGCTTTTGCTCCGCGGCTATAAGCTCGGGGAATGAAAGATACATCACCTCGAGTGCGCTTAGCCTTTCGTCGTTTGTAATCTCGGTGGAAAAGGCCCCGTCCTGACGAAGCACACCTACCGATTTGTCCTTAGAAATAAAAACATTGCCCTCGTCGGCTGAAAGCTCACCCAGAATGAGCTTGAAAAGCGTGGACTTTCCGCAACCGTTTACTCCGATAATTCCGAGCCTGTCTCCCTCGTTGAGGGCAAATGAAACATCGCGGAAGATCTCGTTCGTGCCGAACGAGAGGGCAAGCTTGTTTACGCTTATTGCAATCATTGAAAAACCTCTCGTTAAAGCTTTATTTTAACTTCCACGGCAACGCCGAGTATTCTCGCCTCTCCCGATTCAAAATCGTCGGTTGAAAGCTCAATGGGGGAATATTCCTCGTTTTCGGGAAGGAGCAGAACCCTCTTATGCTCTCTGTAAAATCTTTTGACGGTCGCGCTGTCGCCCCCGACGAGGCAGGCAACGATATTTCCGTTTTCGGCGTACTGCTGCTTATGAAAGAGGACTATCGAGCCGTTGACCATACCAATATTTTTCATACTGTCTCCGCAGACCTTGAGGTAGAAAAAGTCCTCGACGCTGTCGATATCCGCCTGCTCATAACCGATAATAGTTTCATCTGTTATGATAGGCGCGCCCGCGCGTATCTCTCCTATAATGGGTACGAGCTTTCCCGCGCTGTATTTCGAGGTGTCGGCGCCAAGCCCGTCAAGCTCGTCGCCGTCTATCAGATAGCTGACATTTATTCCAAAGTAATCGGCTATTTTTTTGAGCTTATCGGCTTTCGGCGTTGAGCGTCCGCTTTTCCAGTCCGCAAAAGTGGATTGCGCGATACCTGTCGCGCGTGCGACCTTATATGCCGTGGTATTATTACTTTTCAACAAAGCTTCAAATTTTTTGTAGTTCATAGCATACCTCTTTCGGTTATATTTAACAAATAGTTATGAAATGTGAAATACATCTTGACAATACTTCGGAAATGCGATATAATATACCCATACGAGATAATTATAAAACAAATGAAATATTTTGTCAATAGGAATCTGTAAAAACAATACCAAATAAGATAAAAAAGGAGGGAAAATGTGCCGAATTTGTGGCAAATACAAGTGTCCGCCCACTTGTCCCGAGTATGAGGGAGAGAGCGCGGAAAGGGGGAGAGCTGTGGGGTTATGCTCGGTATGCGGCTCTGTTATATGCGAATATGATGATATGGAATTTTCATACGGAAAACCGTATTGCATAGATTGTTACAACAAAGAAAGCGAGGGGGAGAATATGACCGAAGCTGTAAAGATTGACGCGTCTGAAAGGCTGAGAAAGGCTGACGAATATCTTCGCGGATATCAGCTTAACAGAAAGCTGCTCAGGCTTGACAGATATGAAAAGGAGTTCTTTCATACCGACGAGAGTGATATCGAGGCGTTTGGAGAAGCTCCGATAGCGAGGGCGAGAATGTTCGAGATAAGACATTTTATTATGGGTATGGAGAACAGCAACGAAAAGCTTTTGCTTTATTATCACTATATCAAGGGAGAGCCAGTTGAGCGGTGCGGGGAGTTGCTTGGAGTATCGAGAAGCACGGCGTTCAGAATGAAAGCAAAAGCGCTCCGACTTGCCGCGGAGCGAATTGAGAGGAGAAAGACAAGTAATTAACACAAAAGACATAATTTGTTCATATTAGTAGCGAGATAAAATAATATAATAATCTTGTCGAAATATCTTTTCTGTGGGGTAGACGATATGGGAAGGTTTGACGGAATACTTCTCTGTACGGATTTTGACTCGACTTTGTATGTGAACGGAGCGATATCCGAGGAGAATTTCAGGGCAATTGAATATTTCAAGCAAAACGGCGGACTTTTCACTCTCGTTTCGGGGCGTCCCGAGTGGATGCTCGCGGATATGCTCGGAAAGGTCAGACCGAACACCTATGTGTGCGGTTTCAACGGCGGACTTATCGTTATGCTCGATGGGAGCGACAAGGTTTACGAGAGCTTCGTTGAGGACGGATTGAAGGAATATCACCGTGTCATCTGTCGTGAGATACCCGAGATAAAGAGTTTTCATTATTTTACTGTCGACAAAATGGTGAAGGTGAACCGAGAGGAGTTCTCCGATGCCCTTGTTTGTGAGCATAACCAAAACGATATGTATAAGATTACATACTCTGTCGAGTCCGAGGACAGCGATTCGGTAGTGGAGCGGATATCTGAGATAATTGACGAAAGATATCTGGTTACCAGAAGCTCTCTGCGCGGAATTGAGATGCAGAATGCCCGCGACTGCAAGGGCGCCGCCGTGAAGCGGCTGGCGCGGATAGTGGGCGCGAGTACCCTTGTTTGCGTGGGCGATTTTGAGAACGATATAAGTATGATAGAGAGTGCCGATATAGGCTATGCCGTGGGCAACGCCTGCGAGTCGCTCAAAGCCGTTGCCGATAGAATTACCGTCTCGGCAGAAAACCACGCCTTGGCGAAAATTATAGAGGATTTGGAATAGGGTCGCGGGAATGCGAATAATTTTAAAGGGGCGATTTGCGAATCGCCCCTGGTTTTATATTTCCTGCTTATTATTTTTCTTCCACGGCAGAGAGAATTTCTTTGCCATAGGCTCTGCGACAAGCACGAGTACCCTGAACGCAAAATAGAGAAACACCACCGCGAGAATTATTGCGGGGAATGCGGTGAGCTTATCCGCGTTGAGCATATAGACGGTGAGAGCCAAGGGGAAGATAGCAAGTATAGCGTCGATAAAATATATATCCCTTAAAATAAGGCTCACGACGACGCTTATGAGAACAAACAAGCCGAGCTTGAAAACCACCTCGTAGATGCCGCTCTCGACTCCGTCGAGAATCTTAAGGTCGAGCGCGCCAAGCTCCACCCGCGCTTCCTCGCCGAGCAGAGCGAGCTTCTCAGCCCGCATTTTGAGGGCAAGTCCGAGAGAGAACGCCGCAACTCCGAAAAGATTTGTCGATACGAAGGCTCTGCGTTTGCCGTCCGCTCTGTCGAGTACCGCGGCGTGAACGACATTTCCCGCGACATGAAGAACTCCGAGAATGATATAGAGCATAGGGCGGTCACGGAGCTTGTCGTCACAGAACATAAGGATTATCTTCATCATCGGCAACAGAGAAAAGAGCATACTGACATACGGTAGCTTTTCAAATATTCTTCCGACTATGACCGAGAGAATAAGCAGCGCTATCAAAATGATATACTCTCTGTGCGACTTCGGGTGGTCCTTTGCCAAAAACAGCTTGAGCTTATCGAGTATACCGACGACATCTCCCGCAGGTCTGAAGGACATAAACTGTCCTATGATATATATAATTGCGTGAAAAGCGGTAAATCCCGCGCAAAAATCCGTAAATCTTTTAAAGTAACTCATAGTTCCTCTTGAGTGAAAAATTTTTACACATACATTATACAATACCCGAGCCGTTTTTTCAATAGCATATTTTTATCTTTTATATTTTCCGTGAAAAAGCTCTTGTCGAAAGTGAATATATGTGTTATAATAAAGAAAGATGATTATAATTTTAATATCAGGGGGAATATTATGAACTCAAGAGAAATGTTGGAATACATAAATCAAGGAGAGCTTGACTGCGCTCTCGAGAGAATTTACGGAGAGGACGCGCTGAGCTACCAAAGAAGCCGTTATGCGGCGGCAGTTGACGAGTTCGACCGAATTTACGGAGACGGCAGAGAGGTTGCGATCTATTCGGTTTCGGGTAGAAGCGAGCTTTCGGGCAATCACACCGACCACAACCGCGGCTGTGTTATCGCAGCGTCTATCGACCTCGATATAATCGCCGTTGCGGCGGCGAGAGAGGACTCGGTCATCCGTGTTAAATCCGAGGGATTTCCCGAGGATTGCGTGAATTTTGCCGAGTATAGCGCTCCCGATGCGTCGAAATACGGCACATCTGCGTCTATTATTGCGGGAATGTGCGCGGGATTTCTGAAGGACGGATATGCCATTGGCGGCTTTGACGCATATACCACATCTAATGTTCTCAAGGGCTCGGGACTTTCCTCGTCCGCGGCGTTTGAGGATATGATAGGCAACATACTCAATCACACATACAACCACGGAGCGGTAGATAATATTGAGATAGCAAAGCTCGCTCAGTATGCCGAGAACGAATTTTTCGGCAAGCCCTGCGGACTTATGGACCAGGTGGCGTGTGCCGCAGGCGGTATCGTCGCTATCGACTTTGAGAATCCCACGGCACCCGTAATAGATAAGCTTGATTTTGATATAAGCGGAGCGGGATACAATCTTTGTATCGTAAACACGGGCGGCAACCACGCCGACCTTACCGACGATTACGCGTCGGTTCCCGCAGAGATGAAGGAGGTAGCGCATCTGCTTGGCGCTGAGGTGCTAAGAGAGGTCGACGAGGGCAATATTATAGCTTCGATACCAGCGCTCAGAGAGAAGGTTGGAGACAGAGCTATCCTTCGTTCTCTGCATTTCTTCGAGGAGAACCGTCGTGTTGCCACGCAGAAGCAGGCGCTCATAGACGGCAGACTTGATGATTTCTTCGCAGGCGTTCTCGCGTCGGGAAGGTCGTCCTTCTGTTATTTGCAGAATGTTTATACAAACAAGAATCTTGAGGAGCAGGGACTTTCTCTTGCTCTCTGCCTTGCGGAGATTTATCTTTCGGACAAGAGAGGCGCGTGGAGAGTTCACGGCGGCGGATTTGCGGGAACTATTCAGGCGTTCGTTCACGCTGACGACGCAGAGGGCTTCCGCGCATTGATGGATTCCGCGTTCGGAGAGGGAAGATGTATCGTTCTGAAGATTCGCCCCTACGGCGCGATAAAGGTTATATGAGGTCGTCGGATGTCAAAAAAGCTTGATGAAAAAAGAGGGCGGCAGGGTAAGCCACTCAGCCGCGATGGAATAATATTGCTTGTAATACTTATAGTGGCGTCTGTCGTTGTGTTTGGCACATACCGTGTGCTGGTAAATTATCAGTATTTCGAGTTGGTGCTTATCGCGTATATGGTTATAGAGGCGGCGTTCGTTTTTGCCTATCTTATATACAACCGCGGACTCTCACGCAGAGGAATTACCGCGGATATGCTTCCTTCTGAGTGGAGCGATGAGCAAAAGAAAAAATTTATAGATGACGGCAAGGAAAGACTCAAAAAGTCAAGATGGATGCTCGTTGTGATACTTGCGTTTTTCTTCACATTCGCCATTGAGGCTGTCGAGCTTATAGTGGTTCCTTTCTTTGCTGAGATGTTAGGACTATGAGTGAATACAGAATATGCGCGCTTTACTCGGGCTCGGGCGGAAACTCGGTCTATATATGCGCGGCAGGAAAGAAGATACTTATAGATGCGGGAAAGAACGCGCGGTCTTTGTGCCGCGCTCTTTCTGAGATTGGGAGCGATATCTCGGAGATAGACGCGATATTTATAACTCACGAGCATTGCGACCATATCTCGGCGCTTGAGGTGTTGAGCAAGAAGCATTCTATTCCGATACACATTACCGACATAAGCGCTGAAAAATTTGACAGAAAGCCCGAGGCGTTCATACACAGAAATCTGGTAAGGCACACGGAGGAATACGAGGAATATCTTGGAGAGCTGCGTGTGCGCTCCTTCCGCACTCCTCATGATAGCCTTATGAGCGTTGGGTACAGAATAGATTTTTCGGACGACGACGGAGCGCACTCATTTGGAGTCGCGACCGATATCGGGTATGTCACAAAGGGGATATGTAAGGCTCTCGAGGGCTGTGAGGCGGTAGTTCTTGAATCTAATCACGATATCGAGATGCTGAAAAGCGGTCCCTACCCCTACGAATTAAAGCAGAGAATACTCTCCAACAGAGGGCATCTTTCAAACAGAGACAGCGCGGTATTTGGGGCGCACCTTGCGGCGACGGGTACGAGGTTTTTTCTGTTGGCTCACCTGAGCGAGGAGAATAACACGCCCGACACGGCGTTCGACGAGTTTATATCCGCTATCGCCGATACGAGTATATCGGTCTCGGTAGCGGCACCCGATGCCCCGACGGAGATGATTTTTGGAAAGGAGAGCGAGGTATATGCTTTCGGTGAAGATAATATCGGTGGGAACTCTTAAGGAGAGCTACCTGCGAGAGGCGGTTGCCGAATATTCGAAGCGTCTTTCGGCATACTGCAAGCTCTCTGTCGTTCAGTTGAAGGAAACGAGACTGCCCGATTCTCCGTCGGAGAAGGAGATAGACGCGGCGCTTGAGGACGAGGCAAAGGCGATACTCTCCGAGCTTTCACCGCGCTCGTACAAGATAGCTATGTGCGTTGAGGGAAAGCAGCTGTCCTCGGAGAAGCTTGCCGAGAAGTTGGATACCGTATCAAACACACACAGCGAGGTCTGCTTCGTTATCGGAAGCTCTCACGGACTCTCGGATAAGGTCAAGAGCGCTTGCGATATGAGACTTTCCGTATCCGAGATGACCTTTCCGCACCAGCTTCTCAGAGTTATGCTGCTTGAGGGGATATACAGAGCCTTCAATATCATATCGGGAACTAAATACCACAAATAAACGGCATTGATTTAAACTGTAATATTACGAAAGGAGACCGTGCGATGACTGATAAAAGCAGAGAGAAAAGGATTTTTTCTCCCGAGGAAGCCGAGCATATCGCAGAGCTTGCGAAGCTTGGATTTTCCGAGTCCGAGCTTAAAAAAATATGCGCTGATATGAGCGATATAATAGCCTTTGCCTCAAAGCTTTCCGAGCTTTGTACTGAGGGGGACTCTGTCGAGACGGACAGTCTGTCTGTCGACTCTCTGAGAGAGGATATCTCATCGGGCGGTATTCCGAAAGACGAGCTTATAAGCGCCGCCGCAACCTCTTGCGACGGATTTATAACCGTCCCCAGAGTTATAGGGGAGGGGGAGAGCTGATGGGAGATATCGTTAAAAGAGGAGTAATTGAGCACGCGGAGGCTCTGGCGCGAGGGGAATATTCCGCAGAGGAGCTTGTTCGCGCTTATCTTGCGCGAATAGAAGAAAAGGAAGCGTCGGTTGACGCGTTTCTGTATGTTGACTGCGAGAGGGCGCTTGACCTTGCCCGAGAGTCGGATAAGCGCAGAGCAGATGGGGTGTCGCGCGGTCGTTTTGACGGAATACCGATAGCCGTGAAGGACAATATCTGCACCCGCTCTATGCCTACGACCTGCGCCTCAAAAATGCTTGACGGATATATCCCGCCGTACGACGCTACCGTAATAGAGCGACTGCGTGCGAATGGCTTTATAATAATAGGTAAGACTAATATGGACGAGTTCGGAATGGGCTCGTCTTGTGAAAACTCGGCGTTTAAGATAACTAAAAATCCGTTTGATAATGAGAGAGTCGCGGGCGGAAGCTCGGGTGGCTCTGCCGCGGCTGTTGCCGCCTTTGAAGCGCCTTGCGCTCTCGGCTCGGATACGGGCGGCTCGGTTCGTCAGCCCTCGGCGTTTTGCGGTACCGTCGGAATGAAGCCGACATACGGCAGAGTGTCGAGATACGGACTTGTCGCATTCGCGTCCTCGCTTGAGCAAATAGGGGTCATAACCTCATCTGTGGCAGACAACGCCGCTCTGCTCGGGATGATGGCGGGACAGGACGCAAAGGACGCAACAACTGCATCTGTCGGGGCAGCCGATTTTGAGAGTGATATCTCGGGCGGTGTGAGCCGACTCAGAATAGGATTTCCGAGAGAGCTTTTCGGAAAGGGAATATCACGCGAGGTAAGGGAAGCGGTTCTGGCGGCGGCTGAAAAATACGGGGATATGGGCGCTGAGGTGTTTGAGGTGTCGTTGCCCTCATTGGAGTACGCCCTGCCCGCGTATTATGTGATATCGAGCGCCGAGGCGTCATCTAACCTTTCAAGATTTGACGGTGTAAGATATGGATACCGCGCGGCGGAATATGAAAATATAACCGAGCTTTATTTGCGTTCACGCTCACAGGGGCTCGGAGATGAGGTCAAACGGCGCATAATGCTTGGTACATTTGCGCTCTCGGCAGGGTATTACGATGAGTATTACGCACGCGCGCGCAGAGCGGCTGCGCTGATAAAGCGGGATTTTGAGAGAGTATTTCGCGAGTGCGACCTGCTCCTCTCGCCCACAACGCCAGAGACGGCGTTCAAAATCGGAGAAAAGAAAAATTCGCCAACGCAGATGTACGCGACAGATATCTGCTCCGTACCCGCCAATATCGCGGGAATACCCGCATTGTCTCTGCCCTGCGGAGTCAGCGCAGAGGGGTTGCCGATAGGTATGCAGCTTATGGGCGACTCGTTTTCCGAGGCTTTGCTTTACAGAGCGGCTTATGCCTTCGAGCGGCTCGGGGAGGCGAAAAATGGCTGAGAGATATGAAATGATAGTAGGTCTTGAGGTTCATGTTGAGCTTAAGACCGAAACTAAGATATTCTGCTCCTGTCCCACAATATTCGGGGCAGAGCCGAACACGCAGTGCTGTCCCGTTTGTATGGGGCTTCCGGGCGCGTTGCCGACGCTTAACCGCCGCGTGGTGGAGTACGCCATAAAGGCGGGACTTGCCACGAATTGCAGGATAGCGAGGCAAACAGGACTTGACCGCAAGAATTATTTTTATCCCGACCTGCCAAAGGCGTATCAGATATCGCAGTATGACAGACCTCTTTGTTATGGCGGTTGGCTTGATATCGAGTCTGGCGGCGAGAAGAAGCGCATAGGTATTACGCGTATCCATATTGAGGAGGACGCGGGCAAGCTGATACACGACGGTGAGCGGGGTACGATGATAGACTGCAACCGATGCGGCGTTCCGCTAATAGAGATAGTTTCCGAGCCCGATATACGCTCGGCTCAGGAGGCGAAGCTATATCTTAAAAAGCTCCGTTCGCTTATGCTTTACGCGGGAGTGTCGGATTGCAAAATGAACGAGGGCTCGCTCAGGTGTGATGTCAACATTTCGGTAAGACCTGTCGGCTCGAGCGAGCTTGGCGAGAGGTGCGAGATTAAAAATCTCAATTCCTTTGCGTTTGCCGCAAAGGCGATAGAATATGAGTTTGAGAGACAGACAGCTCTGCTTGAGCGGGGGGAGAGGCTGACCCGAGAGACGCGCAGATTTGACGCGTCGAGCGGCAAAACATACGCTATGCGCTCCAAGGAGAGCGCCGAGGATTACAGATATTTCCCCGAGCCAGACCTGCCGCCCCTTACCGTTTCGGAGGAAACGGTAGCGCGACTTGCAAACGAGCTTCCCCGCCTGCCCGACCTCAGGGCAGAGGAGTATATTTCAAAGTATTCGCTGAGTGAGTACGATAGCGAAATAATTACCTCGGATATGGCTTTGGCTGACTATTTTGAGGCGGCGGTAAGGACTTCGGCTTATCCGAAGCTGCTCGCGAATATCCTCATATCGGAAATTCTCGGCAGAGTAGAGCAGGAGGATTTTTACTGCCCGATATCGCCCGAAAATCTTGCAGAGATTGCGGATATGTCGGGAGAGGGACTGATAAACAGCTCGACCGCGAAGAAGCTTATCAAGCGTTTGTGGCTCTCTGACGAGCCGCCGCGCGAGGTCGTTATGCGAGAGGAGCTGTTCCAGATAAACGACAGAGAAGCGCTCACAGAGGCTATCCTCGCGGTGATAAGAGCCGACGCAAGGGTGGTTGCCGACTATAAGAGCGGACGCACCGTGGCGGCAAAATCGGTAGTTGGCAGAGTGATGTCGGCAACGGGCGGAAGGGCAAATCCCGCTCTGCTCGGCGAGCTTACCCAAGAAATACTGAAAAGTCAATGAATATGATTGACAAAGTTCAAGCTTGGTGGTATAATGATATAGATTATCTGAAAAGGAATGGTCAATACAAATGAAAAGAGATTTTGTCAAGTCAATTTATGAAAATCCCGAAGCCTACGGCGGACGAGAGGTCACAGTCGGCGGTTGGGTTAGAAATCTGCGCGACAGTAAGGCGTTCGGATTTATAGATTTGAACGACGGAAGCTGCTTCAAGTGCGTTCAGGTCGTATTTGAGCGCGATAAGATTGCGAATTACGATGAAATAGCAAAGCAGAATGTCGGTGCGTCGCTCGTTATACGCGGCACGGTCGAGCTTACTCCCGCAATGAAGCAGCCCTTTGAGATAAAGGCTTGCGAGATAGCGGTCGAGGGAACATCGACCCCCGAATATCCGCTTCAGCCCAAGCGTCACTCTGTTGAATTTCTCAGAGAGCAGGCGTATCTGCGCCCGAGAACGAACCTTTTCTCGGCGGCGTTCCGTGTGAGAAGCGAGGCGGCTTACGCGATCCACAAGTTCTTCCACGACCGTGGCTTCGTTTATGTGCATACACCTATTATCACCGCGTCTGACTGCGAGGGGGCGGGTGAGATGTTCAGAGTAACCACGCTAGATATGAATAATCCCCCAAGACGCGAGGACGGCGAGATAGATTTCTCGCAGGATTTCTTTGGAAAGTCTGCAAACCTCACGGTTTCGGGTCAGCTCGAGGGCGAGACATACGCGCTTGCGTACGGTAAGATATACACATTCGGCCCGACCTTCAGAGCAGAGAATTCCAACACGGCAAGACACGCGGCTGAGTTCTGGATGATAGAGCCCGAGATAGCCTTTGCCGACCTTAACGACAATATGCAGCTCGCTTGGGATATGATAAAGTTTATCATAAACCATGTTCTTGAAAACTGCACGCAGGAAATAGACTTCTTCAACAGCTTCGTTGAGAAGGGGCTCAAGGAGCGTCTCATTACGCTCGCCAACAGCGATTATAAGAAGGTGACTTACACCGAGGCGGTTGACATACTCAAAAAGAGCGGAGCTGATTTCAAGTATCCCGTTGAATGGGGTATAGACCTTCAGACCGAGCACGAGAGATATCTCACCGAGCAGGTGTTCAAATGTCCCGTGTTCGTTATCGACTATCCCAAGGAGATAAAGGCGTTCTATATGAGACTGAACGACGACGGAAAGACGGTAGCGGCTATGGATCTGCTTGTCCCCGGTGTCGGCGAGATAATCGGCGGCTCTCAGCGTGAAGAGAGAATTGATGTTCTCACCGCGAGAATGGCAGAGTGCGGTCTTGCCGAGGAGGACTACTGGTGGTATCTCAATCTCCGCAGATTCGGCGGCACGAAGCACGCAGGCTACGGACTTGGATTTGAGCGTATTATAATGTACCTTACGGGTATTTCCAATATAAGAGATGTACTGCCTTACCCCAGAACGGTAGGAAACGCAGAATACTAATATTAATGTAAAATGAAAAGAAAATATAGCGGCGGTCTCGTTATGAGACCGCCGCATTTTTGCGTTTTGGGTTATTTTTTATTTCTTCTGAATAACGGTACCGCCTGTGAGCTGAATCATCTTGATAGCCTGAACCGAGAAGCTGTTAGCTTCAACGGTAAGCTGATGCTTGTTGAGATGTCCGTCAGCCAGAACCTTGAGTCTGCAAGCCTTGGCGGGAACGAGCTTCTTCTCCTTGAGCACTTCAAGATTTACCGTCTCGCCGTCAACAAAGTTGTCGTTGATGGTTCCGATGTTGATTATAGCTCTCTGTCCCTCGGAGGGCTCGCCGTCTGCTATTACAACGCCTGCAAGCGCGTCGTCGTCGCTCATAAGGTCGTCGACCTCGTCTGCGGCAACATCTTCAACCTCCTCAATCACGGGAGCTACCACGGGTTCGGGCTCGGGCTCGGGTTCAACTACGGGCTCGGGCTCGGGGGTGGGCTCATCGGGAGGAGTCTTGGTCTTGATTATGAAGAATATGACTACCGCGATTACGATTATCGCAAGAATTATGAGTATCCACCACCAAATCGACATACCGCCCTTTTCGGGGGTGTAGATTGCGTTGATGGTTATATCCTCAGCGCCGAGAGTGTATTCCTCCCATTCGCCTGTGAAGCCGTCCTTGGCGGGAACCGCAGGCTCGGCGATCGACTTATCCTCAACTGTGAAGTGAACCTTACCTACCTCTTTACCGTCAGCGACGAAGGTTGCGGTATATACATTTGCCGTGTATACAGCGTTTACTGTAATGTCCTTAGCTTCGAGTGAGTAGTTGTCCCAATGACCGCTGTATCCAACCTTTTCGGGAACATCGGGAGCTACGAGTGTCTTATCCTCAACAGTGAACTGAACCTTACCTACCTCTTTGCCGTCAGCCACAAAGGTTGCCGTGTACTTGATAGGTGTGTATATCGCGTTGATCACCAGATCCTCGGCGATTATCTCGTATTCCTCCCAAGCTCCTGTATAGCCTATCTTCGAGGGGATTTCGGGAGTGTCGAGCACAAGATCCTCAACGGTAAATGTGTCTGTTCCGATTACCTTGCCGTCAACAACAAAGGAAGCTGTGTACTGAATAGGAGTATAGACCGCTTCAACTACTATGTTGTCGAATATAAGCGTATATGCCTCCCAAGCGCCTGTGTAGCCAGCCTTTTCGGGAACGGTGGGAACCGTGATGTTCATATCCTCTGCGGTGAATGTATCTCTTCCGATTACCTGTCCGTCTGCCACGAATTCTATCGTGTAGGTGTTGAGCGTGTAAACAGCGTTGACGGTTATGTTGTCAGCGATTATCTCGTATGCCTCCCAAGCGCCTGTGTAACCTGCCTTCTCGGGAACTGCGGGGATATTCGGGATAGCGTCGTCTTCGACCGTGAAGTATCTTGTGAATACTGCGTTTCCGTCTACCATAAAGGTTGCGGTGTACTTGATAGGTGTGTATTCGAGATTGACGGTCATTCTGGGTTCGAGACCGAGGGTGTAATCCTCCCAGCTTACCGAGTAACCCGCTCTGTCGTTTCCTGCGGGAATTGCGGGCTCCTCAATCGAGGTAGCGCCGTTGACATAAAATACCGTTGCGACCTTTGTTCCGTTCGCCATAAAGGCTACCTGATAGAGGTCGTTGCTGTAAAGCGTTACATCGCCTGCGGGCATAGTAGCTACATCGGTAGCGTCAGCCGCGCAGAAGCCCGAGGATACATCTCCGAGGGCTCCGACATTATTAAGTACATCGAGAGATACACCCTTGGGGAGAAGTGTGCGGTATACCGAGCCGTCTGCGAGTATGAGATTCAACTCGCTCAGACCGTTTATCGTGATGTCCGCGTCTACATTGTAGGAAAGAACGGTAGATGTGAAGAGGAGATTTGCTTTCTCGGGAAGGGTTATGAATTTACGGATAACCGAGAGAATATCCACAGAAGCCGCGCCGCTTGCGGTGAAGTTTCCGTCTCCGTTATAGAAATCAATTACCTGCTTGGTCTTCAGACCGTCGGGAAGCGCGTCTATCGTTGCGATAGCTTTATTTATCAACTTTTTAGCGTTGTCAACTGTCGCGAATTTTTCTATAATTCTGTCGACCGCAGCCTTTGCCGCGCTGATCTGCTCGCTCTTTTCGTCGTTGGAGAGGGCAACTGTCTCGCTTTGCTTCTCTATCTTGGAGTAAGCCTTATCCTTAATATCGTCAAGCTTATCCTTCAGCTCGTCGATAACGGTTCCGATTTGTTCGTCTGTTATTCCTTCGAGGAAGGCTTTTGCATCAGCAACGGTCATAGTGGGAAGCTCAATAAGCTTGCCCTTGATTGATGCGGGAATTTTGTTGGATTCGAGAATTTTTACATAGATGTTTGATACGACCTCGGGAGCTACTACCGTGAGGTCTATGCTTCCGTCGTCATAAATGTCGAGCTTATAGTTGTCCGCAAGTCTCTTGACAGTATTCTGAAGCTTTGCGGGGTCTCCGAGAAATCCGAATCTTACGCCGAAATTGTACTCATCATCTTCAATCTCTACGGTGAGTAGGTACTCAGCGAATATATCGTCTGCCGAGAGGTTGAGGAAGCTATCGACGGTGGGAAGCGCGCGGAGAGTTTCCTTGATTATCTTATCAAGGTCGAACGAGCCTGCCTTGAATATCTGCGTTCCGTTAAGGTATATACCGTCAACATCCGAGAGCAGGAATGTCAGGGCGTTCTTTCCGAGAGTCTTGAGAAGCTCCTTGATCTCTGTTTTTTTGGATTTTACAAGCTCTATGAAATCGTTTGCTATCTGCTTGCGGTCTATCTTTTCTGCAATGCCTGTATCCTTAATGAAGTTTTTGATGGCATCGTTTCCGATAGCCTTGATTATTTCCTTCAGCTCGTCGGGGGAATACATAGATATTACGGAAGCGTATCCGCCGAGGGAGTCTATCATTTCGGCGATATTGATATATTCGATAACAGCGTCAAGTCCGACAAGCTCGAAAAGGTCGTCGGAATCGAAGTAACCTATGAGCGTTGTGTATCCGCCGCAAGCCGTTGCTATGTCGCTAAGGGGAATATACTGCTTCTTGACTATATCGATATATCCGCCAAGTGCCTTAATGATGCCGTCAAGCTCGTAGTGATCGAGAATAAGATCCATTCCGACATTCTGGATAAGCTCGTCGGCGTGGTCGTGGATTATATGCTCACACTCGGCAAGACCTATTGCGGTAACTATATCGTGGGGCGCAACATTGTTGTTGACGAAGATATTGTTGTATATACCGGGGTGGTCGTGAATTACACGCTCCAGCGTAGCATCATCAATCGTGTTGGCGAGGATCTCAATATCCACGACGCTCCAGCACTCATCGAAGCTAAGGTTAGCTTTTGCGGATTCTGCCAACATTGCTCTGAAGCTTGCGTTCTCGGGCTTAAGAAGGAATGTCTTGGTATCGTTGTTGGTAGCCGTGGGTGAAAGTCCCGAGTTTATCATAGCCGCGGTGATATCCGAGGTGATCAGCTTGTTTACGAGCGTATCGTTGGCGAAAACATCATCAATGACATCGTCGTTGTTCATAAGCGCAAGGAGAACATCCTCTGTGAGAAGCTCCTCAAGCGCCGCGTCGTCATTGATGATAACGGTAATGTTATCCTTTGTGAAAACACCCTGTTGAACGAGCGCCTTGATTATGTCTTGCTTATGGTCGTGGAGATAAGTCTTGATACTCGGCATATTGAGAAGCGCCGTATCTACCGCGGAGTCGTCGAGAAATTCGTTGACGGTATCTCTGTCGGAAACGAGGTAATCCTCGAGTATATCCCTGACCTCGGTTATTTCTATCATATCCATAACTGTATCCTTGTCGGATACGAGCGTCTCAAGGGAAGCCTTGTGGTCGTTGAGAATAGCCGAAATTATCTCGGGGGTTACCAGCGCAAGCAGCTCGTCGAGCTTGTTGACCGTTATCTCATCAACGAGAGGAGTCTCATCAACAAGATATGTCATAAAGTCGTCGGTCAGGACCTGCTCCTTAACCTTTTCCGTGAGCATAAGCTTGATGGCGTCTTCGTTTATAAGCGCCTTGAGGTCGTCCTCCTCTACCGAAGCGAGTATTTCATCGACCTTTATTATCGAAAGCATCTCGTCTACCGTGATGACCTCGAGAAGCATATCTGATGTGAAATACTTACCGAGTATCTCGGGAGGGAGAGAATTTATGAGCTCCTTGATATCGTCTACTGTTATGTAATTGGAAGCGAGCTCGGTCAGATCTTCAAGCGTCAGTTCCTTGCCCTTTGAGAGTGTGTCAAGCACATCGGCAGGAATGAAATTTGTCAGCTCCTCCTTCGTCAAGCTTCCGTCCTTGAGCAGAGCGTGGATCTTGTCGGGGTTGAGCCTTACCGTCAGAACGCCGTCTTCGAGCGAGATCGTATAATAATTCTCGTTTTCGTCGGCGGTGTTGCCGGGTGCCGATACCGACGCTGCCGAGATACTCAGGCAAGAGCCTACAAGCATAACGGCTATCATCAATATGGCAAAAATTCGTACAAACAATCCTTTTTTCATAAATTAACCACCTACTTCGTTGTTTTTTTGGTAAATTATAGTGTGAAATTTATCAAATTAATATAATATATATCATTTTACCATTATTTGCTCCGCAAGTCAAGAGTTTTGCGGCAAGTTTGTGAACAACATCAATACAAATAGCATTTCGCACAAAAAAATCGAGGAATATTTGTCGAAAGCATACCTGCGGAATGTAAGAGAACGGAATAGGCTTGACATTTTTTATCTTATATGGTATTATAAACCAAGAGGCTGCGGCGTCTGAATGGCTACGGCGCTTGGCTTTGCTTCTTAAAATACGAATCGAAAATCAGAATTACGACACTTAATGTTAGGAGAAATAATAGTGATGAATACTCAGGATTGTTACGCAAAAGCAGAAAGAATTTTATCCGAAATGTCGCTGGAGGAAAAAGTGGCGCAGATGCTGCAGCTTTCGGAAAAGGCTGACACGAAGGAGCTTTTTGACAAATTCAAGGCAGACGGAACGCTTGGCTCGTATTTGCATGTTCTCGGCGAAGAAACAGGCGATTTTTTGGAAAACGCATATCAGTCAAAATTAAAGGTTCCCCCTATTTTCGGTATTGACGCGATTCACGGACACGCGTTGCTTAAATCTGCGACGATATTCCCATCACAGCTTGCTATGGCTTGCTCGTGGGATACGGATATGGTCGAGAAGGTCGGAAAGGTGACTGCGGATGAGGTTGCCGCCGACGGACTTAATTGGGTGTTTTCTCCTGTGCTTTGTATCGGCAGAGACCTGCGTTGGGGAAGAATTGACGAAACCTTTGGTGAAGATGCCGAGCTTATCTCTCGGTTGGGCGCGGCGATAATCAGAGGATATCAGAAAAACGGAAAGGTGGCTGCCTGCGCCAAGCATTATCTTGGCTACGGTGAGGCTACGGGAGGACGCGACTCCTACGATACCGAGATTACCGAGCGCAAGGCGCGTGAGATATTCTTGCGTCCCTTCAAAGCGGCTGTTGACGAGGGCTGCATGACCTTTATGACGGCTTACGGCTCAATTGACGGTGAATCGCTTACGGTAAGTCACCGTTATCTCACCGAGATACTTAAAGAGGAGCTCGGCTTCGATGGATTCGTGGTGACTGACTGGGAGAATTTCATCTCTATGGTGCGCGGTCAGCATCTGTTTGAAAGTATGGATGATGCGTGCGTAGAGGGTATCGTTGCGGGCAACGATATGAGTATGAACAGCCCCGATTTCTACGCTGCGCTCGTAAACGCGGCGAGAGAGGGCCGTATTTCTATGGATATAATCGACAATGCGGTCAGACGCATTCTCAGAGTTAAGGCTCGACTCGGATTGCTTGACGGCAAGCGTGAAAATCCTCTTTCTCGCGATATTATCGGTTGCGACGAGCATCAGCAGGTCAATTATGAAATGTCGGTCAAGAGCACGGTGCTTTTGAAAAATAACGGGGCGCTTCCCCTTACCGACGCAAAGAAAATTGCGGTGCTTGGACCTAACGCGACAGATGTCAGGGCACAGTATGGAGACTGGACATATTTCTCTCACCCGAATTCCAAGCCTCACGAGACCGCAAAGGATTGCACATACACTGTTCTGAAGGGTATAAGCGAGGCGTATTCGGATAGCGAGATCATATACGCGCAGGGCTGTTCAGTGCTGGGCGACGAGGATGCGCAGACGAGCGAGAGGTGGATGAACGAAGCGCTCGATGCGGCGGCGGGGGCAGATGCCTGCGTCGTGGTTATCGGTGATGTGCTCAAGCAGAACGGAGAAAAGAGAGACCGCGCTAACCTCGTCATTAGCGGACGCCAGATCGAGCTTGTAAAGCGAGTCAAGGAGCTTGGCAAGACTGTTATTGTCGTGCTTATCAACGGAAAGCCGTTGGAGCTTGGCGAACTTGAGCCTTATGCCGACGCTATCGTGGAAGCTTTCAATAGTGGCGATATGGGTGGACTCGCGATAGCGAACCTTATCAAGGGTAAAGAGAATTTCAGCGGCAGATTGCCTATCTCCTTCCCCTATTCGTCGGCGGCGTTGCCTTGCTATTACAATCAATACGACTATTGGCACGGCTCAAAATATGTAGATGTGCCTAAGGGTAGCCCGTATCCGTTTGGATTCGGTCTTTCGTACAGCAACTTCGTTTACGGTGAGCCTGCGCTTAAAGAAACTGTTTTGAAGCGAGGAGAAAAGACCGAGCTTTCTGTTGAAATAACCAACGACAGCGCGAACTGCGGAATTGAAACGGTACAGCTTTATTTCAGAGATAAGATTTGCAAGATGCTGACTCCTGTAAGGACGCTGATAGATTTCAAGCAAGTGACTATCCCCGCAGGGGAGAGCAGTACGGTAACCTTTACGGTGGATACCGAGAGACTCGGATATTACGACAGAGATTGCAAGTATTGCGTTGACGCGGGCGAATTTGCGCTCTTTATAAGCGGCGACGGAAAGAATTTCAAAGAGATTACCCTGAGAGTCGCGGAGTAACAGGACGATTATCGGGAATTATAACCAAAAAGGGCGGATTCATTTGATGCGGCGACAAGAACTAACTTGCGGCTTTGGTATCTAAGTGAATCAGCCCTTTTGCTTTGAAATTATAATCTGCTGTATTGTATTGTGCTTTTTAACGCATATAATATCGAATAAAAGTATGTAAATGTGAAACATATATAATATAAATTATAAAAAACAACACAATCAAAGAGTGTTGTAATTTGCAAATATGCATAAATAACTAATTTTTGCTTTCAAATCGAGATTTGCTCTCGAAAACTTCTTGTATATAATGATAATGTTACAATGTTACTCGATATACACGGTCTAAGCCTGTTTTTTTGTGAAATATGACAAAATATTTTTTTAAAAGAAAAATAAACTTGACATCAAGGAAATGTTATGATATTATTTAATGTATAGAAAATTGGTTAGGCTTTCGGCTTTTCCAAAATAAAATTTTTATGAGGTGAATAACCATGAAAAAGACAATTTGCAAGATTCTTGCGGTTCTTATGTGCTTCGCTATGGTAGGCGCGGCATTCGTAGGCTGTAAGAAATCGGACGATGTGATCAAAATCGGTCTCACAGGTCCTCTCACAGGCGGCGCTTCCATTTACGGAATCGCAGTTAAGAACTCCGCTCAGCTCGCGGTTGACGAGATCAACGAGGCAGGCGGTCTCAACGGCATCAAGTTCGAGCTTGATATGCGTGATGACGAGCATAAGCCCGAGAATGTTGAAAATCTTTACACCGCTCTCGTTGAGGACGGTATGCAGGTTTCTCTCGGAACCGTTACCACAAAGCCCGGTCTTGAGTTCAAGAACCTTTCCAAGGAAGACAACATATTCTTCCTCACACCCTCTGCAACCGGTGACGCTGTCCCCGAGTTCTCAAACGGATATCAGATGTGCTTTGCAGATTCCAACCAGGGTACTGCTGCTGCTGAGTTCTTCAATGACAACTACGAGGGCAAGAAGATAGGTATCTTCTACAAGGCTGACGACGAGTATTCCACAGGTATCACAAAGAACTTCAAGGACGCTCTTGACGCTTCCTTCAGCGCAGACCTTAAGGAAGCTAACTTTACAGGCGAGGCTTCCACATTCGACTCTCAGATCCAGACTCTTAAGGACTGCGAAGTCGTATTCATGCCCATTTACTACACACCCGCTTCTCAGTTTATGACCCAGGCAACCAAGGTTGAGAACAAGATCGTAACCTACTACGGCTGCGACGGATTTGACGGAATCGACGCTATCGAAGGCTTCGATATCACAACAATTCCTCAGGAGATCAGTATGCTCTCTCACTTCAACTCCACCGCAAAAGAGGGACCTGCCGCTGACTTCATCAAGAAGTACAACGACAAGTACGACGAGGAGAAGGAGCCCCTTAACCAGTTCGGTGCTGCTGCTTACGACTGCGTATACGCTATCTACGAGGCTCTCAAGGTAGCTGTTGAGAACGGCGAGGAGGTTGACGCAGACACATCCGCAAGCGATATGTGCGAGATCCTCAAGAAGGTATTCAACAGCGATACATTCGAGTTCAGAGGAATCACAGGTAAGTGTGAAGGCGACGAGAAGTCCCACATCAGTTGGAGCGAGGACGGAACAGTCGTTAAGGAAGCTATCAAGTATATCGTAAAGGAAAAGAACGCGTAATTTTGCTTGATACGCAATTGAATAACTAAAGTTAGAAACAGTTGCCGATGCATATTTGCGTTGGCAATTGTTTCTTAAAATAGTAAAGGAAATACTATGGAATTTTTAACAACATTCGTAAACGGGCTTAGTCTCGGCGGTATCTACGCGATGATAGCGCTCGGATATACTATGGTTTACGGAATTGCGAAAATGCTTAACTTCGCCCACGGCGATATCATAATGGTCGGCGGATATACCGTTCATACCGTTCTGCCGTTTTTAGCTATTCTGTTAAGTGGGGTATATAATCCCACAGTAGCGATAATAAGCTCTATAATAGCGATAATAGCGGCGATGGTATTCTGTATGATGCTGGGTATAGTAGTCGAAAAGGTGGCATATAAGCCGCTTCGCGGAGCATCGCCTCTGGCGGTGCTTATCACCGCAATCGGTGTCAGCTATCTGTTGCAGAGTCTGGCTCAGATGATATTCGGCTCGGCTCCGAAGCATGTCAATATTAAAGCTCTCGACTTCGGAATCCTTAAGATAGGCGGTCTTGCTATCGGATACAACACGATAATTACCCTTGTTTGCTCGATACTCGTTATGATTGCGCTCAGTCTGTTCGTAAAGTTCTCGAAAACGGGACGCGCGATGGTCGCCGTATCCGAGGATAAGGGCGCGGCTCAGCTTATGGGTATAAATGTTAACAGAATAATTATGATAACCTTTGCGATAGGCTCGGCGCTCGCCGCTCTCGCAAGCGTGTTCTTCCTTTTGAAGGCTCCTACTATGACGCCTACCTTCGGCTCTCTGCCCGGAATCAAGGCGTTCACGGCAGCCGTTATCGGTGGAATAGGCTCTATTCCCGGAGCTATGATCGGCGGAATATTGCTCGGCGTTATAGAGTGCTTTGCTCAAGCTGTCCCCGCAATTTCTCCCTATACAGACGCGATTGAATTTTCAATTCTTATAATTCTGCTTCTGGTCAAGCCCTCGGGCTTGTTGGGTAAGATGAGAAGGGAGAAGGTATAAGATGAAAAAATTTACGAGCTTAAAGAATTACATAAGCTATATAGTTATAGGCTTGGTAACGGTAATTTGCGTAATACTTTCTCTTTCGGGAGTACTGAAGGCATCGACGGCTATTTTGCTTGAGGAAATCGCAATAAAGATAATGCTTGCGGTGTCTCTGAGCCTTGTGGTCGGATTTTTGGGTGAGCTTTCTCTCGGTCACGCGGGATTTATGTGCGTTGGCGCGTATCTCGGCGGAAAGGTCGCGTATGTGCTTACACAGCAGCTCGGAGAAGACGATCCAATACTTAATATTGTGATTCTTGTGATTGCTCTCGTTGTTGGTGGAATATGCGCGGGTATTTGCGGATTTCTTATCGGACTTCCCGCTCTCCGACTCAGAGGTGACTATCTTGCTATTACAACGCTTGCGTTCGGTGAAATAGTCAGAACGATATTCCTTAACACAAGCGAGGAAAGCTTCGGCGGCCCCATAGGTCTGCCTACCCCCAGATTCAACAAGGAATGGTTTTATGTTATCTGCTTCATAATGGTGCTGATAACTCTGTTCGTTATTCAGAATCTTATCCGAAGCAAGCACGGACGCGCTATAAAGGCGATACGCGACAACGAAATAGCGGCAAGAGCAACGGGTATCAATGTTACCCGCTATAAGCTTATAGGCTTTATTCTCTCCGCTGTATTCGCGGGACTTGCAGGCGTGCTTTACAGCTATACGAAGTTCAATGTATCAAGCCAGATATTCGATTATAACTATTCCATCGAGATACTCGTTATCGTCGTTCTCGGCGGAATGGGCAATATCGGCGGCTCTATCATTTCCGCTGTGCTTGTTACATTCCTGAACCGTGAGCTTGCGAATATCCTCACAGGAAACCTCGCGGTGCTGAAGGATATAATCTACGCGGTAATACTTATAGGTATCGTTATATACAGAAATGCTCCCGGACTTAAAAATTTCCGAGAGAAATACAACCTCAAAAAGCTTTTCTCAAAGAAGAAAAAGACGGCAGAGGTGACCTCCGATACCGTGGCAAAGGAGGAAAACTGAAATGGCTGAGATAAAGAAGATATACGCCGAGGACGGACGCGAGATCGTTCTCAAGGCAGACCACCTTTGCATACAGTTTGGCGGACTTAAAGCGGTCGACAATGTAAACCTCGAGATAAAGAAGGGCGAGCTTTACGGACTTATCGGTCCTAACGGCGCGGGAAAGACGACGGTCTTTAACCTTCTCACGGGTGTTTATAAGCCGACGCTTGGAAGATTTTATCTCTGCGGAGAGGATCTTACGGGAAAGGCACCCGCCGAAATGAACAAGAAGGGAATCGCGAGAACCTTCCAGAACATCAGACTTTTCAATAACCTTACGGTAATTGAGAATGTTATGGTCGGACTTGCAAATCAGATACCCTGCAATCTCGTTCAGTCGGTGCTTCGCCTCCCAAGACACAGAAAGTCGGAGAAGGAATATTACGAGCGCGCGCTTGAGCTGCTCAAGGTGTTCAAGCTCGACGAATATAAGGACTATCTTGCGGCAAATCTGCCCTACGGTAAGCAGAGAAAGCTTGAGATAGCAAGAGCTATGGCAACTAATCCCAAGCTGTTGCTTCTCGACGAGCCCGCCGCGGGTATGAACCCTAACGAAACTCAGGAGCTTATGGATGTTATTTCCTTTATACGCAAGGAGTTTGATATCACTATCCTGCTTATAGAGCACGATATGCGTCTTGTTGGCGGTATATGCGAAAAGCTGACGGTGCTTAACTTCGGTACAGAGCTTGCCGTCGGTGAGACCTCTGAGGTTCTCAATAACCCCGAGGTTATCAAGGCATACATAGGAGAATAATTCAGGAAAGGAAGATTGTTGATATGTCAGAACGCTTACTCGAAGTAACCGATCTTGAAGTATATTACGGTGTTATAAAAGCCCTTAAGGGAATATCATTCCATGTAGACAGGGGCGAGATCGTATCTCTTATCGGAGCCAACGGAGCGGGAAAAACCACCACGCTTCACACCATCACGGGACTTATCCGTCCCAAGCACGGCACTATTCTTTACAAGGGAGCCGATATCGGTCATATCCCCGCGCATAAGATAGTTTCTATGGGAATGGTTCATGTTCCCGAGGGAAGACGAGTTTTCCAGAACCTTACGGTTTACGAAAACCTCCTGATGGGCGCTTATTCTCAGAAGAATAAGGCGGAGATAGCCGCAAATCTTGAAAATGTATTCAAGCAGTTTCCGAGACTTGAGGAGCGTCGCCGTCAGCTTGCGGGAACGCTCTCGGGCGGAGAGCAGCAGATGCTCGCTATGGGACGCGCGCTTCTTGCCAATCCCGAGCTGATAGTGCTTGACGAGCCCTCTATGGGACTTTCTCCTCTGCTCGTATCGGAGATTTTTGAGATAATCAAGAGCTTCCGCGAGGCGGGAAAGACGGTTCTTCTCGTTGAACAGAACGCAAAGAAGGCTATGTCGATATCCGACAGAGTTTATGTTCTCGAAACGGGAAGCATAACTGCCGACGGCGCGGCTTCCGAGCTTATAAACGACGAAAGAATCAAAAAAGCTTATCTCGGTGAATAATATTTTAACTTTTTCTTAATTTGCTTGACAAAAAAGGAAGATTGTGGTAATATTTATATACCGTGAGGGAGTAGTTTGCACGAAAGTGTGATAAGTCAACATTCATGGCCGAAAGGTCTGGCTTATCTTAATTTACGAGACTCATATACGACTGAAGTATATGAGTCTCGTTTTTTTCATAAAATAGTAATATTCCGAACGGAAGAAAGGAAAGCTATGAAACATTATCTTGAAGAAAAAGAAAATGTACTTCGAAAGCTTGGTGCTGACGAGAACGGTCTGTCTGCCGCAGAGGCGCAGTCCCGACTTGAAAAGAACGGAAAAAACAAGCTTATCGAGGCAAAGAAGGACGGAATTATAAAGAAATTCCTCTCCCAGTTTGCAGACCCGATGATAATCGTGCTTCTGGTTGCGGCGGTTCTCTCGGCAATTACGGCGGTTTATGAGCACGAGGCGCCCACCGATGTGTTTATAATACTTTTCGTGGTCGTTCTCAACGCGGTTCTCGGCGTATTTCAGGAGAGTAAGGCGGAAAAAGCCATTGACGCTCTGAAGGAAATGACCTCGGCGACCTCAAAGGTCATAAGAGACGGAAATCTTATGACGATAAAGAGTGAGGACCTCGTGGTTGGAGACATAATCGTGCTTGAGGCGGGAGATGCGGTTCCCGCGGACGCGAGAATTATCGAGTGCGCGTCTATGAAGGTCGAGGAAGCTGCGCTGACGGGAGAGTCTGTGCCTGTTATAAAGACCAATGCGGCGCTCGCGGGCGGCGTTTCTGATGTTCCGCTCGGAGACAGAAAGAATATGATATATATGGGAAGCACCGTTGTTTACGGACGAGGCAAGGCGGTCGTCTGCGCCTGCGGTATGGATACCGAGATGGGTAAGATAGCCGACGCGCTCGCTCAGGCGGAGGACGAGGCAACGCCCCTTCAGCGTAAGCTCTCTCAGCTCAGCCGTATATTGACTATCGCTGTTCTTGGCATCTGCGTCGTTATCTTTGCCGCGGGTATCATAAAGGCAGGAGAGATAAACACATCTGTAATGATAGATACATTTATGCTTGCGGTCAGCCTTGCGGTTGCGGCGATACCCGAGGGACTTGCGGCGGTCGTGACTATCGTGCTCTCTATGGGTGTTACCAAAATGTCGGCGAGAAACGCCGTCATACGCCGTCTTACAGCGGTTGAGACACTTGGCTGTACTCAGGTGATATGCTCTGATAAGACGGGAACGCTCACGCAGAACAAGATGACGGTTGTAAAATCATATAGCGCCGACGATGACCTTCTTGCAAGGGGAATGGCGCTCTGCACAGATTCCGAGGTTGGCGAGGACGGTGTGGTTATAGGTGAGCCCACCGAGAACGCGCTCGTCTCCTTCGCGCTTGATAGAAAGCTGAATAAGCGCAAGCTGAAAAAGGATTACCCCAGAGTAGCCGAGGCTCCCTTTGACTCTATGAGAAAGATGATGTCGACTATTCACAAGGATAGCGACGGATATATTCAGTTCACTAAGGGCGCACCCGACGAGGTGCTGAAAAGATGCTCGTTTATCTATACGGGCGAGGGAATAAGAGAGCTTACCGACGAGGACAGAGCGAATATTCTCGCGCAGAACAAGCAGATGGCTGACGACGCGCTCCGCGTGCTTGGCGGAGCTATGAGAAGATATGATTCTATTCCCGAGGACACCTCTCCCGAGGCACTTGAGAGAGAGCTTGTTTATATCGGTCTTGTGGGTATGATAGACCCGATACGCCCCGAGGTCAGGGATGCGGTCGCTCAATGTCATATTGCGGGAATAAGAGTCGTTATGATAACGGGCGACCACAAGGATACCGCTGTTGCAATAGCGAAGCAGCTTCAGATACTTGAGAGCGCCGAGGGCGCGCTCACGGGAGCCGATGTTGAGGCTATGAGCGACGAGGAGCTTGAGGCGGTCATTGAGAATTATTCGGTATACGCGCGTGTTCAGCCCGAGCACAAGGTCAGAATAGTCAAGGCTTGGAAGGCTCACGGAAAGATATGCGCTATGACGGGAGACGGAGTGAACGACGCGCCGAGTATAAAGAGCTCGGATATCGGTGTCGGTATGGGTATCACGGGAACCGATGTTACCAAGAATGTTGCCGATATGATACTTGCCGACGATAACTTCGCAACGATAGTAGGCGCGGTTGAGGAAGGTCGCCGTATATACGCGAATATCAAGAAGGCGATACAGTTCCTGCTTTCCTCTAACCTCAGCGAGGTTATAAGCATATTCGTTGCCACGATGTTCGGATTTACGATACTGAAGCCCGCGCATATCCTCTGGATAAACCTTATCACAGACAGTCTGCCCGCGCTTGCGCTCGGTATGGAAAAGTCCGAGAAGGACGCTATGACAGTTCCGCCCAGAGACCCCAAGGAGGGAATATTTGCCGACGGACTTCTCTCGGGCGTTGTATATCAGGGTATACTCGTTTCAATTCTCACACTTGCGGCGTACTTTATAGGACACTATATTGAAGCGGGTGTCTGGGAGATAACCGAAAGCCCCGACGGAATTACGATGGCGTTCCTCACGATGTCGATGGCAGAGATTTTCCAGGCGTTCAATATGAGAAGCCGCCACGGCTCGCTATTCACCCTCAAGACGCAGAATATTATGCTCTGGGGCGCAGGTGCGCTTGCTCTGCTTCTCACAACGGCGGTTATCTATATTCCCTTTATGGCAAACGCGTTTGAGTTTGAGCATATAGACCTTAAGGAGTATTTCATAGCTCTCGGTCTTGCCTTCCTCATAATTCCTTTGGTTGAGATAGTTAAGGTCTTTGAGAGACTTTTGCTTAAGAAGAAACAGAAAAACAAATAAAAGTAAAAGCATATCCGTCGGGTGACCGAAGGATATGCTTTGCTTTTTGGGAGCGGTGCGTGTTTTGGTTGACAGAAGATTAATTATATGGTAAAATGAGTGTGGGAATCTTATTCTTTTAAGGAGAAACAAATTATGGAAAATCGTTCATCTTCTTACTCTTCGAATGGTACAAATAAAACGGCTGACGAGCTTATTGAAGATGGAATTAAATATTATAAACAAAAGAACTACCCCAAAGCCGTTGAAATATTTTTAAGTCTGGCAGAGGGGGGAAATGCGAAAGCGCAGGGTATGCTTGGGGCATGTTACGAAAACGGTATCGGCGTACCGCAAAATTACGCTAAAGCAGTAGAATGGTATCAAAAGGCGGCAGAGCAGGGTAATTCGGGCTCGCAAAATAGTCTTGGATACTGTTATTGCAACGGTCGTGGCGTTTCTCAAGATTACGCCAAAGCTGCTCAGTGGTGGCAAAAGGCGGCGGAGAGTGGAAATGCGATAGCGCAATATAATCTTGGAAGATGTTATTCAAATGGGTGCGGCGTATCGCAAAATCACGCCAAGGCGGCAGAGTGGTATCAAAAATCGGCGGAACAGGGAAATTCAGAGGCGCAATATATTCTTGGCGAGTGTTATTCAAAGGGCTTTGGCGTTCCTAAAAATAACGCCAAAGCCGCCCAGTGGTGGGAAAAGTCGGCGGCTCAGGGAAACGCAAGAGCGCAATGTAATCTCGCATGGTATTATGAAAACGGTTACGGAGTACCGCAAAACTATGCCAAAGCCGCAGAGCTGTATCAGAGGTCGGCAGAGCAAGGAAATGCGGTAGCCCAGTATAATCTTGGCAGATGTTATGACAACGGTCGTGTTCTACCTCAGAATTATGCCAAAGCCGCAGAGTGGTATCAAAAGGCGGCGGCTCAGGGAAATACAGAGGCTCAATATAATCTTGGCGCATGTTATTACAACGGCCGCGGTATACCGCGAGATTACGCCAAGGCGGCAGAGATATATAAAAAGCTGGCGGCTCAGGGAGATGCGAGAGCGCAATCTAATCTTGGTTGGTTTTATTATAACGGTCACGGCGTGCCACAGGATTACGGCAAAGCGGTAGAGTGGTGTCAAAAGTCGGCAGAGCAGGGTAATGCGGTTGCACAATATGACCTTGGTCAGTTCTACGAATACGGTCACGGTGTACCGCAAAACTACGCCAAAGCGGTGGAGCTGTATCGAAAATCCGCAGAGAAGGGGTTTGACGAGGCTCAATACAGTCTTGCAAAATGTTATTATAACGGTCGCGGTGTGTCCAAGGATTACGCCAAAGCCGTAGAATGGTATCAAAAGGCAGCTGCGCAGGGACACGCGAGAGCGCAATGTAAACTTGGCGTGTGTTATGAGTTTGGTCAGGGCGTACCAAAGGATTATGCCAAAGCCACAGAGTGGTATCAAAAGTCGGCTGAGCAGGGAAACGAGGAAGGACAATGTTGCCTTGCTTGGTGCTATGAAAACGGTCGCGGTGTGCCGAGAAATTATGCCAAGGCAGTAGAATGGTATCAAAAGGCAGCAGGACAGGGATACGCGAGAGCGCAATTTAGACTTGCTGGGTGCTATGAAAACGGTCACGGTGTACCGAAAAATTATGCCAAGGTAGTAGAGTGGTATCAAAAGGCGGCAGAGCAGGGGTATGTAGATGCGCAATGTGAGCTTGCTTACTGTTATTATAACGGTCTGGGCGTACCGCAGGATTATTCCAAGGCGTATGAATGGTATCTAAAGGCGGCAAATCAGGGAAGCTCGACGGCGCAATGTAACATCGGCAATTGTTATTACAACGGCTACGGTGTGCCTCAGAATTACGCCAAGGCGGTAGAATGGTCTCGAAAGGCAGCGGAGCAAGGAGATGCGGGCGGTCAAGCAAGGCTTGGTTGGTGTTATTCGAAAGGTCACGGCGTACCGCAGGATTCTGCCAAAGCTGCCCAGTGGTATAGAAAAGCGGCGGAGCAGGGAAATCCGGAAGCTCAATATAATCTCGGCGTACTTTATGACGAAGGTCGCGGGGTGCCTAAGAGCCATGCCAAGGCAGTCGAATGGTGGCAGAAAGCGGCAGCCGGGGGAGACGAAAGTGCCAAGCGAGCATTGCTTAAATTATAAAATAAGGTGTTAAAAGGGGCTGAAGGAATCAGCCCCTTTTTTGTATTCAATTATCCTTCCACTTAACAAATCCGTAGCTGTCAAGAATCTGAAAGAATTTCGCGAGACGCTCATATGTGGGGTGCGCTCGCTCGCCAAGCTCTCGCTCGACTATCTCGCCGATATCCATAATAGTCTGCTCGCCGTCAATCAGAGGCCAAACGAAGCTTCCGATGGCATCGAGATGTATGTGAGATACGCGGGGCTTTCCCAAGAGCTTTTGCGCAATTCGGTTAAAAAATCCTTTGTTTTCAATATCAAGCGTTACCTTGCCGTCCTCGTCCGCCGACCATTTTATATGCTCCGCGCGAAATGGAGTTTTTTCAAGATAATTTTCGGCTACCTTCTTTTTCATTTGATATCGTCCTTTTTATTCTTTTTCCAGATAGAGAATTTCAGGAGACTGAGGATTATAAGTCCAAAGACTATGATGCTTCCTATCGAGGAGACTACGGGGGGCAGACCAAGCTTGCCTGAGAGGTCAATGAACTTGTCGAGCCCGAATATCGCAAAGATTGCAAGGAGAATACCAACGAGTCCCTCGCCCGCAATCATTCCCGAGCAGAAAAGTATTCCGTTCTCGGTTGCCTTTTTCCTCTTATCCTCGGAACACTTCATCTTGTCGAATACAAGACGGACAAGACCGCCTACCATAATACAAGCATTGAGGTGAACGGGGAGATAGATTCCTATGGCGAAGGGGAGAACGGGTATGCCGATAATCTCAACGACGACGGCGATAGCCGCTCCAATGAATACGAGATTCCAGGGAAGCTCGGCGTTCATAACGCCCTCAACTATCATCTTCATAAGGGTTGCCTGAGGAGCGGCAAGCTCCTGAGAGCCAAAGCCCCACGCGCTGTCAAGCAGGTAAAGCGTTCCGCCGATAGCGAGCGCCGCCGCGCAAACGCCAATTATCTCGCCAATCTGCTGCTTTTTGGGTGTCGCTCCGAGGAGATAACCCGTTTTGAGGTCCTGAGAGGTATCTCCCGATATCGCCGCTACGATACAGATTATCGAGCCGATAGCGATAGCCGCCTTCATTCCTGCGGCACCGTCGGAGCCTGTGAATTTCAGAATAAGAGTTGCGATAAGAAGTGTTGCGATTGCCATTCCCGACACGGGGTTGTTGCTGCTTCCGACGAGTCCGACCATTCGCGAGGAAACGGTTGCGAAGAAGAATCCGAAAACGACTACGATAATAGCTCCGAGGAATGATACGGGAACCGCGGGAACGAGCCACACGGCAAGTGTGAGCGTTGCAATGGCAACGATAACGAACTTCATATTGAGGTCCTTAGAGGTTCTCTCGGGTGCGATAGTGGTCGAGGAAGCCATACCCTTAAGAGCGCCGCCGAAAGTGCGGATAATAAGGGGGAGCGACTTGATAAGGCTGATAATTCCGCCCGCCGCAAGAGCGCCCGCGCCTATGTAACGGATATACGAGCTCCAGATCGCGCTCGCTCCGCCTGCCTCGAACAGCTCGCCGATAGTTTTTGTCGCTTCGGGGTACATAACGATACTTCCGCCGAAAAGAACTATAAGCGGAATAAGTACGAGCCAGCTAAGTACGCCGCCCGCGAACATATATGAGGAGATACGCGGTCCGCAGATGTAACCCACGCTCATTACAGCGGGGTAGATCTGTGTACCGATCTCGCCAGAAAATCCCTTGATTTTGAGAGATACCTCACCGGGGACTGCCTTGATTCCGTCGATTATGAACTTGAATGCTGCCGCAAAGCCCATACCCGCGAAAACCGTAGAAGCGTTGGCACCGCCCTTCTCGCCCGCAAGAAGAACCTCGGCGCAAGCCGTGCCCTCGGGATAGGGAAGTACGCCGTGCTCCTTGACTATAAGCGCGTTGCGGAGAGGTACCATAAAGAATACGCCGAGCAGACCACCGAGCAGGGCGATAAGCGTTATCTCAAGCAGATTGGGCTTATCCATAAGTCCCTCGGATGCCCAGAGAAAGAGGGTGGGGAGAGTGAATATAGCGCCTGCCGCAAGCGACTCGCCCGCAGAGCCAATCGTTTGTACTATATTGCTTTCAAGTATCGAGTTCTTTCTCATTATAACCCGAATAACTCCCATTGCGATAACTGCGGCTGGAATTGAAGCCGATACAGTCATACCTACTCTCAGACCGAGATAAGCGTTTGCCGCGCCGAATATTATCGCGAGGAGAATGCCCATAATTATCGAGGTTATCGTAAATTCTGGGGTAATCTTTCCCGCGGGAATATACGGCTTGAATTCGGTGTTTTTGTTGTCCATTGTTTTTCTCCTTGTCCGCCAAAAGGCAGTTTTTTGAGCTCGCGCGATACGCCCGTACCGCGTCAGATTTTATAATTCTATTCATTATATCATATATAGCAAAAAAATTCAAGAGCTTTTGGCAAGTAATATAAGGCAAAGGACTGATTCATTAAACTTCAGAACTTGAGTTTTTGTTCTGCCTGAAGGAATCAGCCCATTCTTTTAAATTTATGAACTTTGTTATAGGTTGGAGTCACACAAACCTTTGCGCGTAGGCGCATCTGCGACATAGCTCCTCGGCGGCGTGGCGTCGCTCAAAGCCCTGCTTTATCGCCGTTGCGCGGTCGGAGCAGAGAACTGCTTCTATATCGTCGGTGAAAATGTTTCCAAGCGTTATTACTCCGTCGCTGTCAAGGCAGCAGGGGACTATCGAGCCGTCGCAAAGTATGCCGAAATGGTCGCGCATACCGTAGCAGAAGACCTCGTCGCCCTGAACGGGTGCCTCTCTGTCGGGCCACCCGAAGCGCTCGCCCCATTCGAGATAGAGTCTGTCGCGAATTCTGATGCCTCTTGCGTTTTCTGCCCAGTCGCCGCCAAGTCGGGAGCGCAAAAGCTCAATTATTCTGGCGTTTTTGCCGCAGTCATATCCCTTGTTCCAAAGCCTGAATACGACTATCACGCCCGCCTGCGCCGCGGCGTCTGCAAAATCCGCCGTACCTTTTATATAAGCTTCAAAGTCGGCGTCCGAGCCGTTCTCAAAGCTGTGCAGCGACAGATTTACCTTGTGAAGCCCCGCGCGGATAAGCTCATCTCCACGCTTTGCGAGGAGCGTTCCGTTTGTCGTTATTATGGATTTGAACCCACTTTCCTTTGCCATTTGCAGAAAAGAGGGCAGCTCGGGGTGAGTCAGCGGCTCGCCCATAAGGTGATAATATATATAATTCGTATGACCCGCGAGCTTGTCGAGTATAAGCGAAAATTCCTCTTTAGTCATTCTTCTCGGCGCGCGCGAGTGCCCGTGACAAAACGAACAATTCATATTGCAGATGTTAGTTATTTCCACATAAACGCGTGAATACATAGTTCTCTCCTGAATATCAAGAAGTTTCAAAACAAAAGCACCTCAACAAACGAGGTGCTTTTGTTTATAATAGCTTTAGAAAGCTTAAAGCATATTCAATACGATCGCAATAATATTATATGTTATTCCCATTGCGACAACGACAAAAGAAAGTATTGACACTGCCAAGCCTGCCATTGCTACGCCCTTTTTATCACTCTTGGCATAAACGACACAAGCGATAATCCCAAGCGTACAAGAAATCAACGCGACAATTAATATCATGAATATGTACGCCATTACGAAGCTTGCCTGACTCAAATCAAAAAGCTCAAACAAGAATGTACTCGTTCCAGAAGTGGTAGCGGTAGTAGCAATCAATCCAAAGGGAATCAACACGAGTGCTATTACCAGAGCTATTATGCCTAATACCAAGGGTAAAAAGTTTTTGATCGGCTTTTTTTCCAATATTTCGCGTACAACCTGTTCAGATTGTGCGTGACCGTTATTACTAGTGGAGTTGTTTCCACCCATATTGGCAGAAAAACCGTTGCCATTAAACTCTACCTTCATTTTGTTCTCCTATCTGAGTTGGTTGTTAGGTTGAATTCGGCTTTAATGACTCACAATTAGCAGTAGTAGGGGTTGGGCTTAAGAAGGATCATTATAAGGTCAACTATAACACCGATACCGCAGAGACCTCCGGTAAGGAGATAGATGATACCCATTCCGATCTTTCCTTCATAGAATTTGTGAGCGCCGAATGCGCCGAGCAGGAAGCAGAGCAAGAATGCAACCCACTTGTTCTTTGCGTTACCTGTTACTGCAGGAGTAGCATTGACATTTGCGTTCTCATTGCTGTTGCTATTGTTGATAACGATCTGAGGAGCAGCTCCTGCAGCAGAGTTGTCAAGGTTTTCAACCTGGCATCCGCAGTGAGGGCAAACAACCGCCTTAGCAGCGATCTTCTGACCACATTCCTTACAGAATTTTGTTTCAACATTCGTGGTGGTGGTTTCTTCCATTTTTTCATCCTCCAAAGAAGTGATTAATATATTTTACTTTCTAAAATTGAAAGCAATTTCATAAGATACAACCAACAGGAGGGATTTTCTGCGTTTTTTGGCAGAAAAAACACTTCTCTATGATTGTTTACGACATTATAACACATTTAATTTGCCGTGTCAAGCATAATAATTAATTTTTTTAACAAATTGTAAAAAAATTATGCCATTTAAGGAAATTTAAGGTTATAACAAAGGAATTTTTATCGGATAGATAATTTTATGCAATCGGCAAGGATAATATCCGTATTATAAGATATGATGGGGAGAGAGGTGTTGATATTATTCCCACTCAAGATTGATTATTTTATCAATGGTTTTTATGGGTCTATTTAGTCTATTTATTCTCATTTTTTGCGCCTAAAATCTCACAAAAATTTGGCTCTCAAAAATATTGGTACGATTTTGGTACGCCATAAAAAAGCTGTTTTTCGTGTGTTTCACGGGGTAGTTTATATTTTCAACCTGCTATCCGAACAACATCAAAAAACGGCGTTTTTTTGCCCTTTTTGAGAGGGATAATTGCGAGGTTTCCATACTCTGTCCGAGTAATCATTTTTTATTGCTCTAACAAGTATATTTTACCCTCTGCTCTTAAAACGGAAATATCATAATAACGATATATCGCTTCGATCATTTCTCCGTCTTTCTCTGCTTCACCAATGCCGGAACTCCATACACGCAGAAAACTATATTCTTTTGTTTCGGAGTTATACTGACCTAAAAAATCATAGGTGGTAGTTTCCTTAACGCTTTCTTCACCGTCCGCATATATCAAATCCGTATAGGCATATTGCTTTTGGCTTGTATCAACTTGAATACCGTAATTGTTATACTTACCCGACAATTCAAAGGCAACGCTTTGCTCTTTTTCTATGTCAATGAGAGAATAGTATTCTTCTTTAAGAGAGATACCCCACCAAACAGCAAGATCATCAATTTCCCCAAAGGCATTCTCTTTCCAATAGGGGTACTCTATCACATCAAAATAATCGTTCCAATTATCAAGCGTTATAGTAATTTCTTTGGAATTGGTATGTGTTGTCTGCGTATCGTCTGTGTTTACGCCGCCATTATCAACATATTCTTTGTCTTTGGCAACAAAATCAGCGGGTCTGTAGTATATCTCTGTATCATACTTTAAGACGGTCTTTCCGTTTTCGTCTGCAATTTCCAAAACACCGCTTACGCCGTTTTTATCAAGCGTAAAAATGAATTGATTTAGATCGGCAATATATTCCCATTTTGCGCTTTCACCCTTATAGATACAAGTGCCGTCCTCTTGCAAAGTGATTGTTGCAACTTGATATGTTATCTCATTATCAAAACGAGATTTAAGGGAGTTTGCTTTCCATTCTCCCATATAATCCGAAATAGATTGTTTATCGTTGTTATTCTCTTTTTGATTATCATTATTACAAGCGGAAAATGAAAACAGCATTACAACCGCTAATAACAGTACAAATAATTTTTTCATTTGTGCCGCTCCTACTGACGATTTATTTTAAGTAATTATAACATAAAATTGTGAATAAAGCAACTGACAGAAACAATTATACCTACAATCAGCAACTTTTTTCGTTTTTTCACGAAAAGCAACGAAATAAATCACCAATGTTTCTATGGGAAACATCACTCTTGGTAAAATTATATAAAGAGGTGATGTTTATGATTGTATGCTTGTCTGTGCGCTTGAAAGAATTGCGCATAAATAAAAATCTAACACAAGCGCAAGTTGCTCAATATGTGGGTGTTACCCGTGCCGTTATAAGTGCATACGAAACGGATATACGGCAACCGTCTTATGATATACTGATACGCCTTGCGCTGTTATACGGCGTTACAACCGACTATCTATTATGTATTGATAGTAAACGGTATTTGGATATATCGGGTCTATCGGAGCGGGAAGCCGCCGCAGTATGCGAAATGGTTAATGTATTTATGGAAAACAAAAAGAAATGAGGTACATATCTATGAAAAAAAGAATATTATCACTCTTAATGGCTGTATGCCTTATGACAACGCTTGTCAGCGTTTGCTCCGTGTCCGCTTCTGCTGCGGAAGGTGATGTTTATGTTTATGCCTACAACGCAAGAGCAAAAGCCGGAGAAACGGTTGAAATCCCCTTTTATATCAATTCTGAGGAAGAATTTGCTTGCTTGACCTTTACTCCCGATTTTGATTTTACCGCTTTAGAGTTGGTTAATGTTGAGTGTGGCATATCGGGCGGTAGCTTTATATACAACGAAAATCCCACCAACCCTAAATTTATTTGGTATCACCCTCAAAATATGGCTGTCGGACAAGAACCCGTTTTCACTTTAACCTTTGTTGTTAAAGAGGGAGCAAGAGAGGGCAAATATCCCGTTACGCTCCTTTTTAACGAAAACGATATTTGCGATGAAAACGGCTCCCGTATTCCCCTGCAAGTGGAGGCGGGGGAAATCACAATATTTCGCTATCTTCTCGCCGATGTCAATAACGATCTTTCTGTTGATAGTGCTGATGTTGTTAAGCTTGCTCGTTATTTGGTTTATTTGGAAACGGAGATCAACACATACGGAGCAGATGTAAACAAGGATAGCAATGTTGATGGCAGGGACTTAATCAAACTTGCACGCCATATGGCAGGGGCAGAAATGATCGAGGGCGCAGGATATTAACCGACTTTTCAAGCATACAATCAAATACATAATAGCAATAGACCGTCAGCAATGGCGGTCTATTTGCTTTGTTGAATAATAATATTCAAAACTGCCCTTGCTCCAAAACAAGCTCTTGCTTGTACTTATAAAAACTGTTTCGGGATATTCCGGCAAGGCGTTGACATTCGGCGTTGTTTAGAGATCCGCCAAAATCAATTAAATGTATGCGGATAATCTCTTTTGCCGCTATGCTCTTTTTGGTGGTGAGCTTTGCGCCCTTTTGTTGTCCTATCTGCTTTCCGTTCAGCCGAGCGGTTATAATGCCCTCTTTGGTGCGTTGGTGTAGGTCTGTTACCTCTTTTTCCGCTTGCTCAAATGCTATCCTTATTTGCTCTTTGGCTAATTCCATTAGATATTTATTGATACCCTCTAAAATATAATCCACAGCCGTCCCCGTGAGCTTCACAGAGCTTGCTACCGCCTTTTTATAGGTCTGTGTATTGATTTGCGGCTCTTTAAGGAAAACAAGCTCTACGCCCCTATTGTAAAGCTCTTGATATACCGCAAAGCCGTCAGCGGCGTTACGGGACATTCTTGACACAGAGTCAAAAACTATCATATCCCCCTCAACTACGATTTTTAGCAATTTATCAAAATTAGGGCGGGATAGTTTCGTACCCGTAAACTCGTCTTGTAAAATGATCGCTTTAGGGTACGCCGTTTTTATATTTCGTATCTGTCTGTCAATGCTTTGTTTAGGCGTGGAAATTCGTGCATATCCGTATATTGTCATTGGTTATATTCCTTTCTGTGTTCAAATTTAACGACCGTCTGATTTGGTACGCTGTGATAAGGCAAAAACGCCTTGCGCCGTCTGCGCTTTTGGTACAATCGTGAAATAGGTCAGTTTTGGTACTGTGTGAGAGGGGCAGGGACTAACCCTGCCGCCCCTCGTTGACTTTTATATAATCCGCTTGTATGCAAGAATAAAGAATATCACCCCTGCAACTATCGGCAAAACTGCGGACAATATCAAAAGTAAGAAAATCACAATGCAAGTTTCTGTATCGTTCAGCATTGCACATCACCCCTCTATCATTTTCACGGCGCAATCACCGCATACAATGTTTACTGTGCGCGTTGCTCTAACTATCGTATGACAGCAAGGGCAGATATAACGGCGGCTATTGCCTTTTGCGGTTGTGGTGATTTGAATACCACCGCTTGCGGAATGTGCGCCAACACCAACAGACATATATCCTATATCATTTCGGCACATTTCTATTTCCCGTAGCTCGTTATGGTTTAACAGCCATTCAAGCAGGGTATCGTCCGGCTCTGTATGCGACCACCCGTATTTTTCTGTTTTGGTGCATATCAACCCGTGATCTCTACAAGCGGTTGCAAATGCTTTGTTGTGATATGTTCCGTTCCTTGATGTGTCTTGAATGTTCAGTATGGTATCATTGTACATATGTACCATTTCGTGAAGCAATGAAGCGGTGATAGCTTCAAGCGGTCTGTTTAGTGTTCCGCTTGCTATATTGATTTCACGCTTTTGTGTATCTCCGGCACTCCAAGCATCCCACGGCGTATAGTGTGCGTATGATCGGCTTGACGGCGTTACAGTTATAACGGGCGTGTCAAGTGCATTGTTGAACATATCGGCGTTTAATGCCCTAAACATTTTCTCTAATTGGTTGACAAGTCTTGACATATTGGTTACTTGTTTCATAGTTATTTACTCCCTTTCAATTATATTGATATTGATTTTAAGGGAGCGGGCGTGTATAATATTATTGTCCCGCTCCCCTGCGGTTGTGGGTCAAGTGTCTTGTATGATTGCTTTGGTCGGCGGTTTATACAAGGCACTTTCTTTATGCAATACTAAAGCGGCGGCTTGCCGTCTGTTTGATGTACTGCTTGTACATATCGGCGTGTTCTTTCTTAAATGATGTAGTATCAAATCTGTTACTTAACACAGAAGTCCAACGGCAAATAAAACGCCCTGCTTCTAATTCTTCCGTGTCCCTTGCAAGCATTTCGGCTTTGATTTCGTCCCTTAATGCTTCGGCTTCTGCTCTGGCTTCTTCTGCAAGTGTTTCCCACTCTTGCAACTTTGCGATCTTGCTTTCCATTTCGTGTGTTGACATTGTTATTGTCCCCTTTGTTAATATATTCGGCGTGGGCGTTTGCCCTTGCCGTGATTATAGTATAGCACATTGCGCAATGGTCGTCAATTGGCACATTGCACAATGCTCTTTTTGACGATTTGTTTATTTTGTACATTGCACAATGTTCCAAAGTGTGCTATAATGATGTATATAATTAGGGGGTGCTATTATGGCTTATAAAGACAGATCAACCGCAATCAAATACAATAACGAATACAACAAGCAAGCGTATGACCGTATTAACTTGACCGTCCCCAAAGGAAAAAAGGAAAGCATACAGACGGCGGCGCAGGCGAACGGCGAAAGCGTGAACGCATTTATTAACAGATTGATTGATACCGAGCTTGAACGCATAGAGCAAGGCGGGGGTATTTCCCATATTTCACGCCGGACGGACGATAAAAAATAAGCAAGTTGTTTGATCTTTCTCACACCGGCATTTTTGAAAATTAACATTCAAAACGAAACGGCATAAAAAAAGAGCGGCTTGCGCCGCTCCTAAAAACACATATCTATATAGCAAAACGGACGATTGATTTCGTCCGTTATTTTTTTGCTTATATTAGATATTCCTCTGTATCTGTACCAACCGTTTCAAGCATAATCTTACCTCCGAGCCGAAAGGCGTGAGCAAATATTTCACACTCTATAACGCCGTTCATTTCATTTAGGCAATCCTCGTATTTTTCAAGTATTTCCTTTTGCTTGTCGGTCATTGTGGCGGTGAGTTCATCACGATTACGCCCCATAAGATCAAGCAAGTGTTTAATCCGCTTGTTGCCGTCCGTGCATTGTTCTTGTGGGTGTACATTGCCGTACCATAATTCTTCAAGTATTCCTCTCATAATATGCGCCCTTTTCTGTTTTTCTTTACTCCATTATACCACGCCGAAAATGCGTTGCACACTTCAATTTTTGATTTAGGCGCACTATGAAAATACGGAGATTGGCGTAATTTCAAGGGTGCTGTAAGCAACGCTTAATAGTGTATATAGAAAGTACGCATTTTTCGGCACTTCGATTTAGACACATACCGAAAGGGCGTATTTTTCGCACTTTTATAGGGGTATGTCAATTTTTTCTTATGGTGTATAAGAAAACGCTATCACGAAAGAAAGGAGAACAAGAGTATGGATTTACTTATGACCTATACAAAGCGTTAAGGTAGTCCTTAATCTCATCCACAAGAAAATCGGGCATCTTGATATTGCGAACGCTTTTCTCGGTCTTGGGATCCGTGATAACGTCCTGGCCGTGAATTCTCTGATAGGATTTTGTAATATGGACGATACCTTCCTTCAGATCAAAATCGCTCGGTGTCAGAGCGAGAAGCTCACCCATACGGAGTCCGCACCAATAAAGCATTTCGAAAGCGTAGAAAGAAATAGGCTTGTCCATAATCTCCTCGACAAAGCTCGTGTACTCTTCCTTTGTCCAAAAGAGCATTTCTCTCGTCTTTTCCTTGCCCATATTTCCTGCCTTTGCCGCAGGGTTGCTTGCAAGCTCGTAGTAGCGAACGGCGTGATTGAATATCGCGCTGAGCTGATTGTGGATCGTTTTCAAGTAGGTGGGGGTGTAGGCGTTGCCGTCCTCATCCCTATATGCCATGATCTCCTTCTGCCAAGCAATCACATCCGACGTCTTGATATCGCACATACGCTTGTTTTTAAAATAGGGGAGGATCTTTTGGTCGATCACGCTTGTTTTCATAATCCAAGTGCTGAGCTTGAGTCTGTCCTTCAGATCTTCCTTGTAAAGCTCTAAGAAGGAATCAAATGTCATATCAAGGCTTGCATATTCCTTGAGCAGAAATTTTCTCTCCCACTCAATAGCCTCGCGCTTGGTTGCAAAACCTCGCTTGACCTTTCGTGTTTTCTTGCCCGTCCAATCCTCGTAGCGAACGGACACGTACCAAGTCTTGGCATCTTTTTCTTTGTAAGCTGGCATTATTACGCTCCTTTCATTTCTGTCTGCATACCGTAGATTTTTTCTTCATAATACTTGCGGCTAACCTTGCCGGAAATCGTGATATAACCCTTTGCCTCAAGTTCTGCATTCAGACGCTTGATCAGGTTATATGCGTAAGCGCGGGAAACTCCGAGATCAGAAACGATCTCAACTGCGGTGACCATAAGCTTTCTCTCCATTCAACGTACCTCCTTTCCCCGATAGTTTCAATTTCATAAAACCGCCTCCTTTCTTGGTTTTTGGATAATCTTGATTTGCCTATCTCACATTGTCCAAATATATTATACAAGCCTCTTGACAAAATTGCAATAGAATTGTATAATGTTTATTGGAGTGATGTTGATTGTCTAAAATGAGTTTGATTTGCATTTTCTAAAATTGAGAGGTTGTTATGGCTAAAAAGAAGTTGGACTTTTCCGAATATCAGATGTCTGATATTGAAAAACGGAATTCTAAGTTAAATGGTAATAGTGCTGTATCGTATGCATATTTCATAAACGAAGCGAGATTCAATCCCGAGGAACGTGAATTTACTTTGTTTGTTGACCCTGCCAACGAAGATTGGTATATGAAAGAGGATATGGACGAATATGCAGCCGACGAAAAAAATCGTCGAGAGATTCACGAAGAGATCATTAGCGAGGAAGAACGCCAAGAACGAGAAGAACTGCGTTTGGAAGAATTAGAATACAACGAGAAAATGCTCAAGCTTTTGGAAAGCAAATATTGCCTTTCAAGAGAAATGGTTGATCACGAGATAGATAACTTTTATGTGGATCATCCCGACATCAAGCGCATCCCCCTCAACAACGTTTTGAGTGGTGCGCGAGTCAAGATAAAATATGGTGAAGGTATTCTCGATTTTATTTACGCAGACTTTCATACACCTGCAAAAAAAGCCTTGGAGTTCCGAGCGTTCATTTCTGCTCTTAATCAAGCCATTGGCGAAAAGAAACCCGACAAGAGCAATGAAACAGCCACTCAAGAAAGAGCCCCGGAAAAGATCTACAATCGAACTCAGATCATCGTAGAAGATTATTTGCGTTATCAAAGCACAGTTTTGCTGATGAAGGATATTGGCTACGCCTCTCTTTATACAACGATTTGTCCTCCATTGTTTAAAGACACTCAATCGGAATTCCGAGCTTTAAAATCATACTATGACTACCTCTGTATGCTTCAAAAAGAGTACTTGGATATGCTTGAATTCTGTTTTGATGACAATTACTATCCCGAAGTCCTTGGGCATATGGCGCCTTCAGAAAGATGGTTTCTTTTTAGGAGAGTCAACGATTGGGGTGCCATCTTTTCACGAAAGGAAACTGTGAGCTTCAGCACCGGAGGCGGTAGCGGCACCGTTATGCCTTACGGCTTGCCTGCGGTTCAAATATTCAAACGAATCGGCAATGGCATCAATATGACGGACAAGCATATGGAGTTTGCCGAAAAATACAATATGGATCCAAAAACGTTGGAACTGAATCTGCGTATGCCTCACTTTATGATTTTCAAATATGAATTCCGTGCTCTTCACGAAATCCTTGAATTGGAGTTCACAAAGATGCTTGAGCAAGATATCCGATTCAGAAAATGCAAACGTTGCGGTAAATACTTCATTATGAAGGGTAACTACGATACGAACTACTGTGATCGAGTTGCAGAAGGTCAGACACGTTCTTGTCAAGATCTCGCAGCTCAAGAGAACTACAAGGCGAAAGCGGCTGAAAATCCTGCACTCCCGATTTACAGTAAATACTATAAGCGTTATGCAGCTCGTGTACGTTCTCGTCAGATCAAAGAAGCGGACTTCAAGAAATGGAAGTTCCAAGCTCTCGCCAAGCGCGATGAATGTTCGGACGGAAAAATCACCGTCGAGGAATACGTTGCTTGGATGGAAGGCTGTTTCCCGAACAGAACAACTAAAGCCTAAAAGAATACAAAAATAGCCTCTCTTGCTGAACTTAAGCGGTTCAACAAGAGAGGCTATCTCTTATATTGAATTTGTTATGAGAATAATACCAATGGTATCAAAACGGTATCAAAAACTCGCTTTGAGTGCCGAAAACCCTTGATATATAAGGCTTTTTCGACTTTCGTTTATTATTCCCACTCG
>JAGAKG010000062.1 GCA_017625755.1 Clostridia bacterium | reverse complement strand
CGATTACGGCATCGTCACCCACAGGGGCGAGCTTTTATACTACCTCGTAACACCGACCAATATATCGGTGTTATCGCAGACAAGCGTGGAAACGAAGATATGGCAGCTCATGCTCGTGCTGTCGGCAATCCCCGACATTGAGATACAATGTACCGACTCGGCGCAATGCTTTGACAACAACAAGGCATACCTCATAGGGCGTATGGAAGCGGAACGCAACCCGAAGGTCAAGAGAATACTCAAAAAGGACATTCTCTTCCTTGACAGCATACAGATGGAGATGGCGACAGCCCGTCAGTTTATGTTTACCGCGCGATGCCGAAACATGAAGCCCCAACAGGTATTCGAGCGTGCGAACAGCATTCAGAAAATCATAGCCGAGCAAGGCTTTGATTGCCATAGGATGAAAAAGAGCGAGATCAAACGGTTTCTCGCTCTTTATTTTGATGCATCCATGCTCGGAGAGCATCTGCCCGATTTTGACGGCGCACAGTATTTCGACATTGAAAAATTAAGACAGGAGGTGGAGGACGATGGCTAAAAAGTTATCCCCCGAAAAATTAGAGCTACGCAACACCAAAGACTACTTTGATTGCATATCGCCCGGCACGGTCAGATTTATGACCGACCACTATATCGTAGGCGATAGCTACCGATGCGCCTGGGCGGTCAAAGAATATCCACCGTCCACCGAGGAACAGGCTCTGCTCTCCAAGATTGCAGACCGTAACGGCGTAACGCTCCGTATTTATCACAGGCTTGTAGAAGCCATTGAACAAAAGCGCATCGTGCAGAACGCTATGCGTAAAAACAAGATGAAATCGGGTGGCAACGACGTGACCGAGTGCGTAGAAGCCGAAGGCAACCTACAGGACGTTATCGAGCTACTCGCCAACATCCGCAGAAACCGAGAGTGCCTTCTGCATTGCTCGGTATTCATCGAATTAAAGGCGAAAAATCTCGATGACCTCAAGGAATTGCAATCCGAGGTGATGATGGAGCTTACTCGCTCCAAGATATCGGTTGACAGGCTCACGCTCCGACAGCGCGAGGGCTTTCTTTCGGTTATGCCCGTAGGCTTTAATATGTTCGGCACACAGTACGAGCGCGTACTCCCTGCAAGCTCGGCAGCCAACCTCTTCCCGTTTAACTATTCGGGTAAGACGGACGAGCATGGGCTTTATATCGGGCGCGACAAATACGGAACGAACATCCTCGTGGATCTCGACAGGAGAGCCGAGGACAAAACCACCTCAAACATCCTCATCCTCGGCAACAGCGGCCAAGGCAAATCCTACCTCATGAAGCTGTTGCTGACCAATATCCGTGAGTCAGGAAAGCGAGTCATCGTACTCGATCCCGAGAGCGAATATGAGGAACTCTGCCTAAACCTCGGAGGTTGTTATATTGATTTCCTTTCGGGCGAATTCAAGATCAACCCGTTAGAGCCAAAGGCGTGGTCAGATACCACCGAGGATACGGACGAGGACTCGCCCGAAGCCTTCAAAAAGGTAACTCGCCTGTCACAACACATCGCCTTCCTTAAAGACTTCTTCCGTTGCTACAAGGATTTTGATGATACGCAGATCGACACAATAGAAATACTCCTTGCAAAGCTGTACGCCCGTTTCGGCATCACCGACACCACCGATTATACGGTGATGAAGGCTACCGATTATCCTACGATGGAGGACTTTTATAAGCTCTGCGAGGAAGAATATATGACCTACGATAAGACACGGAAATACCTTTACACCGAGGAAACGCTCCAAGTGGTATGCCTCGGGATCAACTCCATGTGCGTAGGATCGGAAAGCAAGTATTTCAACGGTCATACCAACGTATCGGACGGCGACTTTTTATGCTTTGGAGTCAAGGGGCTTATGGATACGAACAAGCGGCTCAAGGATGCAATGCTCTTTAATATTCTGTCCTATATGAGCAACCAATTGCTCGGCGTAGGAAATACGGCGGCATCCATTGACGAGCTTTACTTGTTCCTCTCGAATATGACGGCAATCGAATATATACGCAATGCAATGAAGCGTGTGCGTAAAAAGGAATCATCGGTCATTCTGGCAAGTCAGAATATCGATGATTTTCTAATTCCGAGCATCCGTGAATTTACGAAGCCCTTATTCTCGATCCCAACGCATCAATTCCTTTTCAACGCAGGACAGGTCAACAAACAGGAGTATATCGACGCTCTGCAGATAGAGCCGAGCGAGTTTGAGCTGATAAGACAGCCCGAGAGAGGAACGTGCCTCTACCGATGCGGAAACGAACGATACCTCCTCCAAGTGATTGCGCCCGAATACAAATCGGCGTTATTCGGTAAAGCCGGAGGCAGATAAGATGGCAGTTCCGATTATACCGATCTTGAAAAAGGTAGCCGTAGCCATCGTATCCGACAAGAAAGGACGGAAGGTGGTGATAGGCATTGTACTCGGAATTATTTTCTTGATTATGATGCCGATCATCGCCATTATGGGAATTTTCTCGGGTGGCATAGACCTCGGGCTTGACGATATCAACAGCCTCATAGAACAGCAACAGACGGTGGGCGAATCTACGCTCACCGCCATAGAGGAATCTATGCTCGATGAGGGCTACTCGCAGCTTAAGGTGGAGGAAGCGCAGGCAATCTATCTGCTTGCACTTTTTGACAAAACGGATGAGGAAAACTTCGTGGATCGCCTTGTCGGTTGCTTTGAAACCGAGCAGACGGACACGGAGCTTATATCTGCCGTAAACGCCGAATTCGGCACGGCAATCACCCCCTCGGATTTCACCGTAGCAGTACAGGAAATACGAGATAAATATGCAGAACAGGAGGACGATGAAAGTGGATAACAACGAACAGAAAATATTGGAACTGCAGGCGCAATTGTATCGGGCGATAAAGGAATATTACCCGTCGCTCGACTCTCTCGCAAAGAAACTGCAGGATGACTACAACGACGGTGTTCCGTTCGTTCAAAGAGAGGAAGATAGGCTTGGGCTTTGTTTTATTCTTGACTATTACGATGATATCGAAGGTCAGATCAGGGGGCTGCAATCGGACAAAACGATTACGGCAGAAGAAGAACACAAAAAAGAGGTGGACGAAGCCACCGACATGATCACCGCCGAGGACATCGTGGAACAGGCAGTATATGCAGCCAACGCACCCGAATGCTGTGCCGAGGATCACGCAGAAAATATGCTCTCCATGCTCGGCGCAAACATCGTGGACGAGGACGTGTATCACGATGAGGATGAATGCCCGAAGCTCGAAATCGGAGGTATAAAATGAGAGGAATCAATATCTGTTTTGACTACGAAAACGATGATATCCCTACACGGTTATGCTACCCCGAAAAGATAATCGAACTTCCGAGTGAGCAGTTTTATCAGTTCAAGAAAAACCCTCACGGCGATCATCTTTTCATTGACAGGAATGAAGAATTTATGTACGAGGGCGAACACGATGAGTACCACGGATTGCTCCTTACGAGTAAGGCAACCGAGGACGGCATATTCGTTATGAGTACACCGTTCAAGCGAGAGGTGGCGCACGTTCCGTATGCCCGTTATTATCTCGACCTTGAACAAAACCCTGCCTTGCGTGAATTCAACGCAGACATGGTAGGGGCAATTGATAAAATTGTCAACACGGCAGTAGAAAATCAGGTGG